>NZ_JBVOOL010000042.1:0-43675 GCF_055664045.1 Kitasatospora sp. NPDC023385 | reverse complement strand
GCGCGCCGGTCTCCTCCGGAGCCGCGCCGCGCCGCCGCTACGCGGCGGTTCGTTGCTCCGCTGCTCCGCAGCGGAGCTGAGGAGCGCGGAGCACCCCTCCGGGGTGCGGGGTGTTGGAGTGGGTGTGTGGTGGGGTGCGGGTTGTGTTTGTGCTGGTCAGAGGCTTGTGGGGTGGGCGCTCCGCGCTGGGTTGTGTTCATGGGTTCAGTGTAGCGGGTGGCCGGACTCGGCGGGGGTGTGGCGCAAGACTGACTCAGCGTCAAGTAATACTGATGAGACGTCAGTTTTAAGTGGTATAGACCTCATGGGACTAGACCAGTGCAGGGAGCAAGTGGTCCAGACCGAGAGGACCAGACCAAACCCCGGGCCTCCGGCCCACCCCTCCCCCACCCACCGGCCCTCCGGGCCGAACAACACCGCCGACAACAACACCCCCAAACCCACCGTCAAAAACCCACCCCGCCAACCGGAAACACCCGCACAAACACACCCCAGGAATTCGGAACCACCCCCGGAAAAACACCCCGAACAACACCACCCGAAAACACCCCAGAAAAACCACCCCACACCCACCACCCACCACCCTCTGTCCGGACCAACCACCACCCCCAAGCCGGCCGACCCGTGGTCGGCCACCCACCCCCCGCCAGGACGACAACCTCCAGCCCCCGAACCCGGCCACCACCGACAACCACGACCAGGACCACCACGACAACCCCGACCAACAACCCAAGCCGAGACCCACCAACCACCACCGACCAAGCCACACCACCAGCACCGCGACCACCACCACCGCGCAGGACCAAGACGACGACCACCCACAGCAGCACCACAACCAGACCCACCACCACAACCACCCAGCACCACCCCACACACCCTCAGAACCCCACCCACAGCCCCACCAAGACCCACCCACGCCCCAACCCCCCCACCACACCCACGCGGCCGCCACCAGGCGGACGCAGAGAAAAAAGCACAGCGCAGCGACCGGCCACACACCAACCAACGCCCCCAACCCCACCCCCACCACACCAACCACCACCACAAGCAGCAGGGGGCACAGACAGGTAAGTCGGGGTGGTGAGAACGGCCCCGCACCCCTCCTGACCTTGGACTATCACCCGTTCTCAACCTTGGGGCCGGTTGCTGTATCGACCCACGAACCGAACCATGAACCGAAGCCCGAGCCGACCCGCGTGCCGAACCCCATACCGAACCCGAGGTGCCGGACAAGCGGCATCACGATGTGGTAGTGTTCTTTCTGTCGGAAGGGGTTGGCGCCCCACCCGGCCACTCGATCCATTCACTACCCGGAGGTGTCCCGTGGAGATCGCTCCCGAGCTTCTGATCGAGGCGTCCAACGCCGAGGCAGATTTCCAGTCCGCCCGCGCCGCGCTGGCCGACGCCCGCCGCAAGCGCGACCTCGTTCTGTACGCCATGTGGCGCGAGACCCACGACCCGCGCGGGATCGCATCCCTCCTCCCGATGTCGGTCCGCACCACCACCGTTACGGCGGCGGTCGCCAAGCTCGCCCCGCCCCAGGACTTCACCCAGCCGGAGCTGTTCGCCCTCCCGGCCACCCCCGCGCACGAGTTGGCCGCGTAGCACTACCAGGCCGGGCGGCGGTGGCCCGCCGCCCGGCTACTCGATCCCACCATTTCGAAATCCAGGAGAAGAGCAAATGACCGACGCCGCCGCCGAATTCCGATTCCTCTTTCCGGGCACCGCCCGTGCCGTTATCAAGGCCCTTGACACCGTGCAGCGCGGAGCGTCCGGACGGATTGGAATTCCTTTCGGCGAGGTGGTGTCCGAGCGCCCGGAGGATGTGCGGGCCGCCGTTGCCGAGTTCAACAGGGTTGCAGGTGATGTGCTCGGACGGGTGGCGACCGGGAGCTACGACGTCCGCAAGTTCCGGACGCGCGACGCGGTCAGGTGCCTCTCCAGCGCGATGGAGAGCGCAGCTATGGGGGACCTTGCCGAGGCCGTGAAGGCGACGCACAAGGCGTTCAACGCGGTCAGCGCGGCCCGCCGACGGTAGCCGCCATGGCGGGGGCGGTCAGTGCGCCCGCCCCCGCCACAGGGCCCCGGCAAAGGCCGGCCTGTCAGTCCGCGCGCATCGAAAGAGCCTCGATGTGACTCGCACCACACTCCACCGAGGGCATCGAGATGTGGTATAGTTCTTTTTGTCGGGAGGGGTTGGCGCCCCACCCGGCCACTCGATCCAGCAAGACCAACCGAGAGGAACCTCCCATGAAGGCCAGCGCCCGCACCGCCCGTCAGATCCTGCGCACCCGCTCGGCGGAGAGCCGCGCCACCGCCGCGAGCCGCCGACCGCTGGACGCGGCCAAGCTCGCCAAGTCCTGCCACCGCCGCGCCCGCTCGCTCAACACCCACGCCCTGGCCGCCGGGGTCGACCGGAAGACCGCCGAGAGCGTCACCGAGACCCTGCGCAAGATCGCCAAGCGGAAGAACATCAAGCACACCGAGAAGGGCCGCACCCGCCAGACCATGGGGGGCCGGGGCCGCGTGGTCAAGACCGTCCGCCGCTACTCCCGCGCCAAGGTCGTCGAGCTGCTGACCGCCTACAACCCGCGCAGCGAGAAGAACCGCGAGGCCCGCCGCCTGATGCTCGCCGCCTGACCGGCACCCGGGTGGGGCGGAGACGCCGCCCCACCCGGGCCCCACGGTCCAACCGTCCAGCCCATGAGAGGAACAGCAGTGTTCAGCGGGCCGCCCCCGGTGGCCGCGACTCAACCGCCGGGGGCGCACCGGGCGGCCCGTCAGGGCCGCCGCCCAGGCCGCAGGCCCCGCCCCCAGATCAAGAGCGCTGCGCCCCACGCGCAGCCCGCCCAGCAGCACAAGGAGAGGCATCCATGCCAGGAGAGCAGGTCGAGTTCTTCCCGGTGGTCGTGACCGTCCCGGAGCGCGGGCGGCCGGTGGGCGAACCGGCGGCGGTGCGGGTCGCGCGAGCGAGCGAGGTTGCGGCCGGTGACCTTGTGATCGGCTACGCCCCGGCGACCAGGACGGCCGTCAGCCGGCCTTTGTGGCGGATGGGCTATCAGCAGCCGTTCAGGGCCGTCCCGCGCCCGTACAAGCCCGGCTGCAGGTGCTGCGAGGGATACCCGACCCCGCACGGTCCCCTTGCCGTTGTACTCAGCGCGCCGGACGCGGAGGGGGTCGGCGACGAGTGCGAGTCGTACGCCGCAGCCGAGCCGGTGTTGATCATTCCGGGTGGCGGCCGGTAGGCAGCGCGACTTTGGGGTGTGACTCCAAGCGGCATCGTAACGTGGTATAGTTATTTCTGTCGGGAGGGGTTGGTGCCCCACCCGGCCACTCGATCCACCACCAGCCAGACGGAGAACCCGATGATCAAGAACATGAAGATCCGCTCCGCGTCCCGCGCCGCCGGCCGCAAGGCCCCCCGAGGCCTCCAGCGCCCGGCCGGAACCGAAACCCTGGTCACCCGATTCGACGGCGGGTGGGAGTCCTTCGACCGCACGCGGCACGGCCGGTCCACCAACGCGGAATGGGCCAAGGTGCCGAACCGGCGCGACGGCATCCGCCGGGCGCAGCACGCGGCGGGCGCGTTCGCGCCGGAGCGCGAGCTGGGCGACCTCTGGCCCACGGGATTCGTGGCCGAGGTCGAGGCCGGTCTCCGGTGGAGCCTGTACGCGGCCAGGAACGGCACCTACGAGGTGGTCGGGTCGGGGCGGTGCGGCTGGGACGGCATGTACTACCGACGGGCCGGTGTGCGCGGTCGGCGAGCGGCGGTGCGCTGCTTCCAGCACGTCATCAAGCGGGGGGAGACGGTGGGAGCATTCGCGACCAGCGAGGAGGAGAGCTACTGAGGTGCCGCCGGTCCGCGCGGGAGCCCCGCGCGGACCGGCCCGGCCGACGGACCCACATCCCAGAGCAACCGAGAGGTACCAGCAGTGAAGTCCAGCACCGTCACCATCCGGAACGTCTGTGCCAGCAAGCGGGACCGCGCGGGCAACCTGACGATCACGTCACGGGGCGATGTCACCGTGACGCTCGACCCGATGACCGAGGCCGAACTGACCGACTGGCAGTGGCTGACCGACACCCTTAGCACGGAGGGAGTCGACCAGGAGACGCACCGCCTTACCGTCCGCGGCTGGAAGGTCAGCCACTCCGCGGCCGGAACCATCGGCTTGCTGTTCCAGAGGCACGGCACGCGGGTCCACATCGAGTGGTACCACCCCCAGGCCGGCGACTTCATGGCCGGTGGACGGCAGGCCCGGCTGCGCCACGCCGTCGCGCAGGTCGTCAACGCGCGACAGGAGCACGGGTTCCCACTGCCGGTCGACCCCGCCCCGGCAGTGGTCGACCAGGCCCCGGAGCCGACGCGGCGGGGCCGGTGCGCGGACGGGACGCTCGTGCGCTACAACGGTTCGGTCGAGAGGCTCAGGGGCGGGGTGTTCCGCGCGGAGGAGTGCGGTTGCCTGGAGTTCTGCGGGGGCTACGAGCTGTACCCCGACTTCCCCAGTTTGGAGATGCTGCGCCACGTCCGCCATGAGTCCGTCATGCCGCTCGTCGACTGACCACGGCTGGGGCAGCTCCGGCGCCCCCAAGCCGGCCGGGATGCGGGGCGCAGCACGGGAGCATGCGGCATTGAAATGTGGTATGCTTCTTTTGTCGGGAGGGGTTGGCGCCCCTCCCGGCCACTCGATCCGAACACCAGGGAGCAGGGACATGAGCACGCAGCAGGTGACCGACACGGACCCCCTCGTTCGTCTTCTCGCCCGCGCCGCCGCAGGCGACCGGGCCGCGCAGAAGTCGTTCCTCGCGGCCCGGGAGTCGCGCCAGCGGATGAACGAGCGCCTTGACCTCCGGGCGCGGGCCGCCGCGTGGCGGATGCTCGACCGGACGCGTAAGGACGCCCCCGACCTGGTCGGCTGACCGCCCGCCAGCTGCGCCGCCCGCGCGGCGCAGCTGGCCACGGCCGGGCGTGGCCATCGGGCCCGGCCGCCGCCCCGAACCTCAGGCCGCAGCGCGGCCCGAGCGAGGAAGAGGTTCGTCATGGATGTCCGTTGCCGCCGTTGCTACATGCCCACCGGGGTGGGCGCGGATGGGGTCGCCGAGGCTCACGACTTCCCGTATGCCGTCGCGCACTACGGCCAGTGCCCCGGGAGTGGACTCCCTACCCTGCCCGGGGCCGGCTACCCGCCGCTGGTGTGGGGGGCGCAGGTGGGCCAGTCGTGGGCGGAGGTGGGGGCGCTGCCGTCGCCCATGCCGGAGGTGACGCGGGAGGGGTCGACGGTGACGCTTACGGGCGTTCGGTTCGCGCAGTCGGCTGACTGCGAGCGGTGCCGGTGCGTCGTGTACACCGTCCGGTCGGGCGGCTGGCTGCGCATCGGGTTCGACCGGCAGGGGGAGGTGTTCGAGCGGTCGCAGCCGGGGCCGCTGGCCGACTTCCGCGTGTTGTGCCCGGGTGGATGCGGGGGCGAGCTGTCGCGGTCGACGTGGGAGCGGTGTGCCCGGACGCCGGTTCCGGTCGTCGACGCCGAGTCGGTGAAGTGCCAGGAGTGGGAGCAGCTGCGGGCCCGGGCGTTCGGTCCGGGCGCAGCGCCGGCGCGGCGGGCACTGGCGGGTGCGGGGTAGCCGACTGCGGCCGCCGCCGAGGCAGAGGAGGGGAAACCAGACGCATTGCGGCACGGAAATGTGGTATACTTCTTTTGTCGGGAGGGGTTGGCGCCCCTCCCGGCCACTCGATCCGAACCGGAGGAACAAGCCAATGGACCACCTGATCATCCCGGTCGTCGGCAGCCGCCAGGACGGCGACGCCATCCACATCGACATGGCCGACGTGAGCGAGATCTGCTTCTGCAAGCTGCTCGACCCCGAGGACCGCCCGAGCACCCCGTGCCCCCTCGACGAGGCGCAGCGCACCGAGGCCCTGGTGCGGCTGGCGGCCGGGTTCCGCGCGCTCCAGGGCAAGCGGGCGGAGGAGCTGGAGGCCGAGCGCGAGACGCTGTGCGGGTGGGGCGCGGGTGACTACGTGTCGTGGGACGTGCCGCACGTCGGCGTGGCGACGGTGCGGATCAGCGGCACCGGGAGCCGCTACAACCCGGGACTTTCCTACGAGAGTTGGGACGGGGTGACGGAGTCGGTCGAGGGGTCCGTGTACATGCCGCTCGCGGACAAGGTCCGCCGCTGGCGGCGGGCGACCGCGCAGGAACGCGCCCGCTTCGACGCCCTCGCCACCCCCGCGCCCGCCAACTGGTTCTGACGCACCGCCCGGGCGGGGAGAACTCGCCCCGCCCGGGCCACCCCGACCGCGACCGCACGACAGGAGTCCGACCATGAGCCGCCGCCGCACTGCCAGGCCCGCCGCATCCGATTCGCCCGACGCGCTGTTCGCAATGGAGAACGCCCCTGGGCCCGCGGCGCACCGCGGGCAGGTGGGCCCCGCCGGGGCGCAGGCCGACGCCGAGCTGTCCATGATCCTGGAGACGTACCGGAGGCCGGCGCAGCACGCCGCCGCCAGCCGCCCGGACATCCCGGCGACGTGGGCACAGGCGCAGCCCCACCAGTTCGGGAGCGAGACCGCGACGCAGCCGGTGCTGTTCATCCCGGGCGGGCCAGCCGCCCTGTTCGACTCCCCCGAACTGTCCTGACCGCAGGTCGGATCCGCCGGTGTGACCGGACAGCACAGTTTGCGAGCCCGGCACCCGAAACCTGCACGTCACGGCGCTTCCGGACACAGCTGTTTACGAGCCGCCGGACACCGAATCCTGCGAGGCGGAGCTTCTGACGAACCCGGCCGGGACGCAAGGCCCCAGGTCGCACGCCCTGGCGCGCAGGATTCGGCGTCCATTCGCAAGGTTCGATGTCCAGTCACAGCCGGAAGACCCGGAGCACCACAATTCAGACATGAAATGTGGTATACTTCTTTCTGTCGGGAGGGGTTGGCGCCCCACCCGACCACTCGATGCAGCCATCGAACCCGAGGGATGAGTCATGACGACGGCCCACACCACCACCGACAGCTCGGCCATCTTCGAGCGGGCGCGGGCGCGGCACGCAGATGCGATCGCCGCGGGCAGCCTGTTCACCCTGCTCGCCACCTACACCGTCGACGGGTCGACCCAGGTCCGGGCGCGCAAGGTGCGGGTCGGCGCTGACTACTCGACGCCCGAGGACACCCCCCGGATGCTCGCGATCGTCCACGGAGTCGCGGTCGAGTCGATCGCGCTGCGCGCTCTCATCTGATAGCTCCGCCCTGGTCCCGGGGGCCCACCCCCGGGACCAGGGCGGCCGCACCGCCGGACGGGGGAAGGCCCCGCCCGGCCCCGATGCCGAGGAGACCCACCATGCAGCTGTCCGCACCGTCCGCCGCCGACCGCGCCGTCGCCGTCGAAGCCTTCCGGCCGTTCCCCGGGGCGCCCACGTGGGACGTGCGCGCCGTGGCCGGCGTCATGGCCAGGCTGTACCCGCCGCCGGCCCAGGAGGGCACCGACGGGTGGCGGGTGGCCCGCCACCGCGATGCCGTGGCGGTGGGACGGATCCTCCGGGGGCACGGCTCACGCCCCACCGAGCCGGGGCCGGACCAGCGGGAGTGGGACGCGTGGATCAGGACCGACCGCGAGCACCTCAGCGCGAGCGGCCTGGAGATCCTGCGCGCCGACGACGTCCGCACGGTCGTACGGGTGCCCCTCCCCGCGGAGCCACAGTGCACGGCGACCGTGCGCCGCATCGGTGCACCGTCAGCCCTAACGAGCCGCGTCGAGTTCCCGCAGTGGCCCGGGATCGGCGGAACCCTGCGCTATTTCCCGATTCCCGGCCGCCCGGAGCGCGGCCTGTTCGAGGTCACGAACCATCTCGGTGGCGTCTGCCCGCAGCGGGTGATCGGCGGAGGCCGAGCCGTCGCGCTGCTGGCCGACCAGTACGGCCTACCGCTCCCCCTCCAGGTCATCCCGCGGCCGGCCCGGTGACGACGGGACACCCAGCGCCAATGGCATCGACATGTGGTATCGTTCTTTTTGTCGGAAGGGGTTGGCGCCCCTACCGGCCACCCGATCCAGAGCACCGAAGGAGACAGACCGTGCACGACGTCACCAAGGTTGGCCAGCGCGCCGACATCCCGTTCCAGCCGGCCCCCGGGGCGCCCACGTGGGACGTGCGCGCCGTGATCGCCGTCATGGCCGAGCTCTCCCCGCCGCCCGCCCACGACATGGCTGAAGGCTGGCACGCCGCCCCGTGGGACCAAGGCGTAGCGGTCCAGCGCATCATGGCCGGCCACCACCTGCGCCCGAGCCGGGCGGGCCAGGCCCGGGACGCGTGGGACGCGCTGATCAGGGCCGACCGCGAGCACCTGCGTGCGCACGGCATGGAAATCATGAACCCCGGCACCTCCCAGACCTACGTGCGCGTTCCACTCCCGACCGAGCCTCAGACGCGGGCGTTCGTACGCCGAACCGGCCCGGTGGAGGACTTCCTTCGCGCGGTCAGCTTCGAGGGATGGGAAGGCATTGGCGGCTTGATGCGCCTGACGTCGACGCACGCCAGTGCGGCCTACCGGATCGCCGACCACGAGGGAACCGAGGTCTGGATGGGCGACAACTCCGCCCATCGGTGCATCGAGGCACTGGCGAACCACTACGGCCTCCCCATGCCCGTCGAGATCGTGGCGGACCGGTAGGGCCAGCCCCGCCCCGTCTGCCATCCGGTCGCCAGCACTGCCCGGAGGCTCCATGCGAACACGGATGGCGTTGAAATGTGGTATGCTTCTTTGTGTCGGGAGGGGTTGGCGCCCCTCCCGGCCACTCGACCAGACCCAAGGAGATGCCATGTCCGAGATCTACTCGCTCCACTGGATCGGCTGCCCGTGCGAAGCGTGCAAGCGCGGGGAATCCTGTCCGCTCGACCAGGCGGGCGACAGGGAATTCCTGCGGCTGATGACCGGCAAGCTCCAGGGCGGAACGCGCCAGCCCGTCCGGGTTCGGCTTGAGTTCGAGATCGGCCCGTACTCCAGGTCCCTGCGTGACAGCGCCCCCAGGAGCCTGACCGTCTGCGCGGTCGGGGAGGACTGGGAGGCGGTCGAACTGCCCTTCGGCAATCTCGACCCCGAGGACATCGCGCGGATCTTGGGACACCTTCCGCAGTCCTAACACTCCGCCGCCGTCGCGCCGGTGCCCTACCGCGCGCGACGGCGGCGCCAGCAGGAATCACACCCGGTGACGCTTTTCACCGGGAGGGGTTGGCGCCCCTCCCGGCCACTCGATCCCGCTCCCCACTGGGGAGCCCGGCCCCTGGAGGCTTTCATGACCCGCACCATCACCTGGCCGTCGCGTGAGCAGTGGCAGGCCGACGCCGGGCACGCCGAGCGGACCAGCTGCCACGCGTGGCAGCGCGTGTCCGGCGACCCGGCCGCCTGGATGAGCGCGGACGAGCTCGCCGAGGCCCGCGCGCTGGCCGCCAAGGTGGTCCGGGCGGGCCGCAAGGCCCTCAGTGACGCCGAGCGCGCCGACTACCGCCCCACGCTCAACGGCTACGGCCGCGAGGCCGCCGCTCCGGATGCCCAGGTGTCCGACCTCACGTGCGCGTGGACGTCGATCCTGCGCACCGTCGACGAGGCCGGGGTGAGCAGCCCGGACACCCAGCGCCTGGCCGTGTTGCGCGACCTCCTGACCCAGGCTCACCGTGCGGGGGCGGCGGCCGCCGAGGAGGCCGCCGTGGCCTACCGGGCGACCGATGAGGCGTGGGCGGAGGAGGTGCGCCGCCGGGCACGGGTGGAGCGCGGTCCGCAGCGCACCGTCATCACCGTCCACGAGGACGGGTCGACGACGTCCACCGGCCCTGAGCCGTACACCCCGCCCATGTCGCCGTTCGAGGCGCGCCGCGGCTGACCACCCAGGCCGGGAGGGCCCGCCGCCCTCCCGGCCCTACGAACCAATCCCCGGAAGGACTCCCCCATGCTGTCGTTCGACCAGGCCCGCACCATGGCGCGCGGCGCCGCGCCCGCCGGCTACCGCTTGCAGACCATCGCACCCATCCCCGGCGCCGGCCGGTACCGGACCCTGTACGTCGACGCCCGGTGGCGCAGTCGCCGCGGCGAGGTCGACGCCGGCGGGGCGAGCGTGCACCGCACCGTCTACGGCCCCAAGTTCCGGCGCAGCGACGGCGAGCGGCATTCGCAGGTGGCCGCCCGCATCCGGGCCGACTACAAGCAGGCCAAGGCCCGGGGGATCATCCCCGCCGCGCTTCGCATCTCGGTCCGGATCGAGCCGGGTTACGGGATCCTGGTGGACGTCTCCGGTCTGACCGACCGGTTCCTGTACGGCGAGCGCGCGGCCGGCGCGCCGTACGGCCGCGAGGCGATGGCGTTGCTCCAGGTCCTGGAGGAGATCCACGACGCGTACCAGCGGGACGGGTCGGACAGCTTCCAGGACTGCTACCAGGTGCGCTACTCGGGGCGGGTGAAGCTGCTCAGCGAGGCGCAGCAGGCCGAGGCCGAGGAGGCGCGCGCGGCGCGTCGGCGGACGGCCGCCCCGAACCCGGCCCGCCGGTAGGACACCCCCGATCCAAGAAGGAGGAACGGCACATGCCCGGTATGGATGGGTACCCGGTCGCGGACCAGGTCGAGCGGCCCGACATCGAGGTAGCGCTGGTGACGCTTGCCGAACTGTGGGACCGGCACGGGGCGCAGCGGCTGGACCCTGACGGCATCCTGTCCGAACGGCAGGAGGAGGCGGTTGAGTTCGTGGTAGCCGCGTGGCGGGAGACTGCGGAGTATCAGCCCTGACGCCCAGTTGAGGCGGCGGCCGGCCCGGGGCGGACCACCTCCGGGCGGCCGCCGGCCGGGCACCTGCCCGCCACGCCCGGAGCAGCGCCGGACCGGGCCGCCTCGCACGCCCAGACGGCCATGAAATGTGGTATGCTTCTTTCTGTCGGGAGGGGTTGGCGCCCCTCCCGGCCACTCGATCCCAAGACCCTCAGGACGTGACTCCCGTGATCATCCACATCATCGAAGCCGATGCCATGCGCACCGCCCCCTCCCTCCGGGGCGTGACGCTGCGGTCCGTGCTGACCCAGGCCTTCGCGTACGTGACCAGCCTGGCCAGCGACGCACCCGAGGGCGAAGAGGACCCGCTGGAGGGCGCGGACTTCAAGGCCGTGCGCCAGCAGCTGCGCGGGACCAGCCCCCTGGTACTGACGGACGAGCAGCTCAACATGGCCCGCGCGATCCTCGGGAGCGCGCGGGCCGCCATGTCGCCGCGCGAGGCGAAGAACGAGCGGTACGCCCTTGCGGCGCGCTACGGCGAGGAGTTGGCCGAACAGCTCGCGGACGAGAAGTCCCGCCACATCTGCCGCACCCGGGCCTGACCAGCCCCTCCGACGCCGTGCCCGTCTCCGCGCGGGCACGGCACGCACCTCGCTCGCCCCCGGGTCGCCCCGGGGGCCCCATCGACCGCCACGCCCAGGAGCCCCGCCATGCCCTCCCGCGCCTCCGACCCCGGACCCGGCCTGTTCGACGCACCCCCCACCAAGCTTCGCAAGAATCTACTGACCGACAACAACGGCGATCTCAACCGCGAGGGCCGGAAGACCTATCTCTGGACCACCCCGGCACTGGAGGCCACCCTTCCGAGCGGCCGAAAGGTCGTCACATGCCCGGAGGCCGGCGTGTGCGCGAGGCTCTGCTACGCCCGCGACCCGCAAAGCTCCTACCTCCGGTTCCCCGGGGTCAGCAGGGCCCACTTGCTCAACCTGCAGATGGTGGAGGAGACCCCGCGGGAGTGGGAACAGTGGATGATCGCTGAGCTCAGGAAGCCGAAGTTCGTCGGCGCGGTCGTGCGCATCCACGACGCCGGCGACTTCCACAGCGACGCCTACGCCGCCGCGTGGATGCGCATCTGCCGCTCCGCGCCGCGCACGACGTTCTACGCCTACACGAAGGCCGTAGACCGGATGCGGCGCATCGTGGACCCCGACAAGCCGGCCAACTTCGAGTACACGCCGAGCCTCGGCGGAAAGGAGGACCACCTGATTGACCTCGCGCGCCAGCGGCACGCCGACGTCTTTCCGACCACGGAGGCGCTGGAAGCCGCCGGGTACCGCGACCAGGCCGAGGATGACCGGCTGGCCGTCGATCCCGACACGGTCAGGGTCGGAATGGCCGCGAACCGGATTCCCAGGCTGCTCAAGCGCCAGGGCGACCGCTCGTTCGGTCAGCTCCAGCGCGACCGGATGGCCCGCCGGACCGCCCTCCGCACGGCGGACAACTCCGCATGAGACAGGGGGCGAATCCCGTCGAAAGTCGGCATCGCAATGTGGTAGACTTATTTCTGTCGGAAGGGGTTGGCGCCCCTCCGTCCACTCGATCCCACCACCCCAGAAGGCGAGCCGACGATGAACCCCACCGACGCGATCACCACCCCTCCGCACCTGACGCTCGGCGCCAACGACGCCGTGTGGCGCTGGCACATCGGACATCTCGCCGTCGACGTCCACACGCATTCGGGCGGCGTACTGGAGTGGACCGTCTGGATGGGTGACGGGGCCATCCACAGCGAGTTCGAGCACATCGAGCCCGGCATCGAGGCCGCGAAGGGCTGGACGCGCGCCTTCCACACCGAGAACCCGAACTGCAACTGCGCGGACTGTCAGCCGTAAGCCCGCATCATTCGCGGACCGCCGGGCGCCCGGCGGTCCGTACCGCACGCAGCCGGTCGGGGCGCACTCGCGCGCCGACCGATTCCACACACAGGAGGCACCACGATGAACCCGCAGCAGACCGCCCCCCAGCCCAACCACCCCCTCCCCGGTGCGCGCCTCACAGCCTTCGGGCCCATCGGATGGCAGAAGGGCACACCCATGCCGGAGACGCACCGCCTGCTGAGCGACCTGCCCATGGCCGCGAGGTACGCCGAGACGATCGCCACGGGCGACGGCGGATACAGCTCCCGGGGGCTCGGCTGGGGCGCAGCCGGCACCGGGGACGAGGTGCGCCGGTTTCTGGGCAGCTGCCTCACGCACCTGCCGTGCAGCGAGGCCAGCGTGCAGGAGGACGGCACGACCCACTACCGGCAGTCACGGCGCCATTCGGTGGTCACCTTCACGCCCGACACCGAGTCGGGGGTGATCATCACGGATCCGGCGAGCCAGGTGACCGCCGACGCCTACCGGGTCACCGGCCACGACCGGGCCCCACAGGTGTGGTCGGCCGCCGGGGTCCGCCGCGCGGTGGCCGATGCGACGCGCCCCGGCCCGATCGACTGGCCCGACGGCTGGGCCCTGCTGATGCCCGATGCCACCATCCGGTTCGCGCCGCGCGGCTTCCCGTGGTCCGCCGCCCCGGTCTACGTCGGCGAGCCGGTGCCCGCCCCCGAGACGTGGGGGCCGTCGTGCGCGCAGTGCGGGCGGTTCGAGTCCGAGCACGATCCGAAGCGCGCGTGGGCGGGGTGCTGGACCTTCCAGTCGCCCGCCGGCTGACCCGTCGGCCCGGCCGACGTCACAAAGCGTTGCCCCTTGGGGTGGCAATCCCACCCCAAGGGGGCATCTCAATGTGGTATGCTTCTTTCTGTCGGAAGGGGTTGGCGCCCACCCGCCCACTCGATCACCGAAAGCCCAGGAGGCCCCCGTGCCCACGACCACCTACACCGGCCCCACCGACCCGTACGGCAGCGCCACCAGCACCTTCCCCGGCCCCTATGTCCGCGCCGCCCGAATCCTCGCCGTCCGCACCGTCCAGGTCGGCCCGGCCGACGGCCCCCGGCGCAGTGCGACCCGGCTCGTACTCGCCAACAACAGCCAGCGCGGCCCCCACGTCGTCGAGGCCACCGTGGACACCCCGGCCCAGGACTGGGCCGCCGACGGCGCGGCGCAGCGGCAGGCCAACGGGGCCCGCGACGTCGTCGCCGCGCTGACCGCCGCCGGAATCCCGGCGCGGTTCGGCCGGTCCCGGCTCGGCGTGCCGGTCGCCGCCGTCCGCATTGCCACCCGAACGGGCACCAGGCTGCTGCGGATCGCCGCACCCGAGAGCCTCACCTGGCAGCTGGAGGGCGCGAGCGGTGGCCGCTGGCCGGGAACGCGGCCCGCCGACGCCCCCGCGTACGTGAGCCGGTGGCTGCGCGTCGCCAAGGCGACCCCGGTCGGCTGACATCCCCCCGGGGGGCGCACCGCACCCCCCGGCCTACGACGACACGTGAAGCAGCCGACCGCCCCCGTCTGCAGGCCCCGTAGCGGCCCGGGGCTGCGCCGTGCCGCCCGGTTTCACGCACCGGACTCAGCATCCGGACGCCGGACAGAAGTCCACCGACCAGTGAGGAGACTGAGATGAACACCGACCTTGGCCCACAGGCCCCGTCCACCCTCGGAATCGGAGACCGCTATCGCATCCGGCGGACGGACGGCCCCTGGCACGAGGTAACCGTGCGGAGCGTGGGCAACAACGTCGACGGGTCTTTCACCGTCTACCACCAGGGCGCCGACGACATCCGATGCGCGCGCTACACCTACGGCGCGGCCGCCGTCCGCGTCACGTACCGCGCTCCGCGCTGCCCGCACGCAATCGGCTGGGAGAACTGCTGGCGCTGCGCCGATGCCGAGTGGCCCGACGAGATCCTCACCGCGTGCTTCGGCCAGGCCCCCGCCGTCGCGTGACCGCCCTGTGCGGCGCCACGGGCGCCGCGCCCTAGTTTCTTGGGACAAGACATGAGCATCCTTCAGGCCGAGGCCGGCCTTTTCGCGTTCGCGCTCGACCAGGGCCACCAGGGAGTGACCCGCCGCTCAAGCGTCGAGGCCCGCGCGGGTCACCCGTCGAACACCGCCGAGCGGCACGCGGACGGGTCGGTCACCGTGACGTTCCCCAACGGCAGCCGAGAGCACTACAGCCCGATCGGCCGGACCCAGGCCCGGGAGATCATGGCCGCCAACGAAGCCCGCACGCGGGCCGCCGAGGAACTGGGCGCCGAACTGCGGGTGGCACTGAACAACGCCGGGCTGCCGTTGGCCCGACGGTGGAGCGCGCAGGGTTCCGGCGTGGACGTCCACGTCGGCGGTATCTTCGTCAGCCTGTCCTGGTGGCAGGCCACCGAAGCGCTGCGCGCCCAGGCCGAGCGCTCCGGAGTCCAGCCGTGGCACCACGTGCGCGACCAGGTCGCCCGCGCCGCTCACACCGTCGCCCGAAAGCGGGGACTAACCGTGCGTGGCGGGGGAACGTCGTTGACGATCACCCTGCCGTGACCCTTGATCACCGTGCCCGCCACCCGGTGGGCAACACCTCAGCCCTGACCGAGCACAGGAGCCTTCCGTGTCCCATCCCGCGTCGCGTGTCCGCAAGAACCTTCCCCAGGCCGATCCGGCGCCGGCCGGCCGCACCTCCCGGGTGCGGATCAACCTGCGCTCCGCCGCGCAGCCGGACGCCCCGGTGGCGATGCTCGCCACGGTCGGCGCCGAGCTTCGCCGCCTGGCCGACCGGGCGGCGGCCGGCGAACCGCCGAGCCCCGCCGTTCTGCGCGCTCTCGCCGCCGACATTGAGGAGGCCGGAAAGCGCGTCTGACCTGCCGTCGGACAACGCCGAACACCGATCCGGGAAGCCTTACGCCACCAATCGGCATCGCAATGTGGTATGCTTCTTTTGTCGGCAGGGGTTGGCGCCCCGCCCGACCACTTGATCCGAGCACACCGCGCAAGCCCTCAATAGGGCGCAGCGACAGAGGAGTTGACCCATGTCCGCTACGAGTTTCACCGCGACGGCGACCGCGGAGGCGACCGGGGAGGTTTTCACCACCACGGTTGATCTGGTCCCCGCCACGGCCGCCACGGTGACCGCTGCCCCGGCCCGCCCGGTGGGCCGGGAGGCGACCGGGCCGGCGCGCTGCGTGGCCGTCACGGTGGCGGGTCGCACGACCGAGTTTGTGAGCCTGGTGGGCGGGAAGGTGGCCCGCCTGTGCACGGTCTGCCGCAATGCGAGCGGGTTCCGTCCGGAGTTCGCGGGGGTCCTGGGCGGCCAGTGCTTCCCCTGCCGCGGGGCCGGTCGCACCGGTCGCGCGCTGGGCCTGGACGAGGCGGCGAAGAAGGTGCTCCAGGGCGAGAATGCGCGGCGCCGGGCAGGGGCGCGCGCCCTGGTGAAGCGCCAGGCCGCCCAAGCCCAGGCGGACGCGGTACGGGCCGGATGGCTGGCCGACCGGCCCGACCTCGCGTCGTGGCTGGAGGGTGGCGACGAGGGGACGCTGGCCGCCGAGTTCGCCGCCATCGTGTCTGTAGGCGGCGAGTTGACCACACGCCAGGAAGAGGAGGCACGGGCGGCGATGGCCGCCGACGCCGCCCGCGCGGCCAAGGCCGCGGCCTCCCGGCACCTGGGCGCCGAGGGGGCGAGCGCGCAGGTGACCGGGGTTGTCACCGTCGCCAAGCGGGTGGAGAGCGCGTGGGGGTCGACGCTGCTAGTGATCGTCGAAGGCGACGGGGCGGACAGCGGGGTGACGGTGAAGGCGCTCACCGCGGCGAAGTCGGCCAGGGAGCACGCGAAGCGGGGCGCCCGGGTGAGGATCGCCGGGACGGTGAAGCGCCACGGGGAGTACGAGGGTGCAGCCGAGACCGAGCTGACGCGGATCCAGGTCGAGCCCGCCGGTGATCCGGTCGAGCCCCGACCGCAGGCCTCCGCCGGCGCGCGCGGCGGGGGCCCCGACCCGGCTGCCGGAGTCCCGGCGGCGACCCGCAAGCGGAGCGCATCCCGTCGGCCCACCGCCGCACTGCGCCAGGCCGCCGAGGAAGGGGCGCGGATCGTGGAGTCGGTGACCGGGCACGCCGTGGCCTACCGGCCGCGGCACCCCACCGACGCGCGCCCGTGGGCATCGCTGATGCCCGACGGGGCCGTGTGGCTGCGCTACAGCGGCGGGGAGTGCCGCGCCGAGTCGGCGGCGGCGTAGCGCGGCCCTGCAGGTGGGGGCGAGCCACCATGCGAGCTCGAAATGTGGTATACTTCTATCTGTCGGGAGGGGTTGGCGCCCCGCCCGGCCACTCGATCCCGCCCCGTGACCAACCGCCCAGGAGGCTCCCGTGTCCATGTCCCTGTTCGCCCCGATCCCGCCCGCCGACGGATGGCTTCGCGAGGGTGCCCGCCGCGCCCTCACCGAGGCGGAGCGCGGATTCTGGACCGCCCTTGAGCGGGCCGCTATCGCCCGCGCCCAGTGGTCCACCGCCCGTACCGTCGCCGCGATGGACCGGCCCGCAGGCATGTCGTTCATCGACGTCGACCGGGACCTGTCCGACGCCGAGCGCCACCGCATCGACCTCCGGCTCAGCCGCTTCCGGCAGGCCCTGCGACTCGCCGCCGAAGCGTGGTTCGCCTTCTACACGGAGGCCTACCCCGAACTTCCGACCGCGTCGGTCGACCTGACCGACTATCACGACCGCCTGTTGATCGACCGTTCGACCGCGATCACGCAGGTCGTCACGGCCCGAATCTCCCGCAGTCGCCGCAGCGCCCGCTGACCCAGGCCAGCAAGCCATCGTGCGGCGCGGCACCCGCCGCGCCGCACCCCACCCGACAGGAGCACGAACCCTCATGAACCGTGCCGACCGTATCGGCGCCGCCCACCGGGGCGAACTCTCCAGCCGCCCCGCCCTCGCGTCCATCACCATCGGCTACCCCCTCACCGGGGAAGGCGCGACGCTGCGCCTGTTCACCGCCGGTGGCGCTGCCTGCTCCTCCTACGTCGCCCGCCTCACCGAGCGTGGCGCGGCCGGTCGACCGAACGACCCGGCCGGGATATTCCTCGGCGATCTCCCCGCCGGCGCGATGACCCCGGGCCTGCTGACCGCCGCCGGATGGCACCTCGACCGGTACGGCTTCGACTACGCCCCCGGCGCGCAGTGGACCGCGGCCGTCATGTCCGACGCCGAGAAGGCGACACGCGCCGAGTGGTCGACCCTCATGCGCACCCCCGCTCCGTACGTGTCCAAGGTGGCGATCGTCCCCACCCCGGCCTACCTCTCGTACGTCGATCGGATGTACGGGCCCGTTCCCGACCTGACCGGGCAGCTTCCCGACGGTGTGACCGCCGCCCCGACGTCCCGGGGATGGTGGGACGTCACCACCCCCGAAGGGTCCTACGTCCTCACGTGGTCGCCCGGGATGGGCGGCGACAAGTGGCGGATGTGGAAGGGAGCCCGCCGATCCGAGCTTGCCGCTACCGGCGACAGCCCCGCCGAGCTGTTCACCCGCTTGAACACCCCCCGGTAGCCCAGCCGTTGCGAGGGAGCAGCGGCACCGCTGATCCCCCGCCCCGCCGGACACCCAGCCCCGACCCGATCAGGAGAACCCGCCGTGATCAACGCCCAGGACACCGCCCGTCACCCCGCCGCCCATTCCGCCGCCCGCGCGTCCGCGTACGCCATGCAGGCGCACCGGGCCGCCGAGGAGGCACGTAACGCCTCTCGTGCCGCCCATCAGGCCGACCCGGACAGCGTGCACACCGAGATGTCCTCTGTTGCGGCCGACGCGGCCGGGCACGCTGCCGAACAGGCCCAGTCGTGCGCCGACCGGGCCAAGTCCGCCGCCGCCCACCGCGCCGCGCCGCCGCTCGTCCTCACCGCGTTCGTCATCGACTACGCCGCCGACGCCACCAAGTGGGCCGCGGAGGCCGAGCGGCACGCGCACACCGCGCACGTCCACGCCTTCGCCGCCGCCAGCACGTAGCAGCCCCGCCGGGGCGCGGAGCCGTGCCGTGCCCCGGCCGTCCGCGCTCCACACAGCACGCGAGAGGGTACGAAATGTGGTATATTTATTTCTGTCCGAGGGGTTGGCGCCCCTCCGGCCACTCGATCCCACCCATGCCCGCCCGGCACCAAACCGGGCGGGCTCCCTTCCCGAGGAGTCCCGCGTGCACACCGCGACCTGCAGCGCCAACGACAGCCTTCGCGAGTCCCTGATCGGGGCGCTCAACGCGCGGGGCATCGATCACGACACCGACGGGCACGGCGTGCTCGAGTGGGTGTACATCGACCTTCCCGACGGCAGCCAGATCTGGATTGCGGACGTGAACTCCGAGTTGGACGGGACGCTGGCCGAGTACTCGGGGCTCGCTGCGGTGCACCGCAGTGGCGAGGAGTGGCAGCGCAACATCACGGTGTACGAGTCCCCCTCGATCGGCGACGTCCGGGACATGGCCGCGTGGAACCGCGAGCTCGCCGAACTGCTGGCCGCCGTCGAGAGCAGCATCCGGACCGTCACCGAGGTCTGGCGGGCCGCCGACCGCGTGGCCGCCACCCTAGGCCCCGGCTGGCAGGTCGACCGCGAGCACAGCGCGAACCCGCCGGGCCGGATCATCCGGCACCCCGACGGGCGCGCACTGCGGGTCTTCCCCCACGAGCACCGGGGACGGCGGCGCATCTCGGCCGTCGGCCACTACCCGGCCACACGCCGCCCGAGGGGACCCCAGGACGATCCGATGGTCACCGTCGCGGCGTGCCGCACCGCGAGCACACTGTCGTGGGAGGTCAAGCGCAGCCTTCTGCCGCGCTACCACCGCGTCCTGGCCGCGATCACCACGTTCAACGCCCGGGACGAACGTGAGCAGGAGCAGCGGCGCCAGCTGGCTGAGCGGCTCAGTGTGCGCCTCCCCGGGGTGACAGCGACACCGGACCCGGCCCGGCCACTGGAGGCCGCGCGCCACCTGCACGGCGACGTGACGGGCGCCGGGGTGTGGTGCGAGGTCGCCATGGCCGACGACGCCAGCACCGTCAACGTCACGCTGCGGGACGTCCCGACGGAGTGGGCGGTCGGCTTGCTCTGCACGCTCGGCCACTTCCCCGCCGTGAGCGGCGTGCGCTGACCGACGCGGAAGCCCACCGGATCGAGCGCCCTGCACCAGAAGCCGTGGGTGCCCCGCTCCACCTGACGCGGCGGCGGCCGGGACACCCCCGGCCGCCGCCGGCCACCCGACCCTGATCCAAGGAGACCCCAATGACCCCGCTCGCCCGCCCGCGCACCCCTTGGCCGGTTGTAGCCCTGATCAACCACGCGAGGCGGTACGGCTGGCTCGGCGAAGTCGATTGGGAGCCCGCCGGCCTCACCAACCTGGGCCCCCAGTTCATCGTCGAGCTGACCGGCGAACCGGTACGCGGCTGCGGCCGACTGCGCCTGGTGTGGACGGACCGCGGGTGCGGCTACCGCTATCAGCCGTGGTTCGCCAGCGGTACCGTTCCCGGCGGCCGTGAGGTGTGCGCACCTCTGGAGCGGCGCGAGGCCGAAGCGGCCATCCGCAACAACCCCGTCCATCCGTGCGCAGCGGCAACGGTGGACGAGCCGCGCGACTGGCGCGCGGCCGACGTCGCGCCGCCGATGGTGGACGAGCTCACCGAAGCCATGCTGGCCCCGGTGCGCCGGGCCGCCGCGCTCTCCCGGATGCCCCAGACGGTCTGGGCGTCGCGCTTCGTCGGTCGGCACTTCGTGGGCACGGACTGCCTCCTCACGTCGGCGGCGCCGGGCCTGCAACGCCCCAGTGACGCGCACCCCGACGCCGAGCCGATGCTCACCGTGCTGCCGCCCTGCTGACCGCCGCTCCGGAGCGCACCACGCCCATGCGGCCCCGACCTACACCGGCCCAGCCCGAGACGAAGGACGACCATGACTCGTACCGCAGGAAACCACGACGCCCCGCAGCCCGACGCCCTGTTCGACATCGCCGCCCTTCCCCCGGCCGGTCCGATGGTCGCGGGATGCTGCTCGTGCGGCGCCGGCATCGAGCGCCCGCTGAACGGCCCGCGCCCTGCCTGCACCCACCCCGAACGAGTCGCCGCCGAACGCGCCGCCCGCGAGTTCGCCGGCCCCCGGCACACCGAGCGCATGGCGGCAAACTTCGCCCGGTGGTTCGTCGGCACCGGCCACAGGGAGGAGTCCGAGCACGAGGCGGCGTACGAGGAGTGGCGCAGCATCATGGGGTGGCGGATCGAGTTCTACGAGGCCCAGGACCACCAGGAGCCGCATGGCGGGTAGATCCACACTCACGGACGGCATCGACATGTGGTATGCTTCTTTATGTCGGAAGGGGTTGGCGCCCCTCCCGGCCACTCGATCCGACCATCCGCAAGAGGGGACTCCCATGCCCGCCACGAAGACCCGCCCGTCCAAGGCCGACTACCTCCAGGCCCTGATCGACCACCCCCGCACCTCCGCCGAGGAACGCGACGCGGCCGAGCGGGCGCTGGCCCGCGTCCGGGCAGCGCAGGAGGCGAAGGGCGGCGGGACCGACGAGAGGCAGGGCGGCGAGCGGTCCGGGTGGATCGGGATCCCGATCCACTACGGGGAGAAGTACAACAGCCGACTGAGCACGACCGAGATCGCGGCGCTGATCCGCAAAGACGTGAAGATGCAGCAGAAGCTGGCCGAGCGCAGCGCTGAGGACGCACCAGGCACCGTCAAGGTGCCCAACGCGATCGGCGACGCACCGGCGGGGGTGAAGTTCTCGATCCGCCGCGAGTACTTCTCCGGCGGAAGCGCGATCCGGATGACCATCAAGAACGCCTCCCCCGAGTGGGCTTGGACGACCGGGATTGCGCACGGCTTCGAGCGGCAGGTGCCGACGGAGCAGCTCAAGGCCTTGGCCGACGAGCTCAAGGCGCTCGGCAACGCCTACAACTTCGACGGCAGCGACATCACGACAGACTACTTCCACGTGAACTACTACCTCACGCTCGACATCGAGACGACGGACGGGCGGTGCCGTTCGCTCTAGCCCCCACGTCGGGCGGCAGCAAAGGAAACCCGCCGCACCCACCACGACCACGCCCGACCCGCGCGGCCGGGCTGCGCCCCTCGGCGCAGCCCGGCCGGCCCCGAAGGACCTGACCCACCCGCCGACATCACGGCCTGGCCGCCGCCGTTCCACCGGGCGTACTGTTCCACGGCACCGCCAAACACACCCTGCAGCCAATCCTGGCCGAGGGGCTACGCCCGATGGCACGCCAGGACGTGCACCATTCCACCGACATCGGCACGGCGGCCCGAGTCGGCTCGCGGCACGGCCGGCCCGTGGTTCTGCAGGTGGACGCGGCCGCCCCCTCCACCGCTGGGCACGAGTTCCGGGTGTCCGCCAACGGCACCTGGCTCAGCGGCCCGATCCCACCCCAACACCTGCACCGCATCCGCTGACGATCCGGCGGACTCACGGGCCCGCCCGCCTGCAGCATCTATATGTGGTATACTTGTTCTTGTCGGGAGGGGTTGGCGCCTCTCCCGACCGCTCGATCCAGCTTCCGCACCCACCAAGGGGACCCTTCGTGACCACGACCACGCGCGCCCTCACCTCCGAGATGGGCGAGCACTTGCTCGCCGCTCTCACCGCCCAGAACCACCGGGTCGACGGCCACGCCGCGACTGTGAACGGGATCGTCTCCCGCAAGCTCGCCGAGCCAGTCACCAAGCAGATGGCCGCCGGACCGGTGACCACCGTGCATCTGAACCCCGCTGGTCGGCGCGCGGCTGCCGAGATGGCCCGCGACCTTCCCGCCGAACAGCGCGAACCGCTATGGCAGGCGGCGCTGGGCGAGGCTCGCCGACTGCTGCGGCTCGGCGACGACGAGCGGGTGCAGTCCGCCCGCTGGGTGATCACCGTCCGCGGGGACAGCCAGGAGCCCGCCGTGTACGGCCCCTTCGGGATCAGCCGGAGCCTGCGGCGCGCCGCAGAGGCGATCCTGGCCGGTACCGCCTTCCGCCGCCTGGACGAGGAAGGGCTTCGGGTCGAGGCGACCCACCTGTCCGGCGTCATCGACGTGTTCGTCGTCATCGACGACGCGTCGGTCACGGCCGCGCAGCTCGCCGAGAACAGCGTCAGCTGACCGCCCGTCCGGCACCCTCCGCCCGCCCCCCGGGGTGGGCGCCGCTTCACCGTCCGGGCCGGTCGGCACCGGCCCGGGACGCCAAGGACAGAACCATGAACACTCCCAGCGCGGACACCTGCACCGCCCTTCCGTCCTCTTCGGCCACGCGTTGAGCGGGGCCGGCCCCGACGCCATGACACCCGCCATGTCCCGGTTCGCCGACCAGGCCCGACGCTCCGGCTGGCTGGTCAGCACCTGGTCCGGCCTCGGAAAGCACGGCCCGGTCGCGGCCGTGGTCCTGACCGGCCGTGTCGCGACCATCACCGGCTCGGAGCCCGCCGAGGTCCGGTGCGTCTGGGAGACCGACAACAAGGGCCGGATCCGCTGGCGCGGCGCGTGCATTCACCGCTCCGGAACCGAGGAGACACACCGCATCGGGTGGCGTCTACTCTCGTCTCACCTGCACGGCCTGACTGCGTCCCTGGTCGACCGGGCCTCGGAGGCGGCGGGGCGCACCTGCCACGGCAGCGATGCGCAGCACTGGGCGTTTCTGGCCCGGGGTCAGGCGCACCAGGCGCGCGTCGCCGCGGCGTCCGGCCGGCAGTCGGTGGCGCAGACCGCACCAGCGAGCGTGCTGGCGGGACCGCTGCGCGCGGCTGCGGAGCGGACGGTTCGCCGGTTGGAGCGGCGTGCCGCCGTGGTCGGTGTGCTCGCCGCGAGGGCCGAGCGCGAGGCCTACCGGGTGGGAGACGCCCGGCGGGTGTTCGAACTGTCAGGGCGGGCCCGGCTGCTCGCCGCCTCCTGTGTGGACGATGCCCAGGCCCTCGACCTGGGGGCGCTCGACCTCGAGGCCGAGGAGGTATGCACGCGCTACGTCGCCCGGGACGAGGCCGCGCTGGCGGCCGAAGAGGCGCAGTGGCGCCGGGCAAACCCCGACGGCACGCCGGCCGACTATGCCAAGGCGGTGCTTCACACCGTCGGCGGCGCCGAACGGGAGTTCGCCGCCTGGTGGGCGGACCACGGCCGGGAAGACGTGACGTTCCTCCAGGGTTGGGACCTCTGGCACGGCCGCGACGGGCACGCGACGGCGGCCGAGGTCAACGCCTCCCTGCGGCACGACCCCGAACAGGATCAGGCACTGTTCACGCTCGGAATCGCGGCCGCCGCCGTCCTCGCCCAGCAGGGTGACCAGGACCAGGTGCGGGAGTCCGTCCGGCTGGCCGAGGCCGCTGCCCAGGGTGCAGCACTGTTCGCGCCCGGCGCAGCACGAACCCACACCCGGGTGCAGCGACTGACGGCCGAGGTGTGGGCGCTGCTCGGCGGAAGCGCGTGGGGGCTGTCGCTGGACATGTCCAAGAACGTGCTGGCGGTGGAGGCGTGGCTGAACACGGCCGCAGGCCAGGAGGCTGCCGCTCTGCGGCACCTGATGCTGGTGCGCCACGGGCTCGACCTGCGAAACCGCGCCCACGACGCGGTGCGCGTGGCCACCCAGGCGGCCGAGCGGCAGCACGACCAGGCCGCCCGCGCGGTGTTCGAGGCCGCCCTGGACGCCGGGGAGTCATTCGAGTGTGCTCGGGAGGCCGGCGCCGACGCGCGCGCCCGCCTCGGTGCGGACGCCGAGGGAAGGCCCGACGACGGACGCGGTCGGCTGCTGCGTGGCATGCCGGTGTGGGTCGAGCCCGGCGACGCCGACCACGGGCCGCGCAGCGTCGCCCGCATCGCCTGCTACCGCGGGCACGGCACGTTCCGCGTCCGCCCCCTGGCCGGTGAGGGGTGGACCGAAGCCCCCGGGGACCGGCTCGCCCCCGCCACCGACGCGGAGACACAGGCCGACCGGGAACGGCAGCTCGCCGAGCACCGGGCGCAACAGGCCGAGGCGGACCGCGAGAAGGCGGCCGCGCAGGCACGTGCCGCGCAGCAGGCGGCCGCGCAGCGCGCCCAGGAACAGCGCCGCAGCGCCCGGGAGGAGGCGGTACGCCACTGGCCGGCGCCCGTCGCTGAGTCAGCGGTGTGGGAGCCGGCTTTCCCCGTCCCCGAGACGCTGGACACGCTGTGGCGGTGCGCAGCGCGCAACGGGTGGCTGATGACCCGCCGGACGCGCGGCAGCGGATTCGGTTCGTCGATCGCGGTGAACATCTCCGGGACGACGGATCAGGGCACGTGGGTGTTCGACCTGGTGTGGACGGTGGCCTACGGCCGATACCGGTTCGACCGGCAGGCATCCGCAGCCGAGTGGGCAGACCGCCGAACGGGACCACGCGGCGGGCAGGTGCGCCCGGGGGTGACGGCTGTTCTGGCCGTCATGGCCGTCGAGACGGCCGAGGGCGCCGCCGCGCCGCTCGGCTTCCTGGCCGGGGTCACGGCGGGCGACCGAGCCGGGCAGTCGGCGCCGTAGGCTGCCCTGCCGCGGCCGTAGGCCGTGACCGGCCCCGGGGGCCTCCCGGGGCCGGTCACGCTCGGTCTGGATCACGTCCGCGCGGACCAGGCGGCACACCCGGTCATGGTCGGCGCAAGGCCCGGTGCAGCGTGCGGGCGGAGCACAGCCCGCACGCCATTCGGCCTTGAAATGTGGTATCGTTCTTTCTGTCGGAAGGGGTTGGCGCCCCTCCCGGCCACTCGATCCCCTCACCCATCCAGGAGTACACCCGTGCCCACGAACGACTTTTTCGCCGCCGCCCGCTCCTTCGCGCTCAGCGGCCCGACCCGGAGCCCGGAGGACGTGACCGTATTCCAGTGCGAGCACGTCGCCGCACCCCCCAAGGGCGTGGCACCGGTCGCCTTCGGGTTCGTCTGCGAGCCGGGGTCCGACGACTGGCGCGAGACGATTCTGACCGCGAGCGACTGGGCGCGCGGCTGGGAGGACGTGACCCCCGACTCCCCCACGACGCCGGAGCGGCCTCACCGCCGCCCCCTTGGGGACGAGGAGGACGTCGCCATGCTGTGCGCCGACATGCTCGACGCGGCCGAACTCATCTGGCCCCAGACGTTGGTGATGTACCACGGCAACCTGCCCGACTACCGCGCCCTCTACTTCGCCGACGTTTGCGTGTGCCCGTCGTGCGCCAGCGAGAACCGGCAGGCGTACACGCTGCGCAGCCAGGACGGCATTCCGGTCCTCGACCACGTCGGCCGCGAGTCGATCACGCCCGCTCGCATTCTCTGAACACCGCCCGACCGCGCACACGGCGACGCCCCGGAAGCGCGCAGCGGTGAGCACCGCCCGGGGGCGCGCCCCCGACGCACCAAGCACCCACCACCCCCTTGAGGAGACAGCCATGCCCAAGACCATCGACCTGTATTTCGACCTCAGTTCGGTGCGGATCCACGCCGAGCACGCCGCCGCCGCCGACCGCCACGCGGTCTACGACGGCACGCCTCCCGTCCCCGCGCTGGCGTGGGGCAAGAGCGAGGGAACGTTCATCAAGTCCAACGGGCGCCCGTTCCCCGACCTGCCGGACGTCTTCGCCTACGGCTGGGGCCCCGAGCGTGACCGCCTGCTGTCGAAGACCCCCGTCGGCGGCGACGACTTCGTCCACATGATCCCTCTGCACGACACCTACCCGTTGTCGGACGGCAGTGCGCCGACCCTCCTGGAGTGGATCCGCCGCAGCGACAAGGACGGCGTGAACTGGTTCGTGCTGACCGTCGACGGCGGCGGGTTCAGCATCGCCATGGACAGCCGCACCCTCACGCCGTAGGCCAGGTGGGGCGGGGCGGGCCCGCCGCGGAGGCCAGCCCGCCCCAACTAGGCATTCAGATGTGGTATAGTTCTTTCTGTCGGAAGGGGTTGGCGCCCCTCCCGGCCACTCGATCCCAACCCCCTTGGAGGGCACACCCATGAACGCCGAGACCGCCAAGACCGAGCTGACCATCCGCCACACCTGGGACCAGGGAACCGTCCTGGAGGGCTCCAGCAAGGGAGACGGCGCGTACGAGATCGCCCGCAGGGCGGCGAACTTCCGGTGGATGCGCTCGGTCGGCATCATCGCCATCCAGCGCTCGCGCGACTCCCGGGCGAACACCTGGGCCATCAACAACGCCAAGCGAGCCCTGGAGGCCACCGGCCGGTTCACGGTCACCGTAGAGATCGACAACGCCCAGACGCGCAGCTTCGCCGCGGCCGAGCAGGAGCGCTACGACCGCGCCCAGGAACGTGCCGACCGGCACGAGGAGCTCGCCGACAACGCCGCGTCCCGCTCGGATGCCGCCTGGCGCGCCTCCCACGCGATCGCCGACGGCATCCCCGCCGGGCAGCCGGTCCTTCGCGGCCACCACAGCGAGAAGCGCCACCGCCGCGACATCGCGCGCATGGACGCCGGTATGCGGCGCAGCATCGACGAGCGGGGCAAGGCCGAACACCACGCCGACCAGGCCCGGGCCGCCGCCGCCTTCGAGGAGCACCGCAAGAACCCCGCCCGCACCCTGCGCCGGATCGAGCGCCTGGAGGCGGACCTGCGGGCCAACGAGCGCGACCTGCAGGGCAAGGGCAGCTCCGGCTGGGAGCCGGAGAAGTACCCGCACCACAGCGAGGAGCTGGAGGCCCGCCGGGCCGAGATCACCGAGCAGCTGGAGCACTGGCGCGGCGTGGTCAGGGACGCGGAGGCGGCCGGGTTCAAAGTCTGGGGGCCGCAGGACTTCGTCAAGGGCGACTTCCTGAAGTACCGGGGCGAGTGGTTCGAGGTGCTGCAGGTGAACCCGAAGTCCCTCACCGGCCCGCACATCCACAATGACGGCCCGGTCGTCACCAAGGACGGCGCCCGCCTCGACTGGACGTGGACGTTCCCCTACAACGAGATCTCCGGGCGCATGAGCGCCGAGGAGATGGCCGCCCGCCTGGTGAAGGAGCTGAGCAAGCACCTGGCCAAGACGGAGGAGGAGCTGGCCGCCGTCGATCCGCAGCGGCGGCCGCAGGAGCACGCGAAGCTGACGGCGCGCAAGGAGTCGGCCGCCGAGCGGCTGGCCTACTGGCGCGGCGCCCTGGACGAGGCCGAAGGCCTGCGCCGGAACTGGAGCAAGGACGACTTCACCAAGGGCGACTTCCTGCGGCGGCGGGGCCGCTGGTTCGAGGTGCTGCGAGTGAACGCGAAGTCCCTCACCGGCCCGCACGACGACAACGAAGGACCGGTGGTCACCAAGGACGGCGCCACGGCGGACAAGACGCGCGCCTACCCGTACGGCGAGATCTCCGGGCGCATGAGCGCCGAGGAGATGGCCGCCCACCTGGCCCAGCACACGGCGCCCGCCTCCGCCGAGGAGATGGCGGCCGACGCCAGCGCGGCGTAACCATCCACCACCCCGGGGCCCGGCCACCGCCGGGCCCCGGCACCGGCGAGCGGAGGCCGGACCATCGGCCCGTCCACGGGCGTCCTGCTGATGTACGGGTTCGGGCCGGGAGGCGAAAACGCGGCGGGTCACCGACCCGGACGAGGACGAAGCGCCGAGGGCCGCCTGGCCGGACCCGGACCGCCGGCCCGACGAGCCGTCCCGGGAATCCGCAGGGAACACGATCGCGGCGGGATTCGCCCCAGCGCAACCGCGGACAGCGGCGGCCGCCACGACCCTCCGCCATACGCTGGAGGCGCGCGGCGTGGAGATCGTCCCGCACGGGCCGGCCAGCGTGCCGCGCTATGTGCTGTCAGCCCAGACGATCACCGTCAACCACGGTGACAGTGCGCGAGTCGACTTCGCCGAGCCGAGGCCGGGCCACCACGGAGGACGGGGCCGGGTGGCTTGCGGGAGCGCTCGCCGACCCGTTCCGCTGACGTACTGTCCGGCCCGGGGTGGGCAAGCCGCCCGCTCCAGGTCGACGCCAGCGGTTCCGGGCGCTGGCCGGCTGCGAGGAGCCCCCTGCCAAGGCTCCACGGATGGTGCCCCGGCTCGGCAGCGGCATCGGCCCGCCGGATGGCCCGGCTGGCCAATGCTCAGAATGTCGGCCGGCCGCCGACGGGCTCCTTGCCCTCGCCGCTTACCCGCCGCCTGCTCACGCGCCACCGCTCCACGGAGATCCCAGTTCCACACGGTCCCGGATGCACAACACGCCCATGCGGCGCCGAAGTGTGGTATAGTTTTTTCTGTCGGAAGGGGTTGGCGCCCCTCCCGGCCACTCGATCCCATCTTCCGGAAGGACAGCACCACCATGACCGCGACCATGATCGAGGCCACTCCCGAGGCCCAGGAGACCACCACCCCGCAGGAGGCCGCCCACCCGGCCTTCGCCGAGCAGGAGGAGGGTCTGGTCCACGACGTCGGCGCGCTGGAGTACCACTTCCCCGAGGACCTGGTCCTGGACGAGTACAACCACCGTAAGAAGCACCACACCGAGCCGGACGCGAAGCTCAAGGCGTCCGTGCGGGCCGATGGCGTCCAGGAGCCGGTCGGCGCCCGGCCGCAGGAGGACGGAAAGCTCGGCATCTACAAGGGCCAGCGCCGCTGGAAGGCGCAGCTGATCGCGAACCGCGAGGCCGTCAAGCGGGGCCAGCCGCGCCGCAGGATCCCGGTCCTGGTGCGACGCGACCTGACCCGGGTGGACGACGACACGCTGGTCCTCAGCCTGATCGAGAACACCCACCGCGAGCAGTCGTCCAAGCGCGACGTGACCGACGCCCTCACCCAGCTCGCGCTGATGGACATGCCGGACGCCAAGCGCGCCAAGCAGGCTCGCCGGCTCGGCTACAAGCCCGCCGAGGTGGCCGCCGCCAACCGTGCCGCCCAGCTCTCCGACGAGGTTCTGGAGAAGCTGGGGACCGACGGGTGGGACATCCTGGAGCAGGCCGACTACGCCGAGGTCGAGAGCGCCAACGACGCGATGTGGGAACTCAACCGGGCGCGAAAGAACGACCTGCGCGAGGGCAACAAGAAGCGCGGCCATTGGGAGCAGGCGATGGCCAGGCTGCGCGCCCAGGTGGCCGAGGCTGCGAAGCGGGAGCAGGTCAAGGCCGAACTGGAGGCGGCGGGCGTCCCCCTGATCACTCCCCAGTGGCGCTGGGACGGGCCTACCCGTCCGCTGTCCCACCTGCTCAACGCGGTCGGCAAGAAGATGACCCCGAAGGCGCATGCCGAGATCTGCCCCGACCACGCCGCCTACATCGACCGCGACAAGCCCCGGGCGGTCTACGTGTGCCGGAACTGGTCCGGCAACGGCCACAGCCTCACCCCGGAAGAGTCCGCCCAGGCCACGACCGAGACGGCCGAGGACAAGGAGGCCGCCAAGGCCGAGCGCAAGCGGGTTATCCAGGGCAACAAGGACTGGCGGGCCGCCCGCGAGGTGCGAAACGCCTTCCTGGTCCGCCTGATCAACCCCGGCAAGGACGACTCCAAGGAGGTCTCCGACGCCGCGTGGCAGTGGATCATGAAGGCGACCATGGGGGAGACCTACTGGTTCCCGCGCTTCTTCCACAGCACGGGTCATCTGGAGTTGGTCGCCAAGCTGCTCAAGGTCGAGGTGCCCAAGGGGGGTTGGAGCCATCGGGACGAGGAGCCGTTCGCGAAGGTGATCGCCCGACGTGGGCGGCCCGGCCGGGCGTTCATTCTCCTGGCCAAGGTCGCCGCCGCGTTCGAGCGCGAGAACATGCACGACGGCGCGTGGCGCAACCCGAACCGGGAGGTAGCCGCTTGGCTGGAGTTCCTGGCCGGTGAGGGCTACACCCTGGCCGACTGCGAGCGGCAGCTGATCGACACGATCAAGGCCGCCGACGAGGCCCGGCAGGAGGCGGCCCGCAAGAGCGACGCGGAGGCCGAGGAGGAGCTGGCGCTGGCGCTGGCCGAGGCCGAGGTGGAGGCCGGGCACGCCCCGGCGAACACCGGGGGAGAGGCCAGCGAGCAGCAGGACGAGCAGACCGAGGCCGGGGCTGCTACCGAGGCGCCCGACGACCAGAGCGACGGCGAGGCCACGGACGCCAGCGAAGTGACGGCGGAGGCCGGGAAGGAGGGAGAGAAGGTCGCGCTCGCGGCCTGACCGTAGTCGGGCGCGGTCCGCTCACGCGGGCCGCGCCTGCGCGTTCAGCGGAGATTCAACGAGCGGAGGGCCGCCCGCCCTCCCGAAAGAGGGACGGTCCCCGAGGGGAGTCTGGACTAGGTGCACGGCCCACCGCTCGCACTCGATCCAAGACCTACCGGGAGAGTCCGCAACAGCGGTCCACCTTCGAGCTCCAGGATGCACCCCGGATTCTAGCGGGCCCACGGCCGCGGCCAAAACACAGCCCCGGCGGCCGGCCGCACTCCGGAGCGACGTGCGCCACGACGGGCCGCCGCACACCTCACGCGGCCAAGGCCGGCACCAGCAAGGCACGACCAGTCCTCGCTCTCCGCCGCGCCGCGTGCGGGCACGCCATCGGGGACGCCGACTCAGGCCGGCTGCGGGGATAGGCGGGCCTGTTACACGGGGTGACAGCCCGCTTCACAGCCAGCGGCTGACTGCCACACGAAGGGCGGAACACAACACCACGCGAGTTGGAAATGTGGTATGCTTCTTCTTGTCGGGATGGGTTGGCGCCCCTCCCGGCCACTCGATTCACGACCAGGCCCAGGAGAAACACCCATGGAGTTCCGTACCGCCATCCTCATCGAGGCGGCCGCCCTCGTCGACAAGATCGACCTGCCGGTCCACGAGCCGTTCGCCCTCACACCGCGCGCCGACGGGGTCGTCGTGCGCTACCGCGACAGCCTGACCCCGGAGCAGCGCGCCACCGCCAGCAGCGCCCTGACCGAGGCGTTCAAGGCGGCCGGGTGGGGCTACGGTCAGCGGCTCGCACGCGACAACAGGACCGTCGTGGCTACGCGGCTGACCCACCCGTCGCACCTGACCATGGACGGCACCAGGTGGCGGGCGCCGCTGGGGCTGGGGCTGGCCCTGCTCGACTTCGCGGAGCAGTTCAGCAGCCTCGATCTCGCCTACGAGGTCGCCGGGTCCATGCAGTGCAGCGAGCTTGCCGCCGTGGCCGATGTGCTGGGCGCCCTGGGTCTCAGTGGTTCGGCGGCCAACTGGCAGGAGGCGCACGAGAGTACCGAGGGCGAGCACACCAAGGCGTGCCGGGCCCGCCGCGTCGCGGCCGCGCAGTTCGCCGGGAGCGTGCGGTGAACCTCCTCGCGCTGCGCAGTCTCGTCGTCCAGAGCCTGGAGAAGCATGCGGCCCGTCCCGGCGGCGAGGTCACCGGCGTGGAGATGTCCAACCCGCTGGGTTCCCACGGCCCGTGGGCGCTGGTTGTCCGCACGGACGACGGCCGGGACTTCCGCCTGACCTTCACCGAGATCTAGTCGCCACCGCACCCGGCGGACTCCGGCGGCCCGGCACCAAAGCCGGGCCGCCACCCGCCCGCGCGTGCATACGGCGCCGACCCCTTCTCCAATCTCCCGAGAGAGACAACCGCTGTGAACACGAATCACCCTGCCGACCCGGCAGTACTGCATTGCCTGGCCCGCAGGGTCGCCACCCTTCTGGCCGAACGACACGGCCGGTGGCGCGTGCGCGGCGGCCCGCGCGACGAGAGCACCTCGATCGTCCTGCAGGACCGTCGCCGGAGCCTTCGGCTAACCGCAACCGCGGACGGGGTCGCGCTCCAGCGGCTCGCGGGCGCAGGCGAGCCCCTGGAGACCGTGGTGCCCCACCGGCATGCCGGCGCCCGCGCAGTCGCAGCCGCCATCGCGCGCAGCCACCTGCACCAGTCGTGCGAGCCGGGCGATCCGGGCGGGAGGACCGTCGCCGAACTGGCGACGGCGGCCGCTGTCGCCGAGGCCCTCGCCAAGCGCGTGGGCCAACGCGGCCAGGTGGCGGCATTCGTGCGGGACCGCTGGCACGTGGCGTCCTGGGAGCGAGGCCCCGTGCGGGGAGAGGTGCGGATCGACGGCCCCGGCCGAGTCCAGGTCGCGGCCGATGGAGTGCGCTTCCCGAAGCTGGTCCGGGCGTTCGAAGTCGCCCTCCCCCCGGCCGACGGCGAGCCGTCCGTGCTCGCGCGGCCGGATGCCGCCAGCACCCTGCTGAGGCGCTTCCCGGAGCTGCGCTACGATCCCCGCCCGGACGGCGACCTCCTGTTTCTCGGCCCCAGAACCGGGCCCGTAACGTGCTCGGTCCAGGTCCCCGACAGGGCCCGGCCCACGCGAGCGACCAGGGGCATGCTGACGGTGGAGTGCCCCGTCGATCTTGCTCTGATGATCCTCGAGGTCCTGACGTAGCCATTGTGGTCCGCGCTCCCCGGGGGTTGTCGGCTGGCGGCCGCCCCCCGGGAGGGCGCGTCCCGTGCGGAAGGAAGACGGGTGAGCATCAAGCCGTACTCAACATTGAAATGTGGTATACTTCTTTTAGTCGGCCGGGTTGGCGCCCAGTCGGCTCACTCGGTCCAGCCAACCCCGGAGTCCCACGATGTCCAGCGCTCTCAGTGTCCTGGTTCTGCCTACGACCCGCCTGCGCCCGGTGGCGCCCGACTGGCCGGCGCCGCCCACGCCGCAGGACCAGGTGCTGCTCAGCCTTGGCCTTGGGGCGGACTCCGCCTACGTTCTGTGGCGCCTGATCGCCGACCCCGTCCGCCACGGTCTGCGTCCGGACCTGTCCAACCTGACCGTCGTGACGGCGATGACGGGCGACGAATGGTCGGACACGATCGAGCTGGCGAACCGCTTCCTGCTGCCGCTGATGGCCGAGAACGGAGTGCGCTACGTCCAGCTGGCACGCGGCGGACGCCGGGACTCGGACGGGTACCTGGTGCTCTCCGACAGTCGGAACCCGCAGCGCGTCGAGCCGGCGGGCCCATGGAAGCTCTCCGACGAGTTGCGGAGCTCCGGCACCCTGCCCCTGTTCAGCGCCGGCAAGCACCTCTGCTCGATCAAGTACAAGGGCTGGGTGATCGACCGGTGGGCCGCGGAGAACATGGCGCCGGGCTACCGTCACATCCTCGGCTACGACGCCGGGGAGCGCGAGGTGAAGCGCGCGGAGAAGGACCGCCGCTTCACCACGAACGGTCGCCGCCCGTGGTACCCGCTGATCTCCTGGCAGATGACGCGCCCCGACCTCCTGGCCGAGCTGCTGCGGATCTTCGGCGTCGACTGGCCAAAGTCGTATTGCGTGGAATGTCCCTTTCCGTCAGTCGCTGCCTCTCGTGACGCCCACCTGGAGCGCGCTCGCCGCCTGCCGCAGGAAGCGGCCATGGCGGCCTGCCTGGAGTGGACCGCGCACGCGCTCAACCCGCTGACGACGCTTTACTCCGGCACGTCGCTGGCGCATCTGCTCGCCGAGGACGGCAACGCGGCCGCGCTGGCGGCCGCCGAGGAGCAGCTGGAGGCGGTGAAGTGGTCGGTGTTCAAGGTTCGGCGGCTGCTGACGGCCCGTCGTTCCGCATGGTGCGTGGACCGCCATGGGCCGCGGTGCGAGGCGTGCGCCAGCGAGGGGCGTGAGGTGCGGTGTGCGGACTGCCGGGCGCTGGCGAACCAGCGCTGCTCCCCGGCCGAGCGGACGCCCCGGTGCGCTGACGCCACGCGCAAGGGCACGGTGTGGCGGTCACTGGAGCGCGTAGGCCTGCCGCGATCGCGGGCGGCGGCGTCGGGGATACTGCACCGGGCCGCCGGCCGGCAGGGGCTGGCGGTGGAGGTGGAGGAGTCGGCCGGGGTTGAGCGGGTGTGGCTGCTGCGGCGGGGGAGCGGTTACCCGGCGGCGGAGATGTTCTTCGTGGCCGTGCCGGACGTCGTCGAGGAGAAGGCCATGCCGGGTTTCGCGGCGCTATGGGAGGCGCATATGGCGCGTCAGCGCCGACTGGCCACCATCGCGCCGGCGCCTTTGCGCACCGGCCTGGGATGGCCGAGGGTTCGACGCGGGCCGGGCGGTGTCGCCTGCGGCTGCGACACCGGCGCCGTCCGACCCGGCGGGCGGATTCCCACGCCGACACACAGGGTTGAATTGTGGTATGCTTCTTTCTGTCGCCAGCATTCGGCTGGCCTTCCCACCGGGAGCGCCCCATGAGGATTCACAAGACGGCTGTCCACCCGCCGGGCTGCGGCTGCAACAACTGTCATCGCGATGACGGGTCAGTCCCACTGGACCAGGCCGACGCCCCGACCGTCGCACGGATGATGAGCGGCGCCATCCGGAATCTGACCGGGCGCGACCTGCGGGTCGTCGTCACGGCGAAGCTCGGTCGAGACAGCAGCGATGCGACCACCGATCGCGTCGAGGTGAGCGACGGCGCCCGGACATGGGACGTCACCGATCACCTGGGCGCCGCCCTCTCCTTCGACCCGCCGTTCTGACCCCGGGGACGCCGGCGACTCGCGGCGCCCCCGACCCCGGCCCGACCACCACTCCCCCGAAACCAGGAGCCATCCCCGTGACCACCACCCCTTCGGGCCCCACCCGGCGCCCGGTCCGAGGCCTTCACACCCCCCTCCACCTCCCCGTCCGCACCCCGGGCCTCCGTACGGTGACCCAGGTCCTGAACTACAGCGGCTACGGCCACCTGGCCGCGCGCCCGCTGACGCGGCGCCGGGTCGGCCCGGTCGCGGTGAACTTTCCCGGCGGCCAGCTCCCCGGCCGCACCGAGCAACACGAACTCCAGGCAACGCTCCTGCGCCACGGGTACGCGGGCCGCTGGATCGGACTGGGGCTGGTCCTCCTGGACCCGCACACCCGCCCTCGGGCGCAGCGCGTGGTGACCGTGGGCCATGACGGCAGGCACGGCGAAGATGCTGCCGCACTGGAGGCGGCTGCGGTGCTCACGGACGCCGGCCGGTCGCCTGCGCTGCTGTTTGGGGATGTGGTGCTGGCGGCGGGCTTTCGCGTAGTGCCGGGGGACGCCGTCGGCCGGGTGACCGTGGCGCCGGAGGCGTGGGCGGGCGCGGAGGGTGAGCGGGCGTGTGTCAAGGCCTTGGCGGCGGCCGGGTGGAGGGTGTGGGGCGAGCGCGACGGTATCGGCCTGCTGGATGCCGAGCGGGTGGCCTGAGTTCGCGTCAGGTGCGCCACCACACCCCGGAATGGCATTGCATTGTGGTATGCTTCTTTCTGTCGAAGGTTGGCGCCTCCGACATCACTCGATCCTGATCCGCAAGGAGGCCCCCGTGGCCAGCACCCCCGCGCCCCCTCATGGGCTGCACCCCGTCACCCTGACCGCCGAGGAGTGCGAGTTCACCGCCTTCGCCCTCGTGGAGTCCATGTCCCACAGGAAGGTGAGGGACTTCTTCGGCCCCACGGAGGGGCTGAGCGCCGTACTGCTGTTCGCCGAATCGCCGACGTCTCCTCCCATGCGCTTCGAGGTCTCCCGCTTGGTCGGCGAGATCCAGTGGCACGCGGACACCGTGCTCGGCGCGAACGGCTTCCCGCACCTGCGGCGCCCCTTCGGTTCCGGGCGCGGCCTGGTGGGCCCCCTGGGCGGCCCGGTCCTGACCCCGCCCGCCCTCCCGTTCGTCGCCGTCCTCCCGCAGCTGGCCGAGCTCCTGGACCGTGCTGCGATGGCCGAGGGGCTGGTGGAGCAGACCGGCACCGGCGTCCCCATGTACCTGCGAAGCGCCGACCGGTGAGCTTCCACATCGACCCTCGCGACAGGACCCCGGCCCCGTCGGCACCATTCGCGACCGCCGAGCTCGGCGACTTCGTGGCAAGCGAACACGACAGCACGCTCCCGGAGCGGCCCACGTGGCGCCGTTACCGGATCGTCCACGTGCCGACCGGCGCGGTGATCATGGACTACGCCATGGATCGGGTGCCACTCGCCGAACTGCTGGCCCGCACCCTGCGCGCCGTCGCCGAACACGACCCGCACACCTCGACCCAGTACACCTCCGACCACCCGGGGATGGCGAACGTCCGCCGTCTGGCCATCGCCCGGTACGAGTCCGCACGTCGGGCGCTCGGTTTGGCAGAACCGGCGCCCTGACATACCCGGTCAGCCCTCAGCCGACGGCTGACCAGTTGCGCCCCGGGCCGCCGCAGTGCGGCGGCCCGGGGCCACCGAGGAGGAACACCCGTGATCAGCGAAGACACACCCCACCAGACCGCAGCCCGCGCCCGCTCCTACGCCAACGCCGCCCACAAGGCCGCCCACGCTGCCCGCATCGCGGCCGACGCCGCCAAGGCGAACGACGCGGGCAGCATCCATGCCGAGATGTCCGCAGCCGCCGCCGCGCGTTCCGAAGACGCCGCCGACCGGGCCACCGGCGCAGCCGATCGGGCCGAGGCCGCGGCCGGCCACGGACACGCCTCCCCTGCCGTCCGGACCGTGCAGGTGATCGGCCATGCCACCGACGCCGCGCACTGGGCCGTCCAGGCCGAGAAGCACGCCGCTACGGCCCACGTCCACGCCGCCGCACTCTGACCCGGCAGATCACCCAGGACGCGTGAGGCCAGACGCCTGCGCCCCCGATGAGGAGGAACTACCGTGCCCGCATTTCCCGCCAACCGGGTGGAGGACCTGGTCTCCTTGCTCGGTCCGCCGTGGCGCATCGCTACCGACCCCTACGAGGGGCACCAGGACTACCGCCGCTTCGTGGCGGACGGCCGGGGCCGGGGGTTCTTCCTGAGCTCCAGCAGCCGGAACCCGGGCGGCGGCCCGGCGCTGCGGATCGTAGCGCGCGGCCGTTACCCCGAGGTTCCCGGCTACTTCGAGGACGACGCCCGGCCGGCGATCGGGTTCAGTCTCGGCCGGCCCCTGGAGGATCTGGCCAGGGACATGCGCCGCCGCTTCCTGCCGGCCTACGACGCGGCATTCGGCCGGGCGGTGGAAGCGATCCACGCACGGGCGGTCGCCGGCGGCGGGCGCGAGGACCTGGCCCGGGAGCTGCTGGCCCGGTTCCCGCACCCCGACGGCCACTTCCATGACGACCCACGCGAAGGGCTGGCCGTCCACTTCCATCTGGGCCCTGGCGGCGCAGTCAGCGCGAGGGCCGAGACGCGGGGGACGATGGAGCGGGTCAGCCTCACCCTCGACCACCTGACGCTGCAACAGCTCCACCGGGTGCTCGACGCTCTGTCCGCCGACGACGGGATGTGACCGGACAGCACAGTTTGCGAGCCCGGCACCCGAAACCTGCACGTCACGGCGCTTCCGGACACAGCTGTTTGCGAGCCGCCGGACACCGAATCCTGCGAGGCGGAGCTTCTGACGAACCCGGCCGGGACGCAAGGCCCCAGGTCGCACGCCCTGGCGCGCAGGATTCGGCGTCCATTCGCAAGGTGCGATGTCCAGTCACACGGGAGGGGTGCAACCACACTCCAAGTCGGCATGTAGATGTGGTATAATTCTTTTTGTCGGAAGGGGTTGGCGCCCCTCCCCTCCACTCGATCCGCCTCCGAGAGGGAGAGCACCTTGTCCAGTTCCGCCACCGTCCTTCACCCCGTCGCGATCACTGGCGACGACGAGACCGTCACGACCCTGCACGTCGGGATCGTGTCCGTGGAGATCCGTCGCGAGCCCGGGTTCTTCGGCGCCGAGCGCCACGGCCTGTACGCCCACGTCGAGGTCGCCACCCACCCCGACGCCGGCCCCAACGAGCGCTCCACCAAGTTCCTCTCCCGGCTCGTCGGCGAGACCGACTGGGCCGTGGACGCCGCGTTCTCCGCCAACGGGTTCCCCCAGCACAGCAACGGCTTCGGCGCGCGCTACCTCCGGTACCGCACCCTGCGGCCCGAGGTCGCCGCGCTGGTCGACAGCGCCGCCGTCGAGCGCGGGGTCGTGACGGGCATCAGCGCCGACATCGCGCTGACCCTGCCGCCGCAGGCCTGACTTCCGACGCCCGCAAGAAGCCGCCCGCTCCCGCCCGCAGCGGGAGCGGGCACCACCCGAAGGGATTTCACATGGCGCTCTACAAGGTCATCGCCGAAGTGACTCGCCGTCACGAGGTGACCGTTGTCGCCGACACCCCGAAGCAGGCCGAACGCCTGGCACACACCATGGCAAGCCTCATGGCGCAGCAGGGCGTGACCGAAGCCGACTTCCCCGTCGAGGTGTCCGTCAGGCAGCCCAAGCTCGCCTCCTAGACCCTCCCCCGCCGACCCGGCCCGGAGGCCCCTCTCACGACCGCCGGGGCCAATCGAGCCGATCACCACCAAGGACGACACCGTGAACACCTCCCCCAGCCTGACCGCCACCCGCCTCCTGGCCGAGCAGCTGACCGCCGACGGCGTGGCCGTCTCCATCGGTACCGACGCCCTCACCTACGGGTGCGCCCGCATCGCCGTCGACACCGCAGGCCGACCGTGCATCCTGGACGCCATCCACGACGGCGAGGAACTGTCCTGGACCGTCACCGACCCCTACGACCACTCGACCGTCGCCAGCGTCAGCCTGTTCGGCGTCGCCACGGCCGCCGAGGCCTGCGAGCACATTCACCGCGCTCTCGCCATGGCCGGCCAAGGGTCGCACTTCGGCCCCGAGGACAGGGTGGACGTGGCGGTACAGGCGGCCCTGACCAGCGCGGACATCCCCTTCGAGCTCTGGACCAACCCGTCGTCGCCAATCCGGTGGCTGAGCATCCCCACCGCCGACGGCGGGGAGATCGACATCTCCAGCGGCACCTACCTGGCCGGCACGATCGCCGAATCCATCGGACTGCGCGCCGACTACTCCCCCGTCGCCGGCCAGGACGGCGGCGAGTTCGAGGCCCTGGTCTACCGATCCCCACAGTTCGGCCGGCGCGGAGGCGGCACAACGCGGTTCGCCGCCGAGCTCGCCGAGCTCGTCACCGCAGTCGCCGCCTGCCGCCGCCTGGCCGAGGCGCGGCACCGCTGGCTCGCCTGACCCACAGCCCGCCGGCCCATGTCGCCGACGGAGCCCCAGAAGCCGTGCCCCAGAAGCCCGGAGAGGCCTCGGTTCGGACGATGAGCCGAGCGGGGGATCTGTGACCGGACAGCCTGTGAGCCGGGCACCCAGGGCCCGCAGGCACGACGCTTCTGGACACAGCTTCCTGCGCGCCCCGGGGCACTGAATCCTGCGAGGCGGACCCCCCGCCGGGACGTAGAGCTCCAGGTCCCACGGCCCCAACCTCCCAGTACGCCTCGGCTCGCAGGATCCGGTGCCCGTTCGCATGGCGTGATGTCCAGTCACAGGATCTCGGACGTGGCACGGCGCCACCCATCGGGAATCAATTGTGGTATGCTTCTTTTTGTCTGGATGGGTTGGCGCCCCTCCCGGCCACTCGATCCCGACCCCAGGAGGCCCCATACACGCCGTTCCCGCCACCGCGACCAACGCCCCCAGGGCCCCGATCCCCCGGCCCCGCGTGAGCCCGGAGGCCACCCCCCGGCTTCCGCAACAGCCCACCCGCGACAGCTGAGCCCCAACACTCCAGGAAGCAGGACGAACCATGAGCGACCAGACCGACGAGCTGACGCCCTGGACCCTCAAAACCCTCCGGGACCTCGCCCGCCAGACCCGGCACCTGCCCGCTGACACCCTGATCGTGATGTCCACGGACCCCGAGGGCAACCACTTCAACCCGGTCCTCGAGTACGACACCGGTATGTTCGCCGACGACGATCTGTACCCGACGCAGGAGCAACGGGCACGGCCGATCAAGGACGGGGAGGCGCCGGACGCAATCCCGGCAACGCCGCCCGGCGCCAAGTTCGCCCTGTGCCTGTGGCCCATGCCGGTGTTCTGACCGGGTGCAGGGTGCCGCCCGGACAGCCAACAAGCCGTCCGGGCGGCACCCTGCCGACGTAGCCGGATGCCAACCTCGGCCGAGACCGACACACCCTCCCGGCCTTCGCCTCACCCCCGCGCCCGTGCCGGGCCGCGCCCACCGCCCGTGCCAACTCACCCCGCACGGCCCGCCGGCCCCAGGCCGCCGGAGGTGGCGCCCCGAGCAGCCTGCTCATCCCCGCAGCACCGTCCCCCGACCACACCACCACCTTCGGAGGCTTCCATGCCCGCCGCACCCAGCGCCTTCCTCTCCGCCTTGTCCGATTGCCTGGCCCGGCACGTCACCACGGCGCAGCACCGCTCCAGAATCGCCCTCCCCGGCGGGTATGAGCTGGCACTGCTCACGCGGGACAGCACCGTGGGCGCACTCCAGGCCGCCCTGTTCGCCCCGTCCCCCACGGGTGCGGCCCGGATCGGCACCGCGCGGTTCTCCCCCGGCACCGCCCTGCCGGTCGCGACGCGTGTGCTGGCCTGCGTGGTCCGCAACGGGCCAGCGCTCCCCGATGCCCGCGGCACCCGGGTGGACCCGGCCGACGTCGCGCGGCACCTCGAGGTGGGGCTCCAGGAACAGCGGACCGACGACCCTGGGGTGTTCGTCGCCTTCGGTCACGCACACGCGTGGCTTCACGACAACCGTCTCGGCATCAACTTGGGCGGTGCCGGCAGCGGCGGGAGCATCACCTTCACCGGCCCGTGGGATGCCGTGGCGATCGCGGCAGTGACCGATCAGGCCCTGCGGGAGTTCACCGACGCCGGCGGGCTCGCCGCGGAGGTTTCGGCCCTCCTGCCGCCGCCGTGGAACCGGGTGCTGACCGACCAGTGGCACCCCGACGCGGCGGTCATCCTCCCCCGGCACGGCCCGGCGGCGGACGATCCGCTTGGCCGGCGCTTCTCGCGGGAGCTGCGCGCGGTCGGCGGGCAGCTGCTTGAGCAGCGCCCGGACCTCGACATGCAGCCGTTCTTCTCGACGGAGGGAGCCGCAGTCGCGCTTCGGGTCACCCGCCGCGAGCGGTCCGTGCCGCGTTTGGTGAAGTCCAGCCGGTACGTGCCGCCGCGCCCCGGCGGCCCGGCGGTGGTCGAGTACCGGTCCGAATACCTCCCGGAAGGCTTCCGGCGCCCGGCGGGGTGCTGAGCGCAGCGTGGGGACGACCACACCCCGCGACAGGATGGAAATGTGGTCATCTATTTCTGTCGGGGCGGGTTGGCGCCCGCCCCGACCACTCGACCCTCCAGGAGGACCAGCGATGACCGACGACGAGCCCACGATCCCTGAGCACTGCACCGCTTGCGGCTCGACCGCGCCTGACGACTGCGAGTTCGACACCGGGTTCGACGGATACTCGGCCTGCTGCAACGAGCCCGTCTGCGCGCCGCTGCCGGTCGACTTCCGCAGCCCACTGCGCTATCCCGCCGAGCCCTGCTGCGACGCGGACCCCAGGTACGCACCCCGGATCACCCAGGCCCTTGACGCCGCAGGGGTTGTGCACCACGGTCTGCGGGCGAGCAGGGACCGTTCCGGCTTCCGCTTCTTCCTCCCCGCCCAGGCCGGCGGTGCGGTTGTACGCCGGGCGCTGTCCGGGCTGCGCGGCGCCGGCTGGTGGTGCCAGCCGGAGTGGAGCGAGCCCGGCCTCACTGCCGTGCGGATCGACCTCTCAGCGTCACGGAGCAAGGGGTGTGAGGGCGTACTCGGCCGCCTGGACCGGGATCTGTGGCTCGCCGGGTTCACGCCGTACGACTTCCGCCTGGACGAGGGGTTCTGGGGCTACCGGGCGGCTCTGCCCGCCGGGGAACCGAAAGGGTCTCCTCACGTCAGCATGCATGGCCCCGTCGGCCTTGACCTGCGGGACGGCAGGGAGGAGTCCGCCCGGCAGGTCGAAGCGGCCAAGGCCGCGCTGCGGGCGGCCGGATGGGCCGGCCTGGGCCACTCGTTTTACGCCACCGCGCCGGGCGCCTGAGCTGCCGCCGGCCCCTCAGGCCGGTTTCGCGGGCCCGCCTCCGAGCAGGCGGGCCCGCAAAGGCCCACACTGCGCACGGCATTGCGTTGTGGTATGCTTCTTTTTGTCGGGACGGGTTGGCGCCCTCCTGACCACTCGATCTCACACCACCTACGGAGACTCCATGTCCTCGACCCAACCGCCGCGGGTCCCGACCGGCGACGACCCGGCATGCGAACCGACCCTCCCTGGCGACACCCCTGAGCGCAGCCGACAGGGAACCGCCGGAACCAGCACGTCCACCCCGGCGTACCGGATCGGGGAGCTGATCGGCGAGCACTGCTACCCCATCTATGTCGGCCCCGAGCTCGCCATCCTCGCTGCCCTCGCCCTCCGTTGGGGCCGCGACTGGATCATCATCACCAGCCGGGAGGAGCTGAATGTGGGCCGTCCGGAGAAGGGCGTCCCCGGCGTCCAGAAGGCGGCCACCCGCGTTGCGAACGAGTTCGCCGAGGGGAACATCACCGCGCTGCCGCCATCCGCCGCCGAGCCGAAGGCGGTCCTGCCGGTGGGCGATGTGCCGCTCCTGCACCCGCGGGTCCCCCAGACTCCCCGCAACTTCAAGGCCGCCGAGGCGGCCGACGCCACGATGGCCAAGTACTTCTGGCGGCGGCTCTCCGGCTTTCCCGGCTCGGACAACCCGATGGACGCCGAGTGCGAGCTGTGCGGCTGGGTCGGCTCCCGCTACTACAGCCACCTGCGCGGGCGCAACGGCAACCCGCCGAGCATCACCCGCCACCCCGGCGGCTGCGTCGGCGCGGACAAGATCCGCGAACTGATTCCGGGCTACACGCGGTAGCCCAGGTGCCCGCCGGTCCCGCGCCCGGGACCGGCGGGCACCACCGTCACGACACCCCCGGGACACCTGGCGGCCAGCGGGGGAGCGGGGCTGGTGGACCGCTCCTTCTACGCGAGCCCACCGGCCGCCCGATCCTCTCTGCCCCGCCGTCGGGCCAGCGGGCCCGACGGCCCTTTCCGCCGCCGATCGACCGTCGGCGCCCCATCCAGCCTGGAGTTCGCCATGCCCGTTTCGAACGCCCTTCGCGAGAAGTACCACCGCACCGCCCGCTTCTGGCCCGCCTACCGCGAGGAGGAGGGGAAGCTCTCCTGGCCCGCCCTGGAGGTGGCCGGCGCCCTCGTCTTCGTCTACGTCGACGGGAACACGCTGCGCGTCAGCGTGGATGTGGGGCTTGATACTGGTGGGCTCGCGTATTCAACTGTCGCGAGTTGTCGGTGCTGCTGAGCGCGGCAGTGACTTTCCGTGATCTCCAGCGGGTTCTCGTA
>NZ_JBVOOL010000041.1:0-45229 GCF_055664045.1 Kitasatospora sp. NPDC023385 | reverse complement strand
GCACCGCCGGCCCCACCCGCGTCGCCCTGATCACCGACGCCATGGGCGCCGCCGGCATGGGCGACGGCCTCTACCCCCTCGGCCCCCTCCAGGTCCAGGTCAAGGACGGCGTCGCGATGCTCCCCGACGGCAGCTCCATCGCGGGCTCCACCCTCACCCAGGACCGGGTCTTCCGAAGAGCGCTCACGACGGGGAAACTGACCCTCCACCAGGCCGTCGAATCGCTGTCCACCACCCCCGCCCGACTCCTCGGCCTCAGCCACTCCATCGGCTCCCTGGAGACCGGCAAACTCGCCGACCTCGTCGTGGTCGACTCCGCCACCTACGACCTGGTCGCCGTCATGCGCCACGGCCGCTGGATCGTCGGCGGCGACACCTTCCCCACCGTGCAACCCGTCTGACCAGCGACGACGGCAACGGCAACGGCCGGGCCCCGGGGAGCACCCCCGGGGCCCGGCGTCAGGACCGCCCTCCCGGGCGGGCCCGGGTCAGCCGATCGACCACTGCTGCAGCGGCGAGCCGGTGTCCGGCTGCTGGCTCACCGGGGCGCCGTCGGCGGCCGCGTCGGCGCTGAGCAGCAGCCCGCTGCCGGCCGACGTGGCGGCGTACCGGCCGTTCGCCAACAGACGGACCGTCCAGTGCTGGTTGGCGCCGCCGGTGCACGGCCACTGGATCACCGCGGCCCCGGCCGCGCCGGAGCCGCCGCTCACGTCGGCGCACATCGCCGAGGTGCCGTTCACCAGCTCGTACGAGCCGTCGGGCTGCGGGCGGAACTGCCAGAGCTGGTTGCTGTCGCCGGACGCGGTCCAGGTGATGAGCCGGTTGCCGGCGGTGGTGCTGTGGTCGGCGTCGTCGAGGGCCCGGCCGCCGGTGGTGAGCACGTGGTTCCCGCTGACGGCCGGGGTGACGGTCCAGGTGAACGAGGTGGAGGCGCGTGCGGTGCCGGAGGAGGCGGTGACGGTGACCTTCGCGACGCCGGGGCCGGTCGGGGTGCCGGAGACCAGGCCCGTGGGGCTGACGGTGAGCCCGGCGGGCAGGCCGGTCGCCGTGAAGGTGAGCCGCTTGCCGGCGCTGTCGGTCGCGGTCAGCTGCACCGACGCGGCCCGGCCGACGGTGCCGGACTGGTCGCCGGGTGCCGCGAGCAGGACCGTTTCGGGGGCCTTGCCGGTCGGGGTGAGCGTGAGGGTCTGCCGGGCGGCGCTGCGTCCGCCGCCGACGGCCGAGCCGGTGGTGTCGGTCCAGGACCGGGCGGGTGTGGTCTCCGCCGGGGTGCCGGTGGCGGTGAGGCCGAGCACCAGGCCGCTGTACCGGTTGACGAGGCGGTGGCCCGCGCCGGCGGGCACGATGAACCACTGCTGCCCGGCGCCGCTGCCGCCGCCGACGGTCGGCGCGGCGCCCCAGGCGCGGCCGGCGTCGGTCGAGGCGTCCACCCCGAGGGCGCCGCCGGTCGCCGCGTTGACGATCCGGTAGGAGCCGTCGCCGTTGCTGAGGAACGACCAGGACTCCAGCGCCGAGCCGGTGGCGCCGGCGAGCGAGGTGGTCTCCCGGCTGCCGCCGCGCTGGGCCAGCACCCGGCCGTCGCCGCTGCCGATCCGGTACGTCCTGGTGAGGTCGACCGGCGCGGGGGCCGGCCGGGTGGAGCCGACGGTGATCTCGGCGTACTCGCCGTCCGAGGCGGAGCAGGCGAAGGCGCAGTACATCCGGAAGGTCCGGCCGACGATCGTGGAGCCGGTCAGGTTGGCACTGTCCAGGAACCAGCGGTACCAGGAGGCGGTGTGGTACCCGCCGGTGTCGCCGAGCAGGGTCCACTTCTGGGTGGACAGGTCCTTGGTGGCGTAGATCTGCTGCGGGGCGCTGCCGCTCTGGTCGACGGCCTGCGGGGTGCCGAGGTAGAGGCCCAGGTAGGCGTCGTAGGCGACGTTCATGACGAACAGCGGCGTGCTGGGGGCGAGCGTCCCGGCGGCGATCTGCTGCTTGACGGTGCCGGGGTTCGCCGGGTCGTACTCCTTGGCGGGCGGCAGGTAGCCGGTCGGGTTCGCGGTGTCGGCGGGCACCATGTCGCTCTCCCGGCCGCCCGTCCCGGGCTGCGACCAGGCGCCGTCGTACCACTTCTGCCAGCTGCCGGGCGCCATCTTGGCGGAGATCGGGGCCCGGGCGACGTGCTGCTGGAAGGCGCCCCAGCTGCCGCCCTTGTCGACGATCCGCGAGCCGTAGAAGACGTAGAAGTAGCCGGCGGCGGTGTCGACGAACAGCCGCTGGTCGCCGTCGCCGTAGGAGTAGGTCTGGGCGGGGAAGGCCGCGCTGTCGCCGCGTGTGGTGCTGTACGGGGAGGTGATGGCGTGGTCCCGGATGGTCCAGGTCCGGCCCTGGTCGGTGGAGACGGCGTAGTCGACGGCGTCGTAGTGGAGGCCGTCGCCGAAGGGCTGGGGGGTGAACTCGTTGTGCACCAGGCCGTACCAGTCACCGGTGTCCGGGTCGACCCAGACGCCCGACAGGTCGCAGTAGTTGCGCTGCGCGTAGTGCGAGCCCTGCGGCGGGTAGCTCGACTGGCGGCCGGTGGGGCTGTTGTTGCACCGCGCGGTGGTGTCGTCGTTGCGGTCGGTGGGGTCGGCGGGGTCGACCGCGTCGCTGATCGCGGCCGACCTGGTGGCGCTGTCGAAGTCGCGGCCGGTGAAGAAGTCCCACTGCCGGGAGTCGTTCGCGCCGTACAGCGAGTGCGACTGCTGGAAGTAGAACGTGCCGTCCTTGTCGGTGTAGGCACTGGCGGGGGTGTCGTCGGGGTAGGGGTACGCGCCGGTCCTGCCGACCGAGACGGTGTAGGCGGCGGCGGGCGGCTGGGCCGTCGCCGGGGTGGCCAGGGGGCCGGTGCCGAAGGCGGCCAGGGCGGCGGCGGTGAGGACGCCGACCAATCGTGTTCGATGAGCTGACACTGCTACTCCTCTTCCGTGCGGGGGCGCGCCCCTCGGGGCGGGGGCGGCGGTCCGGTGAGGGTGGTGCTCCGGTGAAGGCGGCGTTCCGGTGGGGACGGCGCGCTCAGCCGTCGGTCATCCGGAAGTCGTACTGCGGCGGTACCGGGGTGCCGGGGTGGACGGCGAGCCAGAGCCGGTCCAGGGAGATCTCTCCCTCGCGCATGGTGTCGACCTGGATGCCGTCGGCCAGCAGGCGCCGGACCCGGTCGTCGTCGCCCGAGGCGTGGGCCGCCTCCGCCTCGGCCAGCCTGATCCGTCCGTGCGCCCGGTCGGCCGGGGGCAGCTCGCCGATCAGTGCGAGGGCCTGGCCGGGGCGCTCGGCGCGTTGCAGCGCCTCCAGCGTCTCGATCGTCAACTCCCGTAGTGCCGGGCGCAGTCGGTGGGCCGCGAGCATGAGGTCGGCGGCCTGCCCCGGGTCGGGGGTGAGGAAGGCGAGCGCCCGCAGGGCCCAGGGCGAGGTCTGGGCGGCGACGGAGCGTTCGAAGGCCTCGCGGGCGGACGGGCGCTCGCCGGCGGCCAGGCGCAGCAGCCCGAGCTGGTAGAGCGCGTGCCAGTCCGCGGCGCTCTGCTCCAGCAGCAGCCGCCAGTGCGCCCCGGTGACCGGTTCGGCGGGCGGGTCGCAGACCGGGAGCGTGCCGGTCCGCAGGAGCTGCCGCCAGGGTTCCTGGGCGGCGACCGGCGTGCCGAACGGCAGCCGGGGCGAGGCGGTCAGGGCGCCGGCCTCGATCTCCAGCGCGGCCCAGCCGTCCCCCTCGGCCAGCACCTCCTCGGGCTCGCCGAAGCCGTCGGCGAGCGCGTCGGCCAGTGCCAGCTCCAGCGGCGGGACGAGCCGGTGCAGCGCCTCGCCGGCGGCTTTCCGGGCGGTGTCCCAACTGCCGTGCACCGCTTCGGGGTCGGCTTCCAGCAGGCCGTACGCCTCGGTCCAGGACCAGGTGTCGCCGCCGGGCAGCGGCAGGTGCTCGAGCTGGGTGCGGGCCAGGCCGGCCTGGATCTCCAGGTAGGCGGTGTCCGGGCCGGAGAGCCATTCCTGCCAGTGCCTGCCGCCGGTGCCGGTGCCCCAGCAGAACAGCTTGCGTCCGCGCAGCCGTGCGGTGGACGTCTGGACGAGTCCGGTGCCGGCGCCGTCCAGTGCGGCGATCCAGGGGCGTTCGCCGGCCGGGAGGTCGAGGAAGTAGTCGGCGGCGCGCGGTGTGCGGCCGGGGTAGCTGCGGTCGGCGCCGTCGACCTGCGGGAAGGGGACGCGGCGCAGGTCGCTGACGTAGTCGCAGTGGAAGGCGTGGTCCGCCGGGCCGAGGACGCGGACGTCCTCGTGTTCGGGGACGGCGATGTTGGACCACCAGTAGAGCGGTGTCGCGGTCGGCGCGGGGTTGTGCACGGCGACGTGGACGTACAGCACCGGGGAGCCGGCGGGCAGCCAGGTGTCGAGCCGCAGGACCAGGCGCCGCAGCCGTTCGAAGGCGTACAGGCGCAGCACCGGGGTGCCGTCCGGCGCGGTCGCCCGGGCGGCGTGCAGCGGCTCGCAGGTCAGCGGCCAGTGCCCGGTGGCGCCGAGGTTCCACTCCACGCCGCCGGCCGGCCAGGCGTCGCGCAGGGCGAGGTTGGCGGGCTGGAGGATGCGGTTGCGGTGCAGCAGTTCCCGCCCGGTGGGGCGGTGGACCAGGGACCACAGCCGGCCGCCGAGGGAGGGCAGGAAGGTCGCGGTGAGGGTCTCGTTCTCCAGGACGACGCTCGGGAGTTCGCGCTCGGTGCGGACCCGGTCGTAGCCGCTCTGCCGGGTGTAGGGCAGCAGCGTGTCGGGCACCCCGTACGCCAGGTTCCGGCGCATCTCGGCGTCGACGCCGGCGCCCGCGCCGGTCTGCCGGGGCAGGCCGTGCAGGATCGGCAGGGTGCCGCCGGCCGGGTCGGCGGCGGCGTCGATGCGGAGCAGGTCGGTGCGCAGGGTCGAGGTCACTTGCCGATCCCAACTGTCATGCCCTGGATGATCCGCGAGCCCATCCAGGAGAAGAGCGCGATCATCGGGGCGAGGATGATGCAGACTCCGGCGAACATCGTGCCGTAGTCCAGGCCGTTGAACTGCTGGGCCGCGACGAACGAGGCGAGCGCCACCGGAAGGGTGAGCCGGTCCTGGCTGTTCGTCAGGACGAGGGCGAACAGGGTCTCGTTCCAGGCGGCGATGAACTGCAGGAGGAGGGCGGTGACCAGGCCGCCCCGGGCGACCGGGAGGACCACCTGGACGAAGGTGCGCACCGGCCCGGCGCCGTCCAGGACGGCCGCCTCCTCCAGGATGCCGGGGATGCCGCGGAAGAAGCCGGTCAGCAGGAAGACCGTGAAGGGCATGGCCAGGCCGATGTAGACGAGGGTCAGGCCGAGGTCGCTGTCGGTCAGGCCGATCCTGGACAGACCGACGAAGAGCGGCACCACCAGGACCTGGCCGGGCACGCCGAGTCCCATGGCGAAGGTCATCGTCAGCGCCGAGGAGGTCCGCGAGCGGCGCCGGGCGAGGGCGTACGCGCAGGGGGCGGCGAGGGCGACGGCGACCAGCGAGGAGGCGCCGGCGGTGGCCACGCTGTTGAGGGCGGCCCGGGCGAAGCCGCCCTGGTCGAGCGCGGTGGTGTAGTTGCCGGGCTGCGGGCTGGTCGGCAGGCCGAAGCCGTGCCGGAGGATGTCGGGGCCGCTGCGCAGCGAGGTCAGGAGGATCCACAGGATCAGCAGCAGGTCGGCGGCGACGATGATCCAGACGGCCGCCGTGCCGGTCCTGTTCGCGAGTCCCGCGGCTCGGTTTCTGCGTCGCACGGGCGGGGGCCTTTCCGGTTGCGGGGTGGGGGTGCCGGGGTGCGGCGGGTCAGTACTCGATCGGGTCGCGGCGCAGCAGGCGGCGCAGCACGACGGTCACCAGGGTGACCATGGCCAGGCTGACCACCGCGGCCGCGGTGGCCATGCCCAGCCGGGGGACGGTGCCCTGCGGGAAGGCCTCGGCGTAGACGTACACGGCGGTGTTCCAACTGCTCACCGGCGGGTAGGCGTTGGTGCTGCCGCCGTAGAGCAGGATGAGCTCGAAGATCTTCACCGAGCTGACGGTCCACAGCACCGCGCAGACCGCGATGACGTCCCAGGCGCACGGCAGGGTGATGTGCCGGAAGCGCTGGAACGGGCCGGCGCCGTCCAGTTCGGCCGCCTCGTAGAGGTAGTCGGGGATCTGGTCGACGGCCGCCATGATGATCGAGGTATAGTAGCCCGTCCCCGTCCAGACCAGGGTGCCGAGCACCATCGGCAGCAGGTTGTCGGTCGACAGCCAGGCGGGCGGCGTGGTCACCCCGAACAGTTCCAGTGCCTGGTTCACCGGGCCGGTGGGCGAGAACAGGAACCCGGCGGCGATGCCGAAGACCATGCCGTTGACCAGCGAGGGGAAGAACAGCACCGCGCGGGCGAAGAGCCGGGCCCGCATCTCCCGCAGCACCAGGGTCAGCGCGAAGCTGAGCACGAAGGTGACGGTGCCGCCGACGACCATCAGTTCCAGCGTGTTGACCAGGGAGGTCCGGAACGCCGGGTCGCGCAGGAGCAGCGTGTAGTTCCCCGGGCCGCGCCACTCCATCGCGCCCATGCCGTCCCACCGGTACAGGCTGGTCCACAGCGCGTACCCGACCGGGGCGAGGAAGAGCACCGCGTAGACCGCCAGGGCGGGCGCGGTGAACGGCCAGAACATCCGGCGGCGTTGGCGCTCCAGCGGGCCGGCGCCGGTGCGGACGGCGCGGGCGGGCCGGCCGCCGAGGCCGTCGGTGCGGGGCGCCGGGTGGATCGTGGTCGCCACGGTCAGCCCTGGCTCTGCCAGTAGGCGGCCTGGTCGGCCTTGCACGCGGCGACGAACTGGGCGGCGGTCGTCTTGCCGTGCCACAGGGCCAGGTAGTTCTCGTTGAGGACCTTGGGCAGCCAGCTGCCGGCCACGCCGTCGAAGGTGAGCCGGACGGTCGGGGCGTCGAGGGCCTTCTGGGCGTCGGCCAGTTCGGCGGGGGCCGGGATGTCGGTGCGCGGGGTGAGGTTGAGGGCGGTGGTGGAGATCCCGGACAGGTGCTTCTTCTGCAGGAAGAACGCGATGAACTTCTGCGCGGCGGCCGCGTTCCTGGCGCGCTTGGGGATCGAGAAGCCGATCAGGTTGACGTCCGGGGCCTTCGCGGTGGGCGGCAGCATCGAGGCGGACTTCCAGCCCGCCGGGACCTGCTTGGCCACTTCGGCGGTGACGTAGTTTCCGTCGAGGTAGAAGGCGGCCTTGCCGTTCGCCCAGTTGGTCTCCTGAGCCGGGTACTTGGTGGCGTCGTAGCCCGCGATCAGGTGGCCGCCCCTGACCAGCTGCTCGATCCGCTGCGCGGCGGTGAGGACCGCCGGGTCGTCCCAGGTCGCGCCGGAGCGGTCGGCCGAGAGCCTGCCGACGTCGACGCCGGCACCGTTGAGCAGGTAGTCGAAGTAGAGCGCGTTGCTCCACGGGTCCTCGCCCTCGGAGGCGATGCAGGCCCGGCCGGCCGCCTTCAGCGCGTCGCAGACCTTGAGCAGCCCGGCCCAGTCGGTGGGCGGGCTCGGCATGGCCGCGGCGAGGACGGGGTCGGCGGCGTTGTAGAAGACGGCGTTGGTGACGATCTCGTAGGGGATGACGTAGTGGTTCGAGCCGGACGGGTCCTTGGGCAGGATGTCGAAGTACTTGGCCGGGAGGACCTGGGAGACCGGGACGTTCTCCTCGGGCACCGGCAGCCCCAGGACCGGCGAGAGGTCGAGCGCCTGGCCGGCCGCGGCGGTGGCGCCGTAGACCTTGTCGTCGGACTCGTCCCACAGGTCGGGCGCCTGGTTGGCGGCGATCGCCGGGCCGATCTTCTTGGCGATGTCCCGGCCGGCCCAGGTGACGTTCACCTTGGCGCCGGTGGCGGCGGTGTAGTCGGCGATCGCGGCCTTCAGCACCTGCGCCTGCGGCTCGTCTGCGCGCCACATCGACCAGTAGCTGAAGCCGCCGTCGGCCTTCGCGCCGGCGCCCGAACCGCAGGCGCTCACGGCGAGGGCGAGGGCCGTGGCGGTGGCGGCGGTGCCGACGGCACGGCCGGCGGACATGGTCGTTCTCCCCATGGGTGGGTTTCCTCTCGGAGGCGCGAGATGCCGCGCGGACGTGACGTCAGCCGGGCCCGGAGCCGGGGGCGCCGCTGGATGGCTGGGACGATACGGTCGGGTTGACCGGTAAATCAAGAGTCCTTGCAGAAACCCCTCGGAGCTCGACCCGGTCCGGCGCCCTCATCCTGGCGGCCGCTCAACTCACCGCTTCTACAAGGGCGTACGCACACCTTGACGGAGTCGGGCCGGTGGCCTAGGTTGCACGGGAATCGAGTTGACCGGTAAATCGAAGGATCCCCTCATGGTGACGATGCAGGACGTGGCCGAGCGCGCCGGGGTCACGAAGCAGACCGTCTCCAACGTCATCAGGGGCCGGGGGGCGGTCGGCCCGGCGACCGCCGCGCGGGTGCGCGCCGCCGTCGAGGAACTGGGCTACACCCCCAACCTGGTCGCGCGTTCACTGGCCACCGGCGCCACCAGGACGGTTGGCCTGTTCGTCCCCACCGCGACGGTCCCCTTCTACGCCCACATCGTCGAGGAGGTCGAGGACGTCCTCGACGAGAACGGCTACCACCTGCTGCTGTGCACCACCCGGCTCGACGGCGAGCGCGCCAAGCGGCACCTGGCGGGCCTCACCAGCCGCTCGGTGGACGCGCTGCTGATCGCGGGCGACCGCGACCTGATCGACCATCTGCCGCTGCTCACCGAAGCGTCCTTCCCGGTCGTCCTGTGCGCCTGGGAGACGGACGCCCCGGACCGGTTCCCGGTGGTCACCATCGACTACGAGCGGGCCGGCCACCTGGCCGGACGCCACCTGCGCGACCTCGGGCACGAGCGCGTCGCCGTCCTCGCCAGCCCGGACCACGCCCCGCGGGTGGCCGGCTTCCGCCGCGCCTTCGCCGCCGACGGCCTGACCGTCCCCGACAGCGCCGTCCACTTCGCGCCCGAACCCACCCCCGCGGGCGGATTCACGGCGGCGACCGCGGCCCTGACCGCCTCCCCGGGCACCACAGCGCTCTTCGCCACCCACGACGTGCTCGCCCTCGGTGCCCTGGAGGCCGCCCGGGCCGCGGGCCGCTCCGTCCCGCACGACCTGTCGATCGTCGGCCACGACGACAACCCGGAGACCGGGCTCGCCCGACCCGCCCTGACCAGCGTGGCCATCCCCAAGCGCCAGATGGCCCGGGAGGCGGTCGAGCTGCTGCTGCGCGCCCTCGGCAAGTCGGGCGCGCCGGCCAACTCGATCCAGCTGCTGCGCCCGGAACTCGTCGTCCGGGACAGCACCGGCCCGGTCGACGGCCGACCGATCCGATGACCTCCGCCGGCCCCGCCCCGTTGAGCGGTTCTGCGTGGAGCCCTCCCCGCACAGCGGCCCACTACACTTCCGGCATGCTCAAAGCTGACCGTACCGCCCGGATCCTCGCGCACCTCACCGAGACGGGCAGCGCCGACGTGCACGAGCTGGCCGGGCTCCTGCGGGTGTCCTCCGCCACCGTCCGCCGGGACCTGCAGGAACTCCACGACCAGGGCCTGCTGCACCGCACCCGCGGCGGGGCGGTCACCGGCGCCGTCAACCTCGAGCTGCCGCTGCGCCACAAGCACGGCACCCGGCAGGCGGAGAAGCGCCGGATCGCGCTCGCGGCCGACCGGCTGGTCCCGGAGGGTGCGGTGGTCGGCCTGACCGGCGGCACCACGACGAGCGAACTGGCCCGCGTCCTGGCCGAACGCGGCGGGATCACCATCGTGACCAACGCCGTCAACATCGCGGCCGACCTGATCGTCCGGCCGGACGTCCGCCTGGTGGTGGTCGGCGGCATCGCCCGGACCACCAGCTACGAGCTGGTCGGGCCGGCCGCCGACCGGATGCTCGCCCAGTACCACCTCGACGTCGCGTTCATCGGCGTGGACGGCCTGACCCCCCAGGAGGGCTGCACCACGCACGACGAGATGGAGGCCCAGACCGACCGCGCCTTCCTGCGCAGCAGTGCGCGCTCGGTCGTACTGGCCGACAGCAGCAAGATCGGCCGGGTCACCTTCGCCCGGATCTGCCCGCTCGCCGAGGTCCACGACCTGGTCACCGACGCCGAGGCCACCGCCGCCCAGGAGGAGGCGGTCGCCGCCTGCGGGGTACGGGTGCTGCGCGCCTGACGTCCGCGCACCCGTCGACGCCCGGCCGGGCCTCCCGGCCGGGCATTTCTGTTGCTCCGTCGGTTGACATGAACTCTCTGGCACAGCAATCTCTTTCGAAACTGCGCAAAACAAGCTCTCTTCAAGCACCTACGATCACCAGATCAAGCGCGTACGAAGGCGGTCACTGCGGTGGACAAACGGATTCCGGCCCTCCTCACGGCATGCGCCCTCGGCGCCCTCACCCTCACCTCCTGCGGCAGCGGCAGCAGCGGCGGCAGCACCGACGCCGACGGCAAGGTGACGCTCAGACTGGTCGCCGCCGACTACGGCGACAAGGAGTCCAACAGCTCGAAGGCCTACTGGAACGGCGTCGCCACCGCCTTCACGGCGGCCAACCCGGACATCAGGGTCGACGTCCAGGTGGTGAACTGGAACGACATCGACCAGCAGGTCAAGACGATGATCCAGAGCGGCAACGTGCCGGACGTCCTGCAGACCGGCGGCTACGCCGACAAGGTCGCCGACGACCTGCTCTACAAGGCGGAGGACGTGCTGTCACCCGCCACCCGGAGCAACCTGATCGACAGCTTCGCCAAGGCCGGCCAGGTCAAGGGCGTGCAGTACGGCATCCCGTTCGTCTCCTCCGCCCGGCTCCTGTTCTACAACAAGGCGCTCCTCCAGCAGGCCGGCATCGCCCAACCGCCCGGCAGCTGGGAGGAGTTGCGCCAGGACGCCGAACAGATCAAGGCCAAGGTCCCCGGCGTCACCCCGTACGCGCTGCCGCTCGGCCCGGAGGAGGCCCAGGGCGAGAGCATGATCTGGGAGCTCGGCAACGGCGGCGGCCCCACCGCCGGGGACGGCTCGTACACCCTGAACAGCCAGGCGGACATCGACACCTTCCGCTGGCTCAAGGCCAACCTGGTCGACCCGGGCCTGACGTACGCCAACCCCGCCACCACCGACCGCAAGACGGCGTTCGCGGACTTCGCGGCGGGCAAGACGGCCATGCTCGACGGCCACCCGTCGCTGATCCGGATGTCCCGCGACGGCAAGGTCGACTACGGCGTCGCGCCCATCCCCGGCAAGGCGGGCCCGCTCACCTCCACCCTCGGCGTCGCGGACTGGATGATGGCCTTCAAGAAGAACGGCCACCGCGACCAGATCAGGAAGTTCCTCGACTTCGCGTACGCCAAGGACAACATGCTGACCTTCGACGAGACCTACAACCTGCTGCCCGTCACCCAGGACAGTCTGAGCGCGCTGACCGCCGGCGGGAACCACAAGGACCTCGAACCGTTCTTCGCCGTCCTGCCGAACGCCGCCTTCTACCCGCTCGGCGACACCACCTGGGACGCGGTCTCGGCCGAACTCAAGAAGAGCATCGGCAGCGCCGTCTCGGGCGACCCGGCCAAGGTGCTCGGCGACCTGCAGAAGAAGGCCCAGGACGCCGTCGCGAACAAGTGACCCCTGCGAACGGCGGCTCCGCCCCCGGCACTCCGGCCCAGGGCAGTGCCGCCCAGGGCAGGCCCGCCCCAGGCGACCCCCGTCCACGGCAACCCCGCGAAGGCACCCCGCGAAAGGCACCCCCGTGACCCTCGGCACCCCCGCGGCCCTCGGCACCCCCGCGCCCGCCGACTCCCCCGCACCACGCGCCGCCCCGCCCCGCCGGCCACCCGCCGGGGCGACCGTCCGCCCGGGCAGGCTCGGGCCGCTGCCGTGGATCGCCCCGGCCGTCCTGCTGATCCTCGCCGTCGTGCTGTGGCCCGTCTACGAGATGGTCCGCACCTCGTTCCTCCGCATCAGCACCAGCGGCTTCGTGCGCGGCTCCGCCGGGCTGGACAAGTACCGCAAGCTCTTCGGCGAGGCCGACCTCGGCCACGTCCTGCTCGCCACGGTGGCCTGGACCCTCGCCGTCGTCGGCCTGACCATGCTGCTCTCGCTCGGCCTGGCCCAGCTGTTCGACCAGCGTTTCCCCGGCCGGCGGTACGCCCGCTGGGCGCTGCTGGTGCCCTGGGCCGCGTCCGTCCTGATGACCGCCATCGGCTTCCGCTGGATGCTCGACCGGACGGCCGGCGTCCTCAACACCGCCATGACCGACCTCGGCCTGGTCGACGGCCCCCGGGACTGGCTCGGCGACCCCGCCACGGCCTGGCCCTGGATGGTGCTCGTCGCGGTGTTCGTCTCCCTGCCGTTCACCACCTACACCCTGCTCGCCGGCCTGCAGACCGTACCGGCCGAGCTGTACGAGGCAGCCAGGGTGGACGGCGCCTCGCGGTGGCAGACCTACCGCCGGATCACCCTGCCGCTGCTCCGCCCGGCCTTCCTGGTCGGCGTCGTGATCAACCTGATCAACGTCTTCAACTCCTTCCCGGTCATCTGGGGCATGACCCGGGGCGGCCCGAGCAGCGACACGGCCACCACCACCGTGTTCATGTACCAGCTGAAGAGCACCGACATCGGGGAGTCCGCGGCCATGTCAGTGGTCAACTTCGCACTGGTCGTCCTGATGGTCCTGGCCTTCCTCAAGGTCAGCCGCTGGACCGGGGAGGAGAGTTGACGCGCCCCGGGCCGCCGGCCCCGGCCGGCCTGCCGGCGCCGCGCCGGCGCCGGATCGCACCGCGCACCCTGGCCCTCGCGGGGGTGGCCTGGCTGCTGGCGGCGCTCTTCCTGCTCCCCTACCTGGAGATGGTCGTCACCGCGCTGCGCCCGGCCGACGAACTGCGCGACGCGGGCTACCTGCCACGGCACTTCGCCTGGTCCGCCTTCGTCGACGTCTGGCGCGAGTCCACCCTCGGCACCAACCTGAAGGTCACCCTGCTGGTCGCCGGCGGCTCCACCGTGCTGGCCCTGCTGGTCGCCCTGCCCGCCGCGTACTGCACCGCCCGGATGCGGTTCCGCGGCCGCAGGCTCTTCCTGCTGCTCGTCCTGGTCACGCAGATGTTCCAGCCGACCTCCCTCCTGGTAGGCCTCTACCGCGAGTTCTACCGGCTGGACCTGCTCAACTCGGTCTGGACGCTGATCCTCTGCAACGCCGCCTTCAACCTCGCCTTCGCTGTCTGGATCCTCACCGCCTACATCTCCGCGATCCCGGTGGAACTGGAGGAGGCCGCGATGCTCGACGGCCTGGGCCGGCTCGGCGCGCTGCGCCGGGTCGTCCTGCCGCTGGCCAGGCCCGGCCTGGTCACCGCGGTGATCTTCACCTTCATCTCCGCCTGGAACGAGTTCGTGATGGGCCTGACCCTGTCGACGGAACCGCGCAGCCAGCCGCTCACCGTCGGCATCAACAGCTTCATCGGCAACTACACGGTGGAGTGGAACTACCTGTTCGCCGGATCGGTCGTCGCGATCGTGCCGGTCGTGGTGCTGTTCGCCCTGATCGAACGGCACGTGGTCTCCGGTCTGACCGCCGGATCGGTCAAGTAGTCGGCCCCGCCACCGCCCGTCGTCCCGCGCGACTACCGCACCCGAGCACCGTCACTGACGCACCGCACCTGACCACCGGGAGCCGACCGTCTCCCGGCCACGCACCGGAACCGCCCAGCCCGTCGACACCCGACAGGAGAAGACCCGTGCGCCTCCCCCGATCACGCCCCCGGTCACGTCCCCGGTCCCGCCCCCGGTCCCAACTCCGCCGGGCCGCCCTCACCGCGGCCCTGACCACCCTCACCGCCGTGGCCGGCCCCGCCCTGCCGGCCCGGGCCGCCGGCCCCGGCTCCGCCGTCCTCGACCGGGGCCACCAGAGCGTCAGCTGGCAGAGCCCGGCCTACGCCAAGGGCACGCTCGGCGGCGCCACCAGCTGTCCGACCGCCGCGCAGGACCCGGACGGCACGGTCTGCGGCCGCTTCGACCTGACCGTCGACGTGCCGGCCGGCTACTGGGACGACAACCCGGAGGGCGGCGTCCCGCTCTCGATCCAGTGGCAGAACCCCACCGACGACTTCGACCTCTACGTCTACGACGCGAACGGCAAGGAGGTCGCCGAGAGCGCCGGCACCGCCGACCCCGAGGCGACCGTGATCCCCAAGGCCTCCGGCACCTACCACGTCCTGGTCGTCCCCTACGACGTCCACGGCGGCTCCTTCACCGGCCGCGCCTACCTGCCGCAGACCGCCGACGCGGGCGACCTGACCTCCTTCTCCGGCTCCCAGGGCAGCTACGACATCTCCGCCGGAACGCTCAAGGCCAAGGTCGACTTCCTCGCCGACGACCAACTGCGGCTGCGCGCCGCCCCGGACGGCGTCCTCACCGACCCGGCCGGCAGCACCATCATCCGCCAGCAGCCCGAACTCCAGCGCGACACCAGCACGTTCGACGCCGGCGACTACTACGGCATCCGCTCCAAGGACCTGGTGCTGCGGGTCTACCGGCACCCCCTGCGGTTCGGCCTCTACAAGGCCGACAACCGCACCGCGATCTGGCAGGAGGACGCCCCGCTGCGCTGGAGCACCGGCGGCCTGCGGCAGAGCCTGGTGCGCGGCGCCGACGAGCAGTTCTTCGGCGGCGGCGAGCAGAACGGCAGCTTCTCGCACCGCGACCGGACCGTCCACGTCGCCAACAGCACGAACTGGAACGAGGGCGGCTACAACAACTCCCAGCCCTTCTACGTCTCCAGCGCCGGGTACGGCGTCTTCCGCAACACCTTCGCCCCGGGGATCTACGACTTCGGCTCGCCCGTCCGCACCGGGCAGCAGGAACGGCGCCTGGACGCCTACTACTTCACCGGCGACGTGAAGTCGGTGATCGGCCGGTACACCGCCCTGGTCGGCAAGCCCTTCATGCCGCCGGTGTACGGCCTGGAGCCGGGCGACTCCGACTGCTACCTGCACAACGCCAACCGCGGCGAGCGCCACACCACGGACGCCGTGAAGGTCGCCGACGGCTACGGGCAGAACCAGATGCCGCTCGGCTGGATGCTGGTCAACGACGGCTACGGCTGCGGCTACGAGAACCTGCCGCAGACCGGTGAGGGCCTGCGCAAGGACCACGCCCAGCTCGGCCTCTGGACGCAGAACGGCCTGCCGAACCAGTCCGACGAGGTCAAGGCCGGGGTCCGGGTCCGCAAGCTCGACGTGGCCTGGGTCGGCAACGGCTACGACTTCGCGCTGAACGCCTGCGACCAGGCCAAGGCCGGCATCGAGGACAACAGCGACGCCCGCGGCTTCGTCTGGCTGCCCGTCTCCTGGGCCGGCGCCCAGCGCTGCGGCGTGCTGTGGAGCGGCGACCAGAGCCTGTCCTGGGACTACCTGCGCTGGCAGATCCCCACCTACGCCGGTGCCACCATGTCCGGCATCGCCTACAACACCGGCGACGTCGGCTCGATCTTCCGCCGCGACCCGAAGATGTACACCCGCGACCTGCAGTGGAAGGCCTTCCTCCCGGCCATCATGACCATGGACGGCTGGGCGAAGGACATGTCCGGCAAGGAGCAGCGCGACCAGCAGCCCTGGCTGGACGGCGAGCCGTACACCTCGATCAACCGCAAGTACCTGCAGCTGAAGGAACGGCTGCTGCCGTACATGTACACCCTGTCCGCCGAAGCCACCAGGACCGGCGTCGGCGCCGTGCGGCCGCTCGCCCTGGAGTACCCGAACGACCCGGCCGCCCTCGGGCCGAACGCCACGTACGAGTTCCTGGCCGGGCCGGACTTCCTGGTCGCGCCGGTCTACTCCGACACCGCGGTCCGCAACGGCATCTACCTGCCGGAGGGCACCTGGACCGACTACTGGACCGGCCGCACCTACCAGGGGCCGACCACCGTCGACGGCTACTCCGCGCCGCTCGACACCCTGCCGCTGTTCGTCAAGGGCGGGGCGATCGTGCCGATGTGGCCCGAGGGCACGCTGTCCTGGCAGACCAGGAACCGCGGCGAACTCGACTACGACCTCTACCCGCAGGCCAAGGGCGACTCCTCCTACACCCTGTACGAGGACGACGGCGTCACCCGGCAGTTCACCGCCGGCGCCTCGGCCACCCAGCGGGTGGACGTCCACGCCGCCGGGCCGGTCACCGTCGTCAAGGTCGGTGCCAGCGTGGGCGACTACGCCGGCAAGCCGGCCTCCCGGGCGTACCGCTTCACGGTGCACGGCCAGCCGGCCCCGCGCCTGGTGGTCGCCCCGGGCGGCCCGCTGCCCCGGCTCGCCTCGGCCGCCGCGCTCGACGCGGCCGCCTCCGGCTGGTACTACGACGCGGCGACCGGCGTGACCCGGGTCAAGACCCCGGACCAGCCCACCGACCGCGGCTTCTCCGTCGAGTTGATCCACGGCGGCCGCTGACCGGCGCTCGACCGACCGGCCGAGGCACCGGCGTACCGCCATACCGTCAAGGGCTCCCCTCGCAGCGGTGCGAGGGGAGCCCTTGACGGTAGGCGCGACGGGCTCAGGTGCGCTTGAAGAACTCCACCTCGGCCAGCGCGATGGCGCGGCCGGGATCGGCCCCCGCGGCCTCGCGGATGGTGAGCTTCACCTGGACGGCGTCGCTGATCCCGGTCGCCACGGTCTGCGGACCCGGCTGGTCGTTCAGCGTGACCTGCTGCGCGTGCGACGTCCCGTGTGAGTCCGTGACCTCCAGGGACAGGACGAGGGGGCGGCCCTGCTCCTTGTACCGCTGCGGGTCCGCCGAGCCGCCGTTGTGGATGATCAGGTCCACCAGCCGGAACGGCGTGCGGAAGGAGAAGGTGACGGAGTCCCCGACGGCCGGTGCCCCCCAGTAGGTGTTGGTGAGGCCGTCGTCGGCCGCCGTCGCCGGGTGCCCCTCGACCGCGGCGCTCGCCGAGGCCGCGGCGGGAGTGATCGGCGCGGTGCCGCGGAGCTTGTCCAGCACGTCCTGGTAGACGTTCTTGCCGGTCGGGTACAGCAGGATCCCCGCGACCACCACCGCGACCAGCACGAGCAGCGCGATGGTGCGGCGCAGCGCGTTGCCGGAACCGCCGATCCGCACCCGGCGCCGGAACGGCCAGCGGGTGCGCCACCACGGCAGTTTCGGCGCGGGCGCGGTGACGGTCAGCGGTGCGGCGCAGCGGCGGCAGAACCGGCGGTCGGGCAGGTTGGGCGTGCCGCAGCGGGGGCAGGGCGGCCCGTCCGGGCGCTCGTCGGCCGTGGATGCCCGGACCACCGGGCGGGGCGCGACGGGTTTGGCGGGCTGCACGGCCACCGGGTCGGTCGGCGGTTCGGGAGCCGGGGCCGGGGCCGGTACGGGAGCAGGGGTAGAGACCGGAGCCGGTTCGGAAGCCGGAGCCGGAGCCGGAGCGGGGTCCGGGGCAGGAGCCGGCGCAGGAGCCGGCCGTACGCGGGCGGAGGCCGAGCGCGGCGGCTCGGCGGCCGGCGAGACCGGTGGCGAGGCCGGTAGCGACGCCAGTGGCGAGGCTGGTGGCTCCCCGGTGGGCGGGGCCGGCGTCTCGGCGTCCGAGACGGGCGGCTGCTCCCTCCCACCGCGGGTCACCCGTCGCGACACGGTCCGCCAGGTGGATTCGGTACGTGCGGTCCTGGGCGCAGCGGGCGCTGTCTCGGGGTCAGCCCGCACCGGCTCGGCCTGCGCAGGGATGGCCTGCGCAGGGGCGGTCTGCGCAGGGGCGGTCTGCGCGGGGATGGCTTGCGCAGGCGCGGCGGGCGCCGGCTCAGCGGGCGCGGGCTCGGCGGCCGGTGCCGCCGTGGCGGCGCGGCCGTGCGACCAGCCGAGGTAGGCACCGCAGTTGCCGCAGAAGTCGTCCCCCTCCCCGTTGGCCGTTCCGCAGTCGGGGCACACCGGCATCCGTCAGTCCTCCGCTCGCCCGGGTGGACCGGGCAGGATCTCTACCCGGCAGGTCAGGTGGACCGGGCAGCCCGCCCTGACGACGGCCAACACCTGGTCCTCGTCCAGCTCCTGGCCCGGCCCCTGGTCCGGCCCCGGACCGCGCAGCGGCCAGACCCGGACGAGCAGCTCGCCGCCCGCCCCGGGCGCCGGCGCGGCACCGGCGGCGGTGGACCAGGAGGCGCCGCCGCCGTCCAGGATCTCGGCACCGGCGCCCAGCACCAGCCGCAGCCGCTCGGCGAGTCCGCGCCGGGTGCCGCGCCAGCGGTGCAGTTCCACCGCGCGTTCGACCACGGCGCGGCGCACCTCTTCCGGCCAGGACGGGTCGACGTCCACCGCGACCCAGGACGCCAGCCAGTCGAGGAAGTCGACCGGTGCGAGGTGGGGCCGGAAGTAGGCGGGCAGGCTGTCCAGGGTGGCGAAGACCGGGGCGAGGACGGTGTCCAGGCCGGCCGTGAACCGCTGGGCGAAGTCGTCCTCGGCGAACAGCGCGGGGAGGAGTTCGCCGATCGGGTGCGGACTGGGCAGTCCCGGCACGGCGGCGCGGGTCATGACGGCCCGCCCTCGGCCTGGGCGGTGACCACGACCTGGTGCTGGTGGGAGAAGACCAGGGCGTCCGGCAGGACTTCGACCCGTTCGGCGGGCGCGCCGCGGCGTCCGGTGATCGGGTCCGCCGGGAACAGCCGCAGTTCCTCGACCCCCGCGACGGCGGCGACCCGCTGGAGCACCGCGAACACCTCCCCGTACTGCACCGCCCGGCCGAACGGCCAGCCCGCGCCGTCGGCGCCGCCGCGCAGCGGGTTGAGGTACCGGTACAGCGCGGCGAGGACCGCCTCGCGGACCCGGTCGGGGTCCGCGGCGCGGGTGGTGAGCCGGGCGACCACCGTCACGCCCTGGTAGGCGGGGGGCTGCACGAGGATCCGGGTGCCGATCAGCCGGCGCTCGTCGAGTGCCCTCGCGACCGCGGCCAGCACCTGCTCGTCGGGGATCAGCTGCTCGAACCGCAGCCGGTCGCCCTCGTCCGCGACCGCGTCGGGAACCACCAGCACCCGCACCGCCCCCGCCTCGCCGGAGCCCGCGGGCACGCAGCTGATCCGGGCGGCCGACGGCGCGGCCTGCCGGGCGATCAGCTCGAAGTCCCCGGCCGTGACGGCGCGTTCCTGCAGCCTCAGCTGGTGCGGGGCGCGCAGCTTGGCGTTCTCCACGGTCTCGCCGTCGACCCCGCCCCTGGCCGCCTCGCGGTTGTCCACCCGGGCGATGTACGGGACCGAGCTGCGCAGCACCGTGATCGTGCTCCGGGCGACGTTGCCCGCGATGCCGCCGCCGGTGCGGTAGTGCGGGACGCGCAGCTGGGCGCCCTTGGGCGGCACCGCGCCGAAGGCCCGCAGGCTACCGTCGGGTTCGCGCACCGCCGGCGGGAACTGGAACTCGCCGGTGGTCGGGTCGAGCACCACGTGCCGGTCGGTCGGCGCCGAGTCGCCGAAGTGCTCGACGAGCGTCCACGGCTCCCATCCGTCGCCGGCCGCGACCTCGACCACCGGGGGCTCGGCGTCGAGCAGGACCGGTGGCCTGGCGAGGGTGAAGCGCTGGCCCGCGACCCCTTCCGAGGAGCCGAGCGGCGCGTCGGTGACGGTCTGCGCGTGGACGACGGTCGCGGTGCCGCCGACGGTGAACACCTCGGCCCGGCGGACGGTGGGGGACTCGGAGTAGAACGGCTGGCCGGGCTGCGGCTCGGTGACCCGGCAGCGCAGCCAGCCGGCCCGCCGCCCGGCGACCACCGACGCGGTGTGTCCGGCGGGCACGAAGACGACCACCTCGCCGGGCCGGTTGAGGCCGCCGGTGGTGTCGCTGCCGGTCTCGCAGCCGATCCAGCGCGCGCCGTCCCACACCTCCCAGGCCAGCGGCGGCTGGCGCGGGTCGACGCCGACGCCCTCCACCCGGCTGTCCAGCCGGACGACGAGGATGCAGCGCGGCACGACGGCCGGCAGGGCGAAGAGCATGGCGTCCCCGGCCGCCGGGCGCTGCTGGAAGCACCGCACGTCCGCCCCGTCGGCCAGCCGGGCCGTGCCGTCGGACTGCTCGCCGGAGGCGTTGACGGTGACCAGCCGCTCCAGCGCGCTGGGCACGATCGGGAGGTCGTCGGCGGTGGCGAAGACCACCGCCTCGTCGGTCTCGGTGCGCAGCGTGGAGACCTCGGTGCCGGCCCGCAGCAGGACCGTCTCGGGCTGCGGGGCGGACAGCCAGAAGTCCACTTCGGCCCGGGCCGCGGCGGGCGGGAAGAGCCGGATGCCCAGCAGGTCGAGGAAGGCGGCGTAGTTCTTCTCCGGTACCCGGTTCAGCCGGTAGAGCAGCTGGTCGACCAGGTAGGCGAAGGTCTCGATGAGGGTGACGCCGGGGTCGGAGACGTTGTGGTCGGTCCACTCGGGCGCGCGCTGCTGGACGTACCGCTTGGCCTCGTCGACGAGTTGCTGGAAGCGGCGGTCGTCCAGGTTCGGGGAGGGCAGTGCCATCAGTTCTCGCCCCCGTCCGCCGACGCCGGGGACTCCGGGATCGTGTAGAAGGGGAAGACCAGGTTGCGGCGGTCGTTGGTGGCGCGGACGGTGTAGTGCACGTCGATGTAGAGCGTGCCCTCCTCGACGCTGTCGAAGGCGATCGCCACGTCGTCGACCTCGATCCGCGGCTCCCAGCGTTCCAGCGCTATGCGCACCTCGCGCGCGATCCGCCCGGCGGTGGTGCTGTCGCCCGGGGCGAAGACGTACTCGTGGATGCCGCAGCCGAACTCCGGGCGCATCGGCCGCTCGCCGGGGGCCGTGCCGAGGATGAGCCGGATGGCCTCCGCGATCTCCCGGTCCCGGTCCACCATGCCGATGCCGCCGGTGGCGTTCACCCGCAGCGGGAAGGCCCAGCCCCGGCCGATGAAGCTCGCCGTCATGCGCGCCTCCTCCTGTTCCGCTCGATGTTCCGCTCGCAGTTCCGGTCGCTGTCCCGCTCGCCGCGCCCACTCATATGGCGCCTCCGATCAGCACGTTGAGCGCACCGGAGGTGATGGTGGCGCCGCAGGTCGTCTTGTCGCCCATGCGGGCGGCGGGGAGGCCGCCGATCAGCACCATTCCCCTGGTCGCCGTGCCCAGGGAGGGCTCGACGAGGTTGGCGGGGCCCATCTCCACGTGCGGGACGCAGGCGTGGATGCTGCCGACGACCGCGGCGGGCCGGCCGCCGATCAGCACGGTCGCCACCTTGAGGGCGCCCGGCGGCGGGGTGGTGAGGGCGCCGCCGTGGTCGGTGAGGTCGCCGGTCCGGGCTGCGGGGGGCATCTGCGGTCTCCGTTTCCGATGGTGTGCCCCCGAACGTCGCGGGCACGGTTCTGCTGTCTGCTGCGGGCATTCTGCCGCACACTTCCTGAGGCTCCGTCAGTTGAGGCGGACGAAGGCCCCCTTGATCACGGCCTCGACCCCGCCGTCCACGGTGACCGCCGTCGTGCCCCGGAGGGTCACCGATCCGCCGCGCACGTTCACCTCTCCGGTGCCCGCGTCGAGGGTGATGCCGGTGGAGGACAGGCGCACGGTGCTCCCCGCCGCGCCGCCCACGCCGTGGACGGTCAGGACGATCTCGCCGCTCTGCTGGTCGAGCCTGACCTCCAGCTTCTTGTCCCCGCTCGCCAGCCGGACGCCGGACTTGCCGCCCGGCACGTCCAGCAGTTCCAGGCGGTGGCCCGAACGGGACACCACGGAACGGCGGTTGACCTTGCCGGCGGCCGCGTCGACCAGCGGTACGTCGTGCGGCGAGGGCCGGTCCACGCCGTTGTAGAGGCCGCCCAGCACGTACGGGCTGTCCAGGTCGCCCTGCTCGAACCCGACCAGCACCTCGTCGTTGACCTCGGGGCAGACCATGCCGCCGCCCCCGTGCCCGCCCCACTGCACGGTGCGCACCCAGTCGGAGACGTACGTGTCGTCCAGCCAGGGGAACTTCAGCTTCACCCAGCCGCGCTGCCCGTCGCCCGGCTCCCGGACGTCGGTGACCACGGCGACGGCCAGGCCAGGCATCCGGGGCCCGCGCGGCGGCGCGTTGCCGCCGGTGACCAGCCCGGCGAGCGAGCGGTCCGGCGCCGCGCTGACCACGACGGTGGTGCGGTAGCCGCGGAACGGTTCGATGAGGTGGCGCACGCCGGTGGCGGTGTAGCGGCCGGAGAAGGCCGCCCCGACGTTCCCCAGGGCGACCGCGACGCCCGCCCGCAGCCGCGGGTTGCCCTCGGCGACCACCTCCAGCTCGCCGAAGCCGGCGGCCACCGAGGCGGCCAGCGACCGGGCGGCGGCGGTGGTCTCCGCCTGGGTGCGGTACGGGGTGTCGGCGACGGTCAGCCGGGCCTGGCCGGGGAAGGCCGAGGCCGCCGTCGAGGGGCTCATCCCGGGCTGCACCGTCCGGGAGGTGACCGACGGCTCGGTGGCGACCAGGGCGCTCTTGGTGGTGACGTTCCAGCCGCGCGCCTCGACGGTGTCCGCGCCGGCGGCGCCGGTCAGCACCCCGCGCAGCTCCAGGAGGTTGCGGCCGTACTCCAGGACCAGCGGGCTCTGCGGCGCCGGCGTGGAGGGGGCCGGTGCGCCGGACGCCGGTTCGGGCCGGACGAACTCCAGTTGCCCGTCGTCGTCCACGCGCACCTGCGCGCCGCTCTCCTGCGCCAGGAACTGCAGGAACTCCCAGTCCGGGACGTTCGCCTGGGACAGCTGCTGGTGGACGACCGGGAAGGAGTCGATCCGGCCGCAGGCCAGGCCCGCGCCCGCGGCCACCTGGCGGACGATGTCGGCGGTCGTCATGTTCCGGAAGGCCTTCACCCGGCGCCCGCGCATCAGGCGGTGGGTGACCGCCGACGCCCGCACCACGGTGTACGAGCCCGTGGTGTCCACCTCCAGCTCCAACGCCGTCACCTCGCCGGTGAGCAGCCGCACCTGGGTGTGCCCCTGCACGGTGACCACCGACACCCGCAGCTTGGTCCCGATGGTGATCCCGGTCGCGGCGAGGAAGGTGTGGTTGGCGTCCCGGAAGGTCAGCACCGCGGTGTCCGGCAAGCCGACGCTCTCCTCGATGTCGCAGGAGACCAGCTGGGTCGCCCAGACCGGCGGCAGCGGGCCCGGCGCCTCGACGACGGGATCCGCGGCGAAGGGCCGGCCGCCGCGGGCCTCGGGAGTGGTCACGGTCGGCCGCCTTGGGTGAGTTCGTCGATCCCGGGCACGATCAGCTCCGCGCCCGGGACCAGGGCCATGGGATCGTCGATGTCGTTGACCTCCGCGATGGTGCGCCACGCCGTCGCGTCGCCGTACGCGCGCCAGGCGAGCAGCGGCAGGCTGTCGCCCGCGATCACCCGGTGGGTGCTGCGGGCCTCGGGCGAGCCGGAGGTCGGGTTCTGGCCGGCCGGGTCGACGCTGGCCTCGTCGATGGTGAGCGAGCAGACCGCCCGCAGCGGATTGCCGTCGACGTCGAACAGCGTGTAGGTGACCGACAGGCCGGTCAGCACCCCGTTGAACGAGGTCGTCTTCAGGGTGCCCCAGTCCAGCCGGATCCACGGGCTGGCCGGCGTCTTGCGCGCCAGGCTGGTCGGGGTCGGCACACACGCCGTCATCAGCTGCTCCACCGCCCGCTCCACCGAGTTGTCGTGGGTCGCGGTCGAGTCCAGGAACACGTCGAGGGAGAGCGACCGCGGACCGCTGCCGACGAACTCCGGCAACGCGGACTGGCCCGCCGTCCGGGACGGCGTGCGCCGCCACTCCGTGGTCTTGCGGAGCACCAGCGTCGCCGGGTTGAACTGGAGCGGAAGCCGCACGAGCGCCCCGCCGGGCTGCGCACCGACCGTGGACGGGGGCTCCATGATGGTCAGTTGCGCCCGGGTGACGCTCGCGGGGACCGCCGGGGACATCGTGGTGCTCCTTACGTGGGTGGGGCTGGTGGGGCGGGGTGGGGCACGGGTAGGCGGGGGCGTCAGGATGGGCGCAGGCCCGCGTGGGCGATCTCCAGCGTCTCCATCGCCGCCTGGGAGCTGGAGGGGTCGAACGACGGGCCGTCCCACCGCACCGGGACGATCCCGAGCACCTGCCAGCCGACGATCCGGCTCAGGTCGGGCCGCAGCGCCACGATCTCCCCGTCCTTCGGCTCGACCTTCCGGACGATCTCACCCAGCCAGCGCGCGATCTTGAGGGTGTCCGCGGTGACCGCACGGCTCAGCGTGATGTTCGACCAGGTGATGCGGCCCGGCAGCTGCCAGGCGAAACCGTTGTTGCCGCCCTCCGCGTACTGCTCGATCTCCACCTGGGCACCCAGGCCCGAGCAGGTGGTGAACTCGCCCAGGTCGTTCCCACCGATGGTCAGGCTGAAGAACACACTGGTCGCGAAGATGTTGTCGGTCATCGGTCCCGCTTCCCTGCTTGCTGCTTCCGGTCATGTCGCTGCGGTCGCCCGTCGGGCCGCGCGCCTGGTCTGCGCTCAGCGGCGCACGTCGTACGGTCGCCCGCTGCGCTCCCTCCCCCGGCGCAGCTCCGTCCGCAGCAGCCGCCCCACGGGTTCGACCAGGCGCCGGGCCAGTTCGTCGAGGTCGGCGACCCCGGCGATGCCGGTGGCCGTGGCGTCGGCGGGCTCGGCCGGTGATCCACCGGCGTCCGTCGCACGCCGCGCGCCGGCCCGGGTCGGCGCGGCCGCCGGCGGGGCGGCCTGCACCGTCGTCGGCGTCCGGGCCGGCACGGCGGTCAACGGCACCCCGGTCAGGCCCGCCTGCTCCGCCACCCGCTGCAGCACCCGCGCCGTGTCGGACGACGGCAGCACGGGGCCGGCCGGGGCGGACGGCGCTGCCCAGGTCGACGGCGCTGCCGGGGCCAGTTGTACGGACCGGGAGGCCGCGGCGCGCGACACGACCGGCGAGGACGCGACGGGCAGCTGCGAACCCGCTGCCCAGCCCGGGCCGGGCTGGGCGGGCGCCAGCGACGGCGACGGCGACGGCTGCGGGGACCGGGCGCCGGCCGGAAGCCGCTGGAGCGACGGAGCCGTCAGCGGCGCGAGCCGCACCACGGGCGGGCGCGGAGCCGACCCGGCGGCGGACGGCGCAACGCGGCCGCCGGACGCCGGGCGCCCTGCGGACTCCGGTGCGACGACACGCTGCACGGCCGAGCCACCCGTGGTCGCCACCGCCGCACGGGCGCGGCCGGACAGGGGCAGCGCAGGCGGCGGGTCGGTGGGCCCGGCTGCTGCGCCTGACGGGCCGCTCGGCGCCGAACTCCCCTGCACCACCGGGTGATTGGCCGCACTCCGGCCAGCCCCTCCTGCGGACGAACGCCGCGCACGCGAACGCTGCAACACGCCCGCGATACCGCGCACCGCAGCCGTCCCCGCACCGGACGCCTGTCCCGGCACGGCAGAAACCGGGGTCGCACCGGTCGGCGCCGAACCCTGCGGCGGCGGCGCCGACGGGCGATCGGCGTCCTGTCGGCCGTCCGCACCGCCGTCCCCGACCTTGGACGACCGCCGAGCGCGCGACCGCTGCAGCACACCCGCGAGCCCGCGAGCCGCAGCCGTACCCGCACCGGACGCCTGATCCCGCGCTGTTGCGGGGCCCGAAGTGCCGGACCCCGCCGAACTTCCCTGCACCGCCGACGGCCCGACGGCGGAGCGGCCGTCCCCCACGCCCGGCGCGTGCCGCGAGCGGGAGCGCTGCGGAACAGCCGTGGCGCCGGACGGCCGACCACCCGGCGCCGCCGACTGCGCGGCAGCGGTCGTCTCGCCGTCCGTGCGCGGCTGGAGCGCCCTCGGCCAGACGGCCGGCACCACGGGCGGGCCGGACGGCGCCGCAGCAGTGCCGGGGCGAGCGCCGGCGGCGGTCGCGGACGGCGGCGTCGCTGCGGCGAGGGCGAATGTCATCGGACGCTCGCCGATCAGGCCACGCCTCGGGCCGGTGACCGCGACGGCTCGCTGCACGCCCCAGCCTCCGGCCCCTGGCCGCGCCGGAACCGCCGGGCCGACACCGCTCTCGTGCGGAGCACTCCCCTGGCCCGGGGCCTGCTGCGGCGCGCCGCCCGGCCGGGGCTGTCCGTCGTCGCCGCTCCGGGAGCGGCCCGCCGACGCCGTTGGGGCCGTCGGGGCCGACGGGGTCTCTCCGGGGCGCCGGACGGCACGCTGGACGCTCGGTCCCCCATCGGCCACCGGCGCAACGGTGGTGGGCACGCCCGGACCGCCCTCGCTTGGGCCGCTCCGAGGCCGAACTGCCGGTGCCGTAGGAGCTGTTGGAGGAGCTGTATGAGCTGCAGGAGCCGAAGTCTCGTCGGAACGCCGGACGGCACGCTGCACCCGCAGCGCTTCACCGACCGCAGGCCCCGCGGCCACAGGGCCGCCCTGTTCCGCCGCACTCCCGGTGCTGCCGCCCGCGGCGCCGGTCGCCGCCGGGCCCGTGATCCGCCGGACCGGTCCGCGCCCGCCGAGCAGGGGGGCGGTGCCACGCGGCGCTGCCGCCGTCGGCGGCAACGCGTCGAGGGGCGCGCCCAGGCCTCCGCGCGTACGGGCGGGGGCCGGGTCGGGGCGGACCTGGTCGGTGTCTGCGGGGCGTTCGGCGCGTTCGGCGCGCTCGGGGGCCTGCGACGACGGTGTGCGCGAGGAAGTGCCTGCCCTGGACGGAGCACGCTGGACGGATGCGCCGTCGGCGGGTCCACGTCCGGCGCGGGACGATGCCGGGCCGCCCCGCTCGGTGGTCGTGCGGGAGCCCCCGCCGTCGGTGGCGTCACGGTGGCTGTTCCCGAGCTGCCGGGCGCCGTCGGGGCCGCCCGTCTCGGCTCGCACGGTCCCCGCGTCGGTCGGGACGACCGGCATGGGCGGCAGTCCCGGGGCAGTGTCAGGGCGCTGAGGGCCGACGGCGGCCACGGGTGAGGCGCTCGCGGGCAGCGAGGTCAAGGGTTCGCCGAGGACCGGGCGGGCGGGCGTGGCCACGCCCGGCGCGACGGCGCGCTGGACCGCCCCTTCGGCCGGTCCGCTCCGCGCGGGCGCGATGGTGTTCTCCGGCCGCGCGACCGTCCGCACGACGGCTTCGCCGCTCTCAGGCGAGGACGTGCCGGGTTCCGCCGCGACGGCGGGTCGCGCCGTCTCCGTGCCACGGCTCGGCGACTCGGTGGCGCCAACCGGCGTCGCGGCAGGCGTCGCCACCGGCGCCTTGACCGATCCCGGGACCACCGTCACCGGGCGAGCGGACAGTGTCCGGGGGCGCCGCGCGACGATCAGCGGTTCGCTGACGGAACGGGGCCGCACCGGGCGGAGCGCATCAGCCTTCACGGCCTCAGGCTTCGTTACCTCAGGCTCCGCCGCATCAGGCGTCGTCACCTTAGGCATGGATGGACGGCCGTCCGGCACGACCGACCGGTCGCCCCCGCCCGCGTGCGTCGCCCGCGAGGCCGGCCGCACGGGAAGCCGCCGCACCCCGCCGGAGCGCTGAACCGGCCGGGTCTGCGCCGGTGTTCCCACGCGGACCGACTCGGCCGACCCGGCTGCCTCGGCCGGCTCGCCTGTTGCGACCGGCCCTGCATCGGTCGCCCCGGCCGTTCTCCTGGCGACCGGCAGGGCAGGGCCGCCCCCGCCCGCGACGGCGGCGGCCGGTGCGAGCGGTGCCGCCACCGCCCGCAGGATCCCCGCCGGAGCGGACGGGAGAACCGCATGGCCGAGCGGTCCGCACAGCGAGGGGTCCTGCCAGGAGGAGAGCCGGGACCGGAACTTCAGGCCGTCGCTGACCCCGTGCGCCGCCCGGGCCACGGTCGGGACCAGGGGTCGCACTGCGCGCCACCCCTCGTCCCCCGCAGCGGGGCGCCGCGGACCGTCACCGGCTGAGCCGGCCGTGCCCGCACCGCCGGTCACACCGCCGGTCGCACCGCTGCCCACGCCGCTGCTCGCGCCGCCGTCGGAACCGCCGTCCGCCGCCTCACCCGCCGTCCGGCGGCTGATCCAGTCCCGAAGCCCCACTCTGTTCACCCGCCTTCGTTGACACGGGTGTTGAGCCGTGCGATCTCCCGCACCCACTGCCCGCGTTCGCGGTGGGTGAGGTCGAGGATGTCCTCCCGCTGCCAGTGGAAGTGGTAGGCGATGTACGCGATCTCCTCGTACAGCCGAGCAGGCGCGTACGTCACGATTCCCCCAGGCGCCCACCGGCGAGGTCGACCTCGAAGGCGCCGTCGCAGTGCGGGCAGGTCACCGCGGCGCGCGTGTGGCCTTCGCTGTTGATCCGCTGGTAGAGGTCCTGGAGGAAGGCGACGTCGGTGGCGTACATCCGCTCGACGATGCCGGCGTGTACGTCGGTGATGTCACCGAGGCTGGTGATCACGTGGCTGAGCAGCACCACGCTCAGGTAGGCCGGGTTCTCCTTGACCCGCAGGTCGATCTGCGGCATCAGTTCGTCGCGGGCGGTGGCCAGGCGCATGGTGCCGTGCCGGTGCACGCCGCCCTCGTCGTCGACGTAGCCGAGCGGCAGCTCGAATTCGAACTCGGTGCGTGGTGCCTGCCCGCGGGGCCGGGGCCCGGCCGGCCCCGGCTGGCCCGCGGGCTGCTGCTGTTGCGGCGGCGCGGTGTTCTGCTGGGCCGGGCCCCGTTCCAGCAGTTCGTCAAGGCCGATCCGTCGCCTCACTCTACGCTGATCTCCTCGAACACGATGGTCACGGTCTCCGTCGCGGCGCTGGACTCGCCCGCGGTGAGCGTGGGGCCCTCCCAGCGGCTGGCCCAGGCGTTGGTCAGCTGGATGCGCCGCAGGGTGGCACCGGTGGTGTCCTTGACCTCGATGGTGAGGTTCTGCCGCGCGGTGTTGATCGCCCCGTTGTTGAGGGTTTCCTTGATCCAGTTGGTGAACGCGCCGCTCTTGTCGAGGCCGCGGGTGATCGTCACCTCGCCGGGCAGCCGGGCGCCCGGCTGCTTGCGGACGATCAGTTTGCCTTCCTGGGTGACCTGCTTGTACTCGACGACCTCCTGGTCGACCGACAGGTTGCTGATCTCCTTGACGGACTCGACGTTGTAGCCGCCGAGTTGGACGCCAAAGATGTGTGTGGAGAGCGGATCGCCTTCAGCCATTGCTTGTTGTCACCTTCCGATGGGTGCCGACCGTGCCGGCGGTCACTCGTTGACGAGGCTCGTGCTGTCTGAGAACTGGGACAGCCGGAACACCACGAACTCCGCCGGCTTCACCGGAGAGACGCCGATCTCGCAGATCACCTGGCCGAGGTCGATGGACTCCGGCGGGTTGTTGTCGCGGTCGCACTTGACGTAGAAGGCCTCGGCCGCGGTCTGGCCGAACAGCGCCCCGCGCCGCCACTCCTCGGTGAGGAACGCGGTGATGTTCCGGCGGATGCTGGACCACAGACGGTCGTCGTTGGGTTCGAAGACCACCCACTGGGTCCCCAGGAGGATCGACTCCTCCAGGTAGTTGAAGAGCCGGCGCACGTTGAGGTAGCGCCAGGCCGGGTCGGAGGAGAGGGTCCGCGCGCCCCAGATCCGGATGCCGCGCCCGGGGAACGCCCGGACGCAGTTGACGCCGATCGGGTTCAGCAGGTCCTGCTCGCCCTTGCTGAGGCGGGTCTCCAGGTCCACCGCACCGCGGATGACCTCGTTGGCCGGCGCCTTGTGCACGCCGCGGTCGGCGTCGCTGCGCGCCCACACCCCGGCGACGTGGCCGCTCGGCGGGACCAGCACGTTGCGGCCGGTCGCCGGGTCGAACACCTTGATCCACGGGTAGTAGAGGGCGGCGTAGCGGGAGTCGAAGCCCGCCTCCTCGTTGCGCCAGGTCCGCATCCGCTGGGCGTTCAGGCCGGGCGGCGGGTCCAGTACGGCGATCCGGTCGCCCATCTGCTCGCAGTGCGACATGACCGCGAGCTGGACGGTCCGCAGGCCCTCGTCGTCGAGGTCGCCGCGCTGGTAGGCGCTCATCAGGTCGGGCACCGCGACCATGGTGATCTCGTCGATCGCCTCCAGGCCGGAGAACCCGGTCCGGGCGGCGGCGTCGCCGACGTACTCGGCGGGGTCGAGCCGGGTGGCGGTGGCCGGGGCCGACGCGGGCGCGGGGGCCGCGGCGAGGGCGTGGGTCGCGCGCTCGGGGCGGCTCGGCGCGGTGCCGGCCTGCTCGGTGACCGCGACCAGCTTCGACTCCCGCAGCTGGGTGACGACGTAGCCCTTGGTGTTCCGGCGGGTCGAGACGTCGTAGGTCTCGGCGACCTCGCTGCCGCGGCGGACCAGCAGTCGGAACCGGTCCTCGGGGACGTTCTCCCCCTCCACGTCGGCGATCTCGACGGACACGTCGCCGCCCGCGCCGGGCAGGGCCGAGAACAGGAAGCCCGAGACCGCGACGGGCGGGGGCGCGCTGACGGCGGCGGCGGGTGTGCCGCCGGGCGCCTGCCGGGCCGGGTCGCCGACCCGCACGACGTAGGCGGAGCCGCCGCCGTTGGCGAAGAAGCCGTACACGGCGTGCGCCAGGTAGGTGCCCTCGGTGAACCCGCCGAACCGCTGGACGAACTGGTCCCAGTTGGTCACCAGCGTGGGCTCGTGGAAGGGACCGGTCTCGGCGAAGCCGACGAAAGCGGCGACGGCCGTGCCGACGCCCTCGATCGGGCGGGCACCGGACTGGACCTCCTCCACGTACACGCCCGGGGTGAGGTACGACGGCATTCGCGCTCCTTCGGATGGCCGGTCAGTCGTCCCCGAGTCTGCTGCCGGGCGCCGTCCGGGGACATGTCCCGAGGTCCCGGACCGGGGGCAGGAACGACTGCCCCGGCGGGCAGCGCCGCAGGTACCCGCAGGCGCCCCCACCGGCGGAGCGGCACCCGGCTGGCCGCCACCGCCGGCCCGCCGCCGACGGGCCGGGTCAGCCGCGCCCGCCGCCCCCGAGGACGGTCAGCCACGGCCCGAACTCGCTCTCCAGCACCAGCCGGCCGAGCTTGCGGTACTCGCCGACCACCGCGGCGACCAGCTGCGCCATGCCCAGCGGGGCACCCGTCCCGGCGGCCAGGTAGGCCGCGGAGACCGCGCAGGCCCGGATGGAGCCGCCGGTCAGCTCGAAGCGCCGGGCGCAGAAGTCCAGGTCGAGGTCGTCCCCGCGGGGCAGCCGCGACCCCAGGCAGCGGTCCCACAGGACCCGCCGCTGCGCCTCGTCGGGCAGCGGGAACTCCGCGATGACGTCGAGCCGCCGGGTGAACGCCTCGTCGAGGTTGGCGCGCAGATTGGACGTCAGCACCGCGATCCCCTCGAACGACTCCATGCGCTGGAGCAGGTAGGCCGTCTCGACGTTGGCGTGGCGGTCGTGGGCGTCCTTCACCTGGGAGCGCTTCCCGAACAGCGCGTCCGCCTCGTCGAACAGCAGGACGCCGTTCACCTGCGCGGCCTCGGTGAAGATGCGTTCCAGGTTCTTCTCGGTCTCGCCGATGTACTTGTCCACCACGGTGGACAGGTCCACGACGTAGAGCTCCATGCCGAGTTCGGCGGCGACCACCTCGGCCGACATCGTCTTGCCGGTGCCCGACTCCCCGGCGAACAGGGCGATCACCCCGTTCCCCCGGCCGCCGCCCGGCCGCATCCGCCAGCGCCCGAGCACCTGTTCGCGGTGCCGGGCCCGCAGCACCAGCTCGCGCAGCCGGCCCTCGGTGGGCTCGGGCAGCACCAGGTCGGCCCAGCCGACGGCGGGCTCGATCCGGCGGGCGAGACGGGCCAGGCCCGCGGCGTTCTGCGCCCGCACGGCGGCCCGCAGGTCCTCCGCACTCACCGGGCGCCGCTCGGCGGCCGCCGTCCGGGCCGCCACCCCGGCGGCCCGCTCCAGCTTCTCGTGGTCGATCCGGTAGGCGGCCACCGCCTCGGTCAGTTCGTCGCTCAGCGCCTCGGCCGGCGCGTCGGTCAGCGGTGTCCGGGCGGCGGCCAGCGCGTGGGCCCACCGTTCGGCCCGGCCGCGCGCGTCCGGCGGCGGGACGGTGACCACCACCGGGCTGTCCCGCGCCCAGTCCGGATCCCACACCTGCGGGCCGTGCACGAGCAGCGGGAGGCCCGTGAGCTCCGCGCACAGTTCGCGCAACAGGGCCGCCCGCTCGGGCCGTTCGGGTTCGAGCCGGTCCAGCGGTCCGAACACCACGCCGCCCCTGCCCAGCCGGGCCTCGCGGGCGAGCACCCGAAGGATGCTCCCCGGCGGGCGGGCGGCGAGCGCGGCGGCGTCGACGACCAAGGGCGCCCGGCCGTCGGCGGCGAGGGCGGCCACCGCCAGCGGCACGGCGTGCCCGTCCCGGTCCAGCAGGTGCACCAGTCCGCCGTCCGCCGCGGCCGCGCGCAGCCGCTCGACGGGCTCCGACGCCGCTGCGGCGCCGTCGGCGGCTACGGGCGCGGCGCGGCGGGCCAGCCCGGCGAGGGCGCCGTCCGGTTCGTCGTCGCCGAGCAGATGGGCCGTCACCCGGTCCGGCACGCGCAGGGCGCGGGAGAGCAGCGGGCGGTCCGGTTCTGAGACCTCCAGGAGCCCGCCGGCGATCAGCGGGGCCCGCGTGGAGAACCGGAAGCGGGCGGCGCCGAGGCCCGACAGTCCGCACAGCCGCAGGGCCAGCCCGATGGTCGGGCGGCGTCGGGTCAGGTCGTCGTTGAGGTAGCCGTAGAGCTGTTCGAAGCGGGTGTCGAGGTCGGGGGCGAGAGCCACCAGCAGGAGTTCGACGTCCACCGGGAGCAGCCCGAAGGCCTCGCTGAGCCGCGCGAGCCGCGAGCCGGGCGGCGGCGCGGGCGCGTCGCCGGGGGCCGTACCGTCGTGGCGCGCCGTGGCGGAGGCCGCCAGGATCCGTTCCACCGCCTCCGGGCTGAGGTACTGGCCGCGGTACGGGTCGTCCGGGTCGGGGTCGTCGGCCCGGCGCTCGCGCACCGCGGTCCGGACCCGCTGCTCGACCAGGTGCAGCCGTTCCCAGAGGTGGTCGGGGCCCGCGGGTGCCGCGGCCGGGGCGGGCGTTGCCGACGCACCTGACGCACCCGACGCGGCCGACGCATCCGACACGGCCGTCCGGAGGTCGAGGCTCATCGCGTCCCGCCCCGGGTCCGGCGGCCCGGCGGCAGTACGCGGTCCCGGGGCGCGGCGAAGCCGTCCGGGCCGGGGTCCGCGCCGCCGTGGTAGCGCAGCCGGCGGCCCGGGCCGTCGGCGGGTGCCGCATCGTCCCGAGAGGCGTCCCGACTGGTGTCCTGGGCGCGCACCACCAGGCCCTCGGTGACGGGCGGTCCGACGGGGCTGCGTCCGCCGGGCAGCGGGGCGAGCGCCCTGAGGTCGATCGAGGGCCGCAGTTCGCCGCCGAGCGCGGACCACACGTCGGACACCGACGGCAGGCCCGTGTCGCGCCCCGCGATGTCGAGCCCGACGGTCAGTCCGAGGTCGGCGAGCGTCCCGGTGAGCACCCGGGCGGGCAGCGCGTCCACGGCGGTCAGGCACTGCAGCACTTCGGCCAGCAGCCGGTGTTCGTCCTGCGGCCGGCTGGTCCAGACGGTGACCAGGTAGGCCAGTTCGAACCACCGGGGCGCGGCCCGGTGGCCGATCACCATGCCGTCCGCGTCGTGCTCCGCGATGGCGCCGGCCTGTCGGCGGCCCGTCTCCTCGCGGATCCCGTACAGGAAGACGCTGACCGTCGGCGCGGTGCGCCGGGCGCTGAAGTCCCGGGTGGGCGCGTCGAAGGCCACCTCGACCCCGCGCTCCTGCAGACCGGCCTCGGCGAGCAGCAGCCGCAGTGCCTCGTCGACTTCGTGGATCATCGCCGCTCCACCTCCCCGGGCGGGCCGATGCTGCCCTCGACCACGAGGAAGGGGGTGGTCACCGGGGAGAATCCGGGGCCGTCGGCGATGATGGTCCGCGGGCCGGTCTCGTCCTTGGGGAGGATGAGCAGTTGGCCCGCGAAGGTCCCGTCGGCCCGGGGGTGGGTGGGTGCGGCCGCGGCGGTGATGCCGGGCTGCCAGGTGAACCGCACCGGTGCGCCGGGCGGGAAGTCCACGCCCCGGACGGAGGTCACGAAGCCGGGCTTGCCGATCGGCGGCACGGCGACGATGCGGGGCTGCAGGATGCGCAGCGGGGTGCTCGCCCGGTGCGGCCCCGGGACGGCGTCGGTGCCGGTGGTGGTGAGTTCGGCGCTGATGGTGGTCTGCAGCGCCGCGACGGGTGACAGCACCACGCGGACCACCTGGCTGCCGCCCGGGGACAGGTCGGCCAGGTCGCAGGCCCCGTCCCGGCAGCCCGGGGGCAGGGCTTCGGCGGGCACGCCGGCGGGCAGGCCGAGCGACAGGCGCAGCCCGGTCGCGAGGGCTTGCCCGGTGTTGCGCACCGTGTAGCTGACGGTCACGTGGCCGCCGACGTAGCCGGGGTTCGGCTGGGCGTCGACCGACACTCCGGGGCCGGCCTGCGGCGGCGGTGCCGGGGCCGGTTCGGGAGCCGGCGGGGGCGGCGGCGCGGGGGCGGGCGTGGTGGACGGTGCCGGGGTCGGCGTCGGCGTCGGCGTCGGCGTCGGTGTGGGTGTGGGTGACGGCGTCGGCGAGGCGGACGGTGACGGCGTGGGGGTCGGCGGGTCCAGCACGGGGAGGAACGTCTGGGCGAAGTCGTCCCCGGGGTTCGGATCGACCACCGCCCCGGTGACGCTCCAGCCGAACGGCTGGGTGCCGGGCCGGGTACCGATCAGTCGGGCGGTCACCCGGACCGCCGCGCCCGGCGCCAGCGTGCCGAGGTCGCAGCGCAGCGCGCCGGCGTCGCACTGGCCGACCGGGGCGGTGAGGCCGCCGAGCCGGGCGCCGGTCGGCACCGAGACGGTGAGGGTGGTCCCGGGCGAGGACGCGGGCCCCTTGTTGGTGACGGTGATCGTCACGTCGGTGCCGCCGTCGACGGGGACGGCCGGCGTGCGGGCGGGGGCGGTCAGCGCCAGGTCGACGGACTGCTGGACGGCCGGTTCCTTCTGGCGGCCCGGCAGTCGCCGGTCGAGCGGGGTGAGCGTGCCGGCGGCGAAGTCGTAGACGGCCAGCCCCTCCGGCGAGTTCGGCGGCAGGGCCCGGCGGGAGGTGAGCACCAGTTGGGCGCTGTTCGCCGTCCAGGCGACGTCGCGGGGCTGGAACGGCCCGGTCTCGGAGGTGTCGGGCAGCGGCCGGGTGCAGGCGCCCTTGTCCCGGCCGAGCTGGGTGGGCAGGACCACGGTGCAGTCGCTGCCGGTCGGCGAGGTGACCACGACGCCGTCCTGGCGGTTGTTCCCGCCGTCGCCGGCCTTGCGGTTGAAGGCGATGCGCCGGCCGTCGGGCGAGAACACGGGGCTGTCGTCGATGACGTTGCAGGTGCCGGGGCAGACCGCCCGGCTGAGGTCGGTCTGCCGGGTGAGGTCGCCGGCGGCCACGGTCCAGACGTGCAGGTTGCCGGCGTTGCCGTTGACGACCGCGGTCCTGGAGAAGGCGATCGACTTGCCGTCGGGCGACCAGAAGGGCTCGCCGTCGGAGGCCCCGGCCTGGCCGGCCGGCGGCTCGACGGTGCCGACGATCGCCCCCGTGGACACCTGGGCGATCAGGACCCGCCCCGGACGCCCCGGCTGCCCGCCGCCGCCCGGGGCGCTCCGGCTGAACACGATCAGCTTGCCGTCCGGCGAGAAGGAGGGGTCGGTGTCCCGGTCGGTCGGGCCGCGCCCGGCCAGGTTCATCGGGTGCGGGTTGGAGCCGTCGGCGTCGGCCAGCCAGATCCGTTCGATCCGCCCGGCCGGGGAGTCCTCGTAGCGGGTCACCACGATCTTCCGGCCGTCCGGCGTGTAGGCCTGCCGCTCGTACCACGGGTCGTAGCCGGGGCGGGGGTGGAAGAGCGGGTCGGCCGCCGGGTTCGGATCGGTGTTGGTGTCCGCGGCCGGGTCCTCCCTGAGCACGCTGATGCCCAGGTCCCGCGGGTCGGCCCCGTCGGGGCGGACGTCCTGGACGTCGGCGATGTTGGCGGCGGAGGCGCTGGTCTGCTCCACCACCGGGCCGCCCTCGGCCTGGGTGCCCAGCCAGGTCGGCGCCGCGATCAAACGGTCGGTGCCGTACAGCAGTTGGGGGTCGTCGCAGGAGCAGGTCGGCGCGCGGTACAGGTTGACGACCGGCGGCCGGGACGGGTCAGGCTGCGGCGGGTTGGGGGGCAGCGGGTCGGCGCTCAGGAAGAGGACCCCGCTGCCGTCGGCCATCCAGGCGGCGGAGCCGGTCCGCCAGGTGGAGCCGGTGCGGAGGAAGAACGCCTTGTCGCCGCCGGTGGGCGAGGTGAGCATCAGGGTCCGGCCCTGGTCGCCCCGGTCCCAGGTGTAGACGATCTGGTTGCGGTGGGCGTCGTCGTCCACCGGGTTCCAGGCCGGGTCGACGGCGTTGCCGTCGGCCACGTTGGTGACCTTGGTCGGCGCGCCGCCGGTGAACGGCCGCAGGTAGACCTGGATGTGCGCCCCGTCGCCGGTGCAGGCGTACGCGACCCACTTGCCGTCGGGCGAGACCGTCGGATGGGTCTCGTCGGCCGCGCCGTCGGTGATCCGGCGCAGCCCGGAGCCGTCCCGGTTGACCGCCCACAGGACCTTCTGGGGCGCGCCGCCGCCATCGCGGGGCTCCAGCGCGACGAAGACGACGCCCTTGCCGTCCGGGGCCAGCGCGGGCTGGGAGGTGTCCATGCCGGTGGTGAGCTTGTGCACCGCGCCGGCCGCGTCGCGCAGGTACACCTGGGGCAGCGGGCCGTCCCGCAGGCTGGTGAAGACCAGGTCGCCGCCACGGGCCGACGGGTCCTGGTCGAAGTGGATCGGGCCGGGCCCGAACAGCGGGGTGCTGGCCGCCGCACCGGTCACCCGGCCGAGGCCGCGGTGGTTGGTGCCGGCGAACACGATCCGCCCGGCCGCCGGGTCGACGGCCGCGGCGGCGGCCGGTGCGCTCTGCCCTCCGGGGGCGGCGGTGCCCAGCGTCACCACGGCCGTCACCAGCGCGAGCAGGACGGCGGCGGCGGCACGGGCCGGCCGCCGGATGAAGCGGGGGGTGGCGGTGGCGCCGATCACGCTCGACCTCACAGGATGGCAGGGGCGGTCTCCCCCGCAGTCTCCCCGGCCCCGGGCCGCGGCGGCAGAGCCCGGACACCCCAGCCGGGGGAAACAACCGGTGTCCCCGAAGGGCAGGCCACGGCGACCGCGGCGCCCAGCGCATCGCGCACGGGAACTCGGCCGGCCCGACTTCCCGTCACGCCTTCGCCGCCCGACGGGTCGAGCCGGGCGGCGCGGGTGGGGCGTCAGGCCACGGGTTGCCGGACGCGGCCTCGGTCGGGACCGGAACCGGCATTCACGGCGGCCTCCCGGCCGTGGGGCATTCGCAGGACGGCGACCGCGCCGACACCGACGACCGCGATGGCGAGCAGCAGGAGGAGGGGAAGGACGAGGTCGATCAGGAGTCGCACGGGGCCTCGGCCTTCTCGTAGTGACGGAGGATCGCGAGGAGGTTGAGGACAGTGCTGGCGGGCGCGTTGCCGAACCGGACCAGGACCCGGCCGTCCACGACGCTGTCCGTGGTGGCGGAGGGCCAGAGCAGGCCGAACTCGCGGCCGCGCTCGCGGAGTTCGCCGAGCAGCGAGGCGACCTCCGGCTCGGTGTAGGTGCGCATGATCGGGTCGTCCGGCCCCGTCGGGCGGCGGTGGTCGGCGGTCACGCGGCCGCGTCCAGCTCGAACCAGACAGATTTGCCCGCCGTACGAGGCTCCGCACCGAACCGGTCGGTGAGGGAGCGGACGAGGTGCAGGCCCCGGCCGGAGACCGAGAGGAGGTCCGAGCCGTCGCGCTGGATCGGGACGACGGGGCTCGCGTCACTGACGGAGACCCGGAGCACGTGGTCGAGCAGCGCGATCACGACCAGCGGCGCCGCACTCCCGCCATGGCGCCACGCGTTGACGAACAGTTCGAGGAGCGCGACCTCGGCATCGGCGACCAGATCGGGCTTCCACCCGGCGCGCGCCGTCGCCTCGCGCAACTCCTCGCGCGCGGCCGACCAGTCAGGGGGGAGTTCAAGGGGAGACACGAAGGAACCTCCTCAGGGGAAATGGATCACTCATCGCCGCATACAGGCAGGCACGCCTCAGGCGACGGCGAGATCACAGGTCATCGCATACGCACCGCAATCGACCCGCTACGCTCAGCATGGGGCCTATGCACTGCACGGCGCAACTCATCCGCCATAACTCGCATATATACAAATCGAACCGGAATTCGGCGGCTCGGAAGGCCAGTTGTCGGTAGCGCCGGCCCCTTCACACAGGCAGACTGGTCAACTGACAGCTCAGGAGGGGACACCATGGCAGTCTCGACCGTTCGCCGACGGCGGCTCGGCGGCGAACTGCGGAAGCTACGTGAAGAACGGAAGCTGACCGCCGAAGTGGTCGCAGAAGCCACGGGGATGAGCCAACCCAAGCTCACTCGCATCGAGACCGCCCACACCGCGGCCAAGATCGAGGACGTCATCAAGCTCCTCGACTTCTACGGATGCGATGACGAGGACTACAGGGCTGGGCTGATCGCCATCACCAAAGATGGAAGCAAGCGCGGCTGGTGGCTGAGCTATCGCGATGTCATCAATGCCACCGCCAACGACCTCATCGTCCTGGAAGCCGACGCCACCACCTACAAGACGTACGAATCGGCTTTCATCCCGGGCCTCTTCCAGACCCCCGAGTACGCGCGGATCGTCATCGACCGCCTACGCACCCGGTCCGGCGGGACCGTCGAGGACCTGGTCCAGGTTCGGATGGCACGCCAGTCCATCCTGACGCGCCCGAACCCCGTGCAGGTGTGGGCCGTCATCCATGAGGCAGCCCTCTACTCGAACGCCAACCGGCCCGAGGTCATGGTCCCGCAGTTGGACAGGCTGCTGACACTCAGCGGCATGTCCAACATCAACATCCAGGTCATGCCGATCGGTGCGGCGGTCCACCCGGGAATGTACGGAGCGTTCACGCTCATGGGCTTCCCGCAGCGGAAGGACCTCGACGTCGTCCTGGTCGAAGGGATGCTGAGCAGCTTGTGGGTCGAGGATCCAGCCGATGTGGAACTCTGCCGGGCGAAGTTTCAGGAGATCACGGCAGAAGCCATGTCCGTCGACTCTTCGCTCGCCTTTATCACCGCACAGAGAGACAGGATCAAGTGACTCAGCCGACCTTCAAGAAGTCCAGCTACAGCGGCGGAGACGACAACTGCGTCGAGGTTGCCATTCCGGGCGGCCCGGTCTCGTACATCCGCGACTCGAAAGACCCTTCCGGTCCCGCCCTGGCCTTCGACCGTGCGGCCCACCAGGCCTTCATCGCCGCCGTCGCTACCGGGGAGTTCGACCTCGGGCTGCTCTGAGCACTCCCCCGTCAAGCGGTGCCTCGCCCGAGCCGGGCGAGGCACCGCTTCCCTTTCCGCCCTCGCGCTAGATCAGGCCGCGCCGCATGGCGTACCCCACCGCGTGCGCCCGGTTGCGCAGGCCCAGCCGCGTGGTGATCTCGTGCAGCACGTTCTTGACGGTGCGTTCGGAGTAGGAGGTCTTCGCGGCGATCTCGCTCGTGTCGAAGCCCTCCGCGACCAGCCGGAGCATCTCGGCTTCGCGGGCCGTCAGCGTCGACAGGGTCAGGCCCCGCCCGTCGAGCATGGTGCGCTGGAGGATCCCGATCCGGTCGAGCAGCTCGCCGAGCAGGTCCCCCGGCATCACACCCTCACCGTTGGCCAGGGCGGTGATGAGGTGCACCAGTCGGTCCTGGTCCGCTTCCGAGCGGCGCAGCACGGCGGCGACCCCGCACTCGACGATCGTCTGCAGTCCGCCCGCCTCGAAGTGCCCCACCACCAGGCCTATCCGGCCGGAGGTGGCGAGCCGTAGCCGGCGCAGGTGCTCGGCCACCGCCTCGGTGAGGGCGTCGACCACCAGCAGGGAGACCTCGGCCTTCGCCGCCTCGCTCTCGCTCAGCAGTTCCACCTCGGGCCGCTGGCGCAACTGCTGGACCACACCGGTCTGCAGGATGAGGTCCTCGGCGTACACCGCCACGCGCACCTGTGCCGGCTTGCCCCGCCCCTGGGTCGGGACGACCGGCCCGGACCGCCGGGCACTGCCGGACGGCGGTGTCAGCACGGTCCGCCGGATGGTGACGTCTTCCTCACGGGATGTATCGGTCAGCGTCATCGCACTACTCCATTCTCCAGGGACCTGCGGTGGTGACGGGCCGGCCGCCGTGGGGCGGAGCCGGCCGTGGGTGTGGGCGGTACGTGCGCCCGGGCCGCGGGGTGAGCCGCGACGGCGCCGGGCAGGGTCGGTCTGTCCGTGCGGGCAAGGGTTGTGCCCACAGCTTGCCCGCACGGCCCTCTCGTCGGCCCACCGGTCGGCCCTACCGTCACGCTATGACCACATCCGCCGAACTCGGCCTGCCCGCACTGACGGTGGCGCCCGGTGGCGTGGCCACCACGACCCTGACGGTACGCAACGACCTCGACATCGTTGAGGCGTACTCGCTTGAGGTGGTCGGCGACTGCGCCGCGTGGACGACGGTCGAACCGGCCCGGGTCTCCCTCTATCCGGGGACGTCCGAAACGGTGACGGTCCGTCTGGCTCCGCCCCGTTCGCCGGCCTCGCGGGCCGGGGACTTCCCGCTCGGCATCCGGGTGCTGCCGGCCGAGCACCCCGAGCTGGTGACGGTCCCGGAGGCCACCGTCACGGTGACGCCGTTCCACGAGCTGCAGGCCGCCCTCGCGCCGCGCCGCCGCCGCGGCTGGCTGCGCGGCCGCTACCGGACCTCGGTGCGCAACCTCGGGAACGCCCCGGGCACCGTGGTCCTCACTCCCGGGCAGGCCGGCGAGGACCTGCGGTTCCGGGTCACGCCGGACCGGCTGCGCCTCCAGCCCGGCGAGTCCGGCGAGCTGCGCGTGCAGGCACGCACCCGCAAGCTGATCTGGTTCGGCAAGCAGGCTTCCTGGCCGTTCGAGGTCACGGTGGGCCCGGAGGAGGTCGCGGCCGACAAGGACGGGGCCCGCAAGGGTGCCGACGGCAAGGGCGCGGCCGGCAACGGCGCGACCGATACGGGCCGCGCCACGGGCACGGCGGGCGAGGCCGCGACGGTCTCGACGGCCACTCTCGCCCCCGCCGCCCCTGCCGACTCCCCGACGGCCGTCCAGCGGTCGGTCCTGGACGGCGAGTTCATTCAACTTCCGATCTTCCCCCGGTGGCTGCTCGCCCTCCTGGCGGCGCTGCTCGCGCTGCTGCTGGCCTGGTTCGCCCTGGTCCGCCCGGCGGTGCGCAGCTCCGCGAAGCAGGCCGCCGAACAGGCCGTCGCCCAGCAGAGCGCCACCCCGGCTCCGGCCGCCGGCGTTCCCGCCGGGGGCGCCCCGACGGCCCCGGCCGGCGGTGGCTCCAGCGGTCAGGCCAAGCCGGGCGCCGGCCAGCCGAGCGCGGGTACCGGCGGGCGCAACCCGGGTCCGGGCCAGGCGGTGCCGGGGACCGGACAGCAGAGCTCCGCCACGATCGACGTGCAGACGGCGAACGGCGCCTCCGCGACGGGCAGTTACGTGGTGCCGCACGGCAAGGTCTTCGACATCACCGACCTCGTGGTCGCCAACTTCCAGGGCGACCAGGGGCTGGTGACCATCACGGCCGGCAACAAGACGATCACCACGATCGCCTTGGAGACCTTCCGCAACCAGGACTACCACTGGGTGACTCCCATCCAGGTCTCCGAGGACCAGGCAGTGACGGCAAACGTGACCTGCGAGACGCCGGGCACCCCGGCCTCGGGCAAGCAGGCGGCCACGTGCCACGAACTCCTCAACATCAGCGGCGCGCTGAGTGATGTCAGTAAGGGCAACTGAATCGGTGTCAGGGTGACTTTCCTCCCCGGGCAGCCGGACCGGACGGTGCGCCGGCTGCCCCAAACGATGGCGACGAGCCCCTTCTGACCTGCCCGTCCCCGTGATCTCCCCCTCCGGATATCTCCTCCCCCAGCCCGTGACCATGTCAATACCCGACAGTAACAACGACCGGTTCGGGCACCCACCGACAATACGACCAGATCACACCAGCTCGGACGGGGCGCCCCGTCCGGGACATCCGGACCTGCCCACACGGGCACCTGGCCCGTCCCTCAGGGGCAGCCGGCCCTTCCCCCGGCACACGCCGAAGCCTGCCCCCGGCGCCCCCTCCTGACGCCGCGCCGACCCGCCTGTCACCTACACGCCGTCCCCACCCCTGATCCAGTACTCGCGCTATAGACCGTGATCAGGCGTCGACGGTGCTGCTCACTCCTCGCCGTACCGAGACACCGGCCGTCAGGGCAGGCCGGCCTGCGTCAAGGGCCCGTTGTGAGCATGGCGATGCCGATGGTGGCCTCGTAGGTGGCCCGGTCGTCCGAACCGGCAGGTGTGCGCCGGTGGCGGCGAGGTTCCGGTCGTGTGGGAGCAGCATCCCGGCGCGCAGATCGGCTGCGAGCCCGGCCGGCGCACTCCACCCCGATCACCGTCCTCGTTCCGCAAGCCACCGGGCGGTCCGGCTCCCTACCTGACCGCCCGGACAGCTCCTAGCCGATTCCGTGCACCGACGAGGACCGTTTTCGGATAGTCGGCAGGCCCCCCGGCAGGCGAGTCTGGTGCCGTTCCGAGAGCAGTCGAACGGAACCGCTCAACGCCAACACCACGCGGTGCGCTGCGGATTCGGCGCGCCGCAAAGAACGGGGGAACTCCATGCGCAAGATCCTCGGCGCCCTGGCCGTCACCGGCCTCATTCTCGGCGGCGGCATCGCCACCGCCGGCACCGCGAGTGCCGCTCAGCCCGGGAAGCCGTGCAGCTGGTACACCACGTCGGAGCCGCTGCTGAAGGCGAACGCCACCGGCGACGCCGCGAAGGCCCTCCAGTGCGAGCTGAACCGCTCGATCAGCAGCAGCTTCTACCCGATCGCCGAGGACGGCGTGTTCGGCCAGGCCACGCTGAACGCCGTCTACAGGTTCCAGGGCTGTGCCGGGCTCCAGGCGGACGGCGAGGTCGGCTCGCAGACCTGGGCGAAGCTCGACTACTACAGCAGCGGGCCGAACTACGCCTGCTGACCCCGCCGGTAGCTGCCGCACTGGAGCGGGGCAGGTTCCAGCGCTGGTGCGGAACCGATCAACACGAACACCACACGGCGCGCCCGGAGTCCGGCGCGCCACCATGGAAAGGGAACTCCCCATGCGCAAGATCCTCGGCGCTCTGGCCGTCACCGGCCTCATTCTCGGCGGCGGCATCGCCACCGCCGGCACCGCGAGTGCCGCCACGCCCAACTCGTCCTGCAGCCAGTACTCGACCTCGGAGCCGCTGCTGAAGCCGGGCGCCACCGGTGCTGCGGTGCAGGCCCTCCAGTGCGAGCTGAACCTCTCGATCAACCCCAGCGACGGCTACGGGATCGACCGCGACGGCGTGTTCGGCCAGGCCACCCTGCGGGCCGTCCAGAAGTTCCAGGCGTGTACCGGGCTTCAGACGGACGGCGAGGTCGGCCCGCTGACCTGGTCGAAGCTCGACTACTGGAGCAACGCCTCCGGTTGGGCCTGCTGACCGAGCTGTCAGCCGCAGCGCTGGGGCGGGGTCACCGCCCCAGCGCTGCGGCGTGCTGAACGGAAACCTCTGACGGCTACGGGATCGACCGCGACGGGGTGTTCGGCCAGGCCACCCTGCGGGCCGCTCAGAAGTTCCAGGCGGCACCGGACTTCAGACGGACGGCGAGGTCGACCCGCTGACCTGGGCGAAGCTCGACTACTTGAGCAACGCCTCGAACACGTATGCTGACCAGTCGGTTGGAAGCAACACCGGGGCAGGGCACCTCGCGGTGCCCCGCCCCGAACACTTTGGGGGTTACCTTGAGCAGCAGTTCCATCAAGCGCCGCGGCGCGTTCCTGTTCGCGGCTGCGGCCATGGCCACGGTCGGGGCCACGGGCGTCGCCCAGGCCGTGCCCAACTCCGGCTCGCTGTGGGTCGGTCCCGGCCGGAGCAACACCTACAACAGCGTCAAGTGCGTGCAGCAGATCTCCAACAGCCTGCACCTCCAGACCGGTTACAAGACGATCGACGTGGACGGCTCCTTCGGCCCCGACACCGCTGGGGCGATCGTTGCCATCCAGCGCTGGGCGAGCCTGGACCCGGACGGCGTCGTCGGCCCGAGGACCGGTGACGTCATGGTCGAGACGACCAAGGACTACTACGGTTGCTACAACTTCCTGCCCACCCTCCGCTGACACCCGGCGCGCAACGGCGGTAGGTCCGTGACCGGTGGGCCCCGGGAGGGGACGGGGCCCACCGGCACGCCCGGCCGACCGATGCCTCGGCTGGTATCAACGCCGTTCGAATTGCGATTCCATGGCCCGAGACATGCTCACTGTCTGCCTGTCGCCCACCGAACCCGCCGACGTACCTAACGCGCTGGCTGCCGCAATGGCCCCGTTCTGGAATGACGCCGAGATCCCGTCAGGTGGCGTCTGGCAGGGCGAATGGCAGTGGTGGCACATCTTCGGCGGCGATGGCGCAGACGGCTTGGCGGTCCGTGCCGGATACGAAGCCGATCCGCGGCTGGCACGTAACCCGCTCTGGTCCGACGGCAGCCCGCGGCCACCACAGCCGGCGGAGCGCTGCGACGGTGGCCCGCGCGGCCTGCTCGATCTGGACCGCGACCGCGCGCCAGCGGCGGATGCGGCCGGTGCGGACCGGGATGGCTGGGCCGCCTTCAGCGCCGACTTCGAACCCGCACTGTCGGAGCGGGCCATGATCGCGCAGGCTTACGACGGCTGGGCGGGGCGGGAGGCGTTCTTCGAGCAACCGGTCATCCGGGCCGTGACCGCCCTGCGGGCGAGCAGTGAGCAGGCCCCCCCGGTGGGCCAGGATGCACGATCCGGTCGCCTGCTATGCCGGTAACCGCGAGCAGTACGTACGTCGGACGTGCTCCCGCGTGGTGCCGACCAACGTGCTGCTCACTCTGGACGGCGAGTGGCTCGACGGCACTTGCACGTCCAGCGACCCCGACGCTCTCGTCGGCCACCGGTACTTCGACTTCGCCGACCGCTACCTCGACGCTCTCGCCGAGGACGCCCTCATGATCCGCATCCGCTTTCACTCCTGACCCGCGCGCTCCTGAGCCGCTACCAGCGATGACTCACCGCCCCCGCGACCGGATAGATCACGAAGCCGCACTGGAGTACTAGTACTCCAGCAGGACTTCGGTGTTTTGCCTGGTCAGAGGCTGCGTGGTGCAGTGTAGTGGGCTGATTGTCCGTCAGGGGCGGTCTTCAGGAG
>NZ_JBVOOL010000040.1:0-46378 GCF_055664045.1 Kitasatospora sp. NPDC023385 | reverse complement strand
GCCGCGGGCGACGCAATGGTCAAGTTCGAGTCGGCGTGACCTGCTGGGTACGTTCACTCGTACATGGCTGAGCACCTTCACCTGTACGCCGACAGACGGCAGCGCGGCGATCGCACTCCCGCTTCACCGGCACCTCTCGATGCTGGACAGCGATCAACCGAACTGGCAGTTCGTTGAACCGGGCGAGGTCGTCTACCAGCTCCTTTGCGCCCTGCCGTTCCTCGCCAGCCACGCCCGGGATCGGGCCGCCGCCAGCGGAACAGCCCAGGTCAAAGCCACACTGGTAGACGACATGGCCAGCCACCCGTGTCAGAGGCTGAACATCGACATGTACCGCCCGGAGCCGCTGCCCCTCACCGTCGATTTCCTCCACCCCGCGACAGGCCAACGGATGCCGGCAAGCACGCAGCCGTGCGCCTTCGCCTACTCCGAAGCCACCGTGCTCCTGGACGACGTCGCCGACCACGGCATCGGCCTGCCGCAGGCGACCGCCGCTCTGGCGGACGAACTGCTCCACGCCTACGGCTTGCCGGACAACCAGGTGATCACCCGCGAAGGACACCTCAACACCGGCCTGTTCACCTCCCGCAACCGCGGTGCCGTGGCCCGGTGGGCAGCGCAGCACCCCCTCATCAGCGCAGCGGAGTAGCCCTGGGCAAACCGAACCGAAGGCGCCGACCACCAGGTGGTGACCAGCGCCTTCGAAGTGTCCGGCTGTCAGCGGCGCAGCTCCTGAACCGCAGTGGGGTCGAGCTCGGCGGCGATCTGCACTGCCTCAGATGGTCGGTGCGGCGACCCTGGCCTGGTAGGCACTGAAGCCGGAGAGGAGTTCGGCGAGAAGTCCCTCTGACATGAGGGGAGAGGCAACGGCCCGGGTGAGGCGGCTGACCACCACCAGCACCGCGCTGTCGTCCATCGTGGCGAACCACGCCCCGGCCTCCTCCGGGGAGGAACCCGCTTCGGAGGCGACGAAGTCGGCCAGGCTCCGCCGCGCGGACGCGACCGCGATCGCCTGTCGGGCCCGCTGCGCCGCGGTAGTGCTTCCCACACCGGCGAGCTCGCGGCGCAGATCGTCGTGTCCGGTCGTGATGTCCAGCTGCGGCGGTATCGGGGCGACATCGCGAGTGCCGGTGATGAGGATGGGGACGGCCGTGGTGCGCACCCAGTTCTCCAAGTACTCCAGCTCGTTGGCGGCGAGGTGCCAGACACCGGTGTGGGGGCGCTGGAGAGCGACAGCGGCTGTGATGGAGAGGGGGATGCGGACGTTCTTCGGGGCGCTGGCGAGGATGTCTCCCGGCTGGAGCGGCAGACCGTCCCCGGGCTGCGGGCGCAGCTTGAGCGGAAGGGCGACCTCGAGGTCGGGGTGGGGTTGGTCTGGGTGGACAGCGGCGAGCCGGGTCGCGGCTACGGCCGGGGTGCGGTGCTTGGCGAGGTTCGTGTACGCGGCCAGGAGGCGCAGTGGGTGATTGTCCGTGTCGGCCCGTTGGAAGGGCTGCAGCGCACGGATGCGCTGGACGAGCGGCGCGGCGCGGTGCAGGGGCGGCAGTTGCTTGCGCCGACCGTGGTTGAGCCAGTTGTCGAACCTCTCGGCTTCGGTGGAGGCGGGCATCTCGATGGCCGCCGCCTCCTGCTCGGTCAGGGGCCGCGGCATCAGGTGTTGGATCTCGGCGTACAGGACGTGTTCGAGAGCCGCTCGTAGCTGGGTGAGGGCGTCGGCGACGAGCCGGGGGATCGCTGCGGGCAGGGGGGCTATCGCGGTCACGGTGACGTGGGCGCGGTCGCCGTCGAGGACGTTCTCCAGCACGAGTGCTCCTGGTTCGGTGTACTCGTGGATGAGCCGTATGGCGCTCTCGATGGTCTGATCGACATGGGCCAGCGTCGCCACGACGTGCAGCTGGTGGTCGGGCAGCCAGGCGAAGTCCGCAGGAGAGACGCTCATGGCGGCCACCTTAGTGAGCGCGGCGGCCTTCTTGGCGCCCGGTGCCGCGCGGTCCGACTGCACCTCAGCTTGGAAGCCCTCGTTTCGCGGCCCTGTGTCCTGGGCCAGCGGCTGTCGCGGACGCGTCCCGCGCCGCAGCGTCGTCGCGGCGCGGGACGCCCGCACGTCACGCGGCGACGGCCAGGTCCGGCAGCCGGTCGGGGAGCCATCCCCGCTGGCGCAGCCCCGGGGCCCGGCGGGTGCACCAGGTGGTGCAGTAGCGGCGGGCACGGCCGGCGGATGCCGGGGGCGGCACCGCCTGGGCGCAGACCGGGCAGTGGCCGAGAGGGATGGGGGTGGCCAGGCGGTCCAGCAGGCGCTGGACGCGGCGCTGCTCGTCGATCTCGTAGGGCTCCTCGTCGGCGGGGCAGCCGGTAAGGAGTTCGGCGAAGGTGGCGCGCAGCCGGTTCAGGTCGCGGCAGCGGGCGCCGAGGAGGGCGAGGTAGTCCTCGACGGGCCAGGTGGCCAGGGTGGCGGTGCGGGTGAGGTAGAGGCCGACGGTGTCGATGTGGTGGCGGTCGGTGGTGTCGAGGAGGAGGTAGCCGAGGATCTGCCAGGCGGTGGCCTTCTCGAAGCGGCGGGGGTGGCGGGTGCTCTTGATCTCGATCAGCGTGCTGTCGGCCAAGAGGTCGGCGTCGGCGGTGATGTCGATGCCGGCGAACATCACGCCGCCCGTGCAGGCGGCGGGGTCGGTCGTGGCGCGCAGCGTCTGGAGGGGGCCGGTGGCGGCAAGGGCGAGCTGGGCGGTGACGTCGTCGACGAGGTCGTGGTGGGGCAGGTCCAGGAGGCGCTGGAGGGTAAAGGTCTCGGGGGCGTCGGTGGCGGTGAGGAACAGCGGGGTGTAGGTGAAGCCGTAGGGGTTGCGGGCCGCGACCTGGTACCAGGCCGCGGTGAGCAGGAGCCGCGCGAGGTGCTGTTCCTCCTCCCAGGCGCGGTCCACCGGCAGGTTCCGGTTGTCCAGGTCCAGGGCGTGGACGGTCTCGGCCAGGCGCTCCAGGAGCTGCTCGCCGACGGCGCCCATCCGCTCACCGGCCCTGCCCATGCCGCGGGCGGTGGCGATCCCGAACCGGGTGGCGAGGTCGGTGGGGTCGGCGGCGGTGAACGCCAGGCGCAGGCGCTGGTCGATCGCGGTCCCGACCGTGCCGGCTTCGGTGCCCACCCCGGCGGGCGGCAGCAGGACGGGCTCGGTGGCGTAGCGGGCGCGGAAGTTCTCCCGTAGCGGCTTGGGGCCGGCTGACATCTCCCGGTCCAGAAAGCGGCGCAGCGGGGTTCGGGGGCAGCTGAGGCCGGAGGTGAGGCTCATACCGTCCACCGCCCGGTGGTGGCTCTGCCGCGGGCGGGGACGGTGGGCAGCAGCGTGGGAACGGGCGTGGTCGGCACGGTGGTGGTGCACAGGTGGTTCGTCATACCGGGAACGGTAGGAAGGTCCTCTGACAGGTTGTAGGACGAATGGAGCAGGCGTGTCGCTCGGCCGGGGACGTCTTCACCCGGCCGGGCGGACCCGCCGTGCGGTGTTAGGCCGGGTCCTTCGGGGGAAGTGCCGCTCGAGGATCTCGGCCCACGTCGGCACGATGACGAAGCGGCCGGTGTCCTCGGCCTGGGCTTGGACGAGTTCGAGGAGGGTCGCGAGCAGGCGGACCGCCCGCTGGGTAGGCTCGTCCGGGCTGAACCGGTAGTCCATGCTCAGCGGGCCGTCGGCGTACCGCTCCAGCAGCACCAGGAGCCGTGTCTGAACGGTGCGCAGCTCTGCCACCGGGCAGTTGCCCCAGCCGTCGGTGCCGTGGGCCTGGCAGGGCGCTGCGGTCTTCTTCTTCGTCGTCATGGCGGCCACCCTGGTCGAGGTCGGCTGTGGACAGCGGTGCCGATGACGCAGCAGCGTGCCCCAGCCAGAGGTCACCGGCTGGGGCGCGCTGCGGAAGGGTCGGTCAGAACTGGCTGCGGCGCCTTCTGGTCACGGCCGTTCCTCCTCAACGCGCACGATCCGGTACAGGCCGTCGCCGTAGAGGCGGCCGTCGTGCTTCTTCCTGGTCAGGCGCACCGCGTCCTCCACCGAGGCCGCGACGGCGTGCGTGACGATCACGGAGACTCCGGGGTGCGCCGGGTCCACCCGCCTGGCCGTGAGCTGGTAGTTCCACAGCTTCCGGTCGGGGTCGTCGTACTCGTCCGTCGGGTCGAGGCGTAGGGCGTCGGCGGCCATCTTCCGGAGCAGGAGGAGGAGGCGGTCGGCGGTGCCGGGTGGGGTGGGTCGGCGCAGTTCGCCGGTGCGCGGGTCGAGGTCGGCGCGCCACTGGGTGGCGGGCGAGTACAGGCTGTTGACGCGGCCTTCGGGCAGCAGGGCGGTGTCGAGCTTGAGGCGGCGCAGGGCGTCGTAGAGGGGGGCGAGGTCGATGGGGGACCACAGGAGGACGGTGCGCTCGGCGAGGAGGTTGGTGAGGTCGGCCAGGGCGGGGGCGGGGTCGATGGCGTGGTCGGGGGCGCCGGGGGTGCGGGGGCCGGTCAGGCGCACGGTGCGGTCGTAGAGGTCCTCGGTGCGCCCGTCGGGGCAGCGCCAGTTGGTGCCTTCGGCGACGCTCACGGTCCAGTCGAGGACGTCGTATTCGGCCCGGGCGATAGCCGCAGCGGCCTGCTCGGGAGTGTGGCCGGCGTCCGTCAGGAGCCGGGTCAGCAGGTGGTATCCAGCGCCGCGCATCTGGGTCCTCCTCCGGGAAGCGGGCCGTCCCGGCCTCGGTGGGCCGGGACGGCGGGTCGGATCGGTGCGGGACGGGGTCAGCCAGCGACGGTCTCGGCGTGCCGGTGGAGCGCGTCCAGGAGCGCGGTCTGGTGGTCGGTCAGCTTGCCCTCGGTGCGGGCCTTGTCCTGCTTGCGCAGCCAGGTACCGGGGCGGAAGGCCGGGTCCGCCTCGTCGCCGGTGCGGTTGGCGGGGCCGTCGAGGGTTCCGCCGGCGGCGAGGTAGGCGAGCAGGCGCCGGTAGGACCGGTTCCAGTCCGGCTCCAGCCGCCAGAGCTCGTCCAGCGCGTCGAGCTTGGCCACCTGGTCGTTGGTGAGGTTGTCGGCCTTGCGCTGGCGGCGCATCCAGGCGCCCACCGCGTAGTCGTCGAGCTTCGCGGTGGCGGGGATCGCGAGGTGGCCGTGCTGGTGGTGGAACGCGGCGGCGTAGGCGTAGCCGCGCTCCCAGGCGTTGGCGTTCTTCGACCAGATCATCCCGAGGGCGTCCAGCTCGCTGACCCGGGCGGCATCGAGCAGGCCCTGGCCGTGGAGGTGGCGCTGGCGAGTGAGCCAGGAGATCAGCTCGGCGTGCTTCGTCTTGTCGGTGGGGTCGAGGTGGCCGTGCTGGAGGTGGAAGATCGCCGCGACCGCGTGCATGCGCTGCCACTCGACCGCGCGCGGGTTGAACGCGCGCAGCTTGACGGTCTGGAGGATCTTCGCGGCATGCTGCTTGGCGTTGATCCACAGCCACTCGACCGGCGACTCCACCGGGGCCGGCTGCTGTTCGCCCTCCCCGGCCTCGGCAGCCTGGCTCTCGGCCGGCTTGGCTGCGGTGGTGTGCGCGGTGCCCTGCGAGCGGCTGGCGCGCAGCTCGGTGATCCGGCCGACCACCCGTGCGTCATGCGCGGCCAGGGCGCGCAGGACCCGCCAGATGGTGCGGAAGGAGGAGGCCTCGATCTCGGCGTCGGCCTCGGCCTTCACGGCCTCGCCGGCGTCGTGGACCTCGGCGGGGTGCGCGGTGGCGGTGTCGTCGCCGACCTCCGGCGTCGGTAGGTAGACCGGGATGATGACCCAGGACACCTTGCCCTGCCGGTAGGACTGGCGCAGTGCCCGGCCGACGGCCTGGACGATGTCGATGACGCTCGATTTCGGGTCCGCGAAGCAGATGGCGTCCACGGCGGCGACGTCGATTCCTTCCGTCAGGAGCCGACTGTTGCACAGGATGCCGCACTCCTCTCCGTCCTCGCCGGTGTGGGCCTTGAAGTCGGCGAACGCGGCCCGGCGGTCCTTGAGCCGGTCGGTGCCGGCCACCGCCCTCGCCCAGATCCGCTCCGGTCGCTCGGCGTCCTCCAGCAGCTCGGAGGCGTCCAGCAGGGTACTCGCGAACTCCCGCGCCGCCGACACCCGGGAGTGGAACGTGATGACCCGGCGCAGGCCGAGGTCGGCGACCGCGCGCAGCACCGCGATCTGCAACGCGAGGCGCAGCAGTTCCTCGTTGCTGCGCTGGGAGCGGAGGTCGGCGACGGCGGGGAGGTTGAGGAGCTCGCGCAGGTCCTCATCGGTCACCACCGGCACGAGCACCCGGTAGTCGGCGAGGTAGCCGTGCTCGATCCCCTGTCCGAGGGTCCAGGTGAACACGGTCTTGCCGTAGATCTCCTCCGAGTCCATGGAGCAGAGCACGGGCAGCTTCTCGGCGCCTTCGGTGTCGGCGAGGTCGGCCAGGCCGTCCTTCGCGCGCCGGTCGTCGGCGATCCGCGGGGTGGCGGTGAAGTACAGCCGGCGCTTCGCGGGGACCTGGGCGTCGTTGTGGATCGCGGCCCACGCTTTCCCTTCGGCACCTGCCGTACGGTGGGCCTCGTCGATGATCACGAGGTCCCACTGGGCCAAGCCCCAGCCCTGGTGGGCCTGGACGATGCGCTCCAGCGAGGCGTAGGTGGCGTAGACGGTGACCGGCTGGTCGTCGGGGGCGCCCTTGACCAGATCGGTGATCCGGACGGCCTGCGTGGTCACCTCGGCGTGGACCCGGCCGCCGGCCTCCGCGCTCTCCAGGGCCTCCTCCCGCGAGCACGCCGCCACCGCCAGGCCCCGGCGCCCGCCCCGCAGCGACCACGCTTCGGCGGTCTGCTCCAGCAGCTCGATCGTCGGCACCAGCACCAGCACCCGGCCGCGAGCTGCCAGGCGCCGGGCGCACCCGGCCGCGATGAGGGTCTTGCCGGAGCCGGTCGCCGCGATGACGGTGGCGCGGCCGCCGTCCTTCACCTCGCGCACCGCGGCCGCGACGGCGTCCTTCTGGAACCAGTGCAGCGGCAGCGGGTTCACCGTGGCGGTGCCGGACGGCTGCGCGGGGACCGGCTGAGCGGCTGCGGCGCGGAACGCGGCCGGTACGTCCTGCTCGGCGGTGGCGGTGGTGGTCTCCACGGCGGCGGTTTCTCCTTCGGATGCTGAGACGGACCTACTGCTGGTCCTCGGGGATCCAGCCGCGGACCTCGAGGTAGGCGATGTCGGCTTCCTCGACCGCGCGGCCGGTCTCCACCAGCCAGGCCCGCATCGCCTCGGTGACGTCGCCGTGGTGCTCGGCGACGCGCTGGGACCACTCGGCGGCGTCGAACCCGCCCGTGGAGGCGGAGCCGTAGGTGCGCTCCTCCGTGCCGTCGGAACGCGGGATAAAGCCACGGCGGATGCCGCCGGAGTCCTTCTCCGACCCGGCCGAGTAGACGTACTGGTTGGCCTTCATCCGGACGGTGAAGGCGAGGCGGCCGCCGGCCTGGCCGGTCTCGTGGACGACCGGGGCGAGGTGGGAGGCGCCGGACTTGATGGCCTGCTTGCCCGCGCGGCCGGCCATCGACTCGCCGGGCTTGCCGACCGTGTCCTTGCCCCGCACCCGGGCCTTCTGGCCCGTCTTGGTGGTGCGGCGCTTGGTGTTCGCCTCGGCGATGCCGGACAGTGCCTCGGTGTCGCGCTCGCCGCCGCGCACCGCGCGCACGACCTGGCGCAGCGCGCCGACGAACGCCTTGCCCTTGCCCTTGGTGAAGAACTGGCTGACCAGGCTGGCGTCGCGGCCGAGCATCTTGGCGACCTGGCGCTTGGTGTAGCCCTGGTCGATCAGCTCCTGCGTCAGGCGCGCGGCCTCGTTCGGGTTGTTCGGGTCGGCCGGGCTCACTGGTCAGCTCCCGTCTGCGCGAGTTCGGCGCGGCCCAGGCCGCGCAGCTTGAGGTACTGCTCCTGAGAGGTCGGGTGTTCCACCGGGCCGGTGAGGTGGCCCTTGAGGAGGTAGTCGCCCGGCTCACCGCGGTAGGGCCAGGGCTGGCGCTCGGTCAGGGCGATGCCGTCGGTGCCGAAGTACACGACCGTGCCCGGCTTGGCGTGCAGCGCCCCGGCGTAGCCGATGACTTCCTTGCCCTGGCGGTACTTCATGTCCAGCAGCGCGGCACGGGCCCCCGACCACACGTAGGCGGCCCACTCGGGGTGGGCGTACGGGTCGCGGGAGAAGCCAGCCTGCCGCTGCCACGTGACGACGTCGTTGTCCTGGCCGAGGATCTCCACCCCGGCCGGGAGCGCCTCACCGAGCGGGGTGGTGCCGGAGACCAGGCGCGGGCGCTGCGCGAAGCCGCCCAGGCCGAACAGCAGCACTGAGCGGACCGCGCGGGAGGCGAGGTAGGCCGCCTGCCGCTGGCGCTCGTCGCCGTGCAGCTTCGAGAGGTTGGTCAGGTCCGCCCACGCCGACTTGAGGCGCTTGCCCCACTCGTCGAGCGGCTTGCCGTCCTCGAACAGCAGGCCGCCCAGGATCTCGACCTTCCACGGGGCGAGGTGGTTCGACAGGGCGAGGTGGATCTCGGCGCCGCCCGCCCAGGTGGTGAACGTGGCACCGGGCTCCGAGGGGTAGATCCAGGCCCGGTCCCCGGTGACCGGCGCGGGCAGCAGGCCAACGTGGTTCCACCCGGCGGGGACGGTCACCCGCACGTTCCAGTGCGAGCAGGACATCAGGGCCTTGGTCTGCTCGGCCTCGGTCATCGCCGCGAACGCGGCCGCGGTGATCCGGCGCGGCGTGCCCACCGGGCTCTTCCACAAGTGCTTGGCGTACGCGAAGGTGCGGTCGTACTCGACCAGGTCGGGCAGCTGCTCCGGGACGCGAGGCGGCAGGATCAGTTCGGTCCGGCCCTGGCCGCCGGTCGCGTGCAGCAGACCGCGCAGCTCCTCGGACAGGACCGGGTAGCCGCCCGCCCACTTGCCGGTGGCGGGGATGGTGCGCGACCACAGGTCCCGGCCGGTCTGCGACGGCGAGCCCATGAGAACCGCGTCGTCCCAGTGTCGGCGCAGCGCCTGCCACAGCAGCGTGAACGCCTGGCGGCAGGTGACGACGTCGGCGCCGTCCGGGTCGAACCACTCCCCCATGCTCCGGAGTTCCGTCACCGGGCCGTCCGGCGAGGCGGCGGGGGCGTAGCGGCCGACCGGCTGGCGCTGGTGGACGAAGTGCCCGGCGAGCTTGTCCCGGCCGGAGCCGACCGCCGTCGTCCACCGCTCGCTGGAGGTGTTCAGCCAGGCCGCCACGGCGTCCTTGAGGGTGGAGTAGCGCTCGGCGCCGTCGTGCCACGGGGCGCCGGCGGTAATGTAGACCCGCTCGGTGCCGGGCGCGGTCGCCAGGACGGCGTCCAGGATCTCGCCCGGGGTGCGGGCGCCGAGGTCGACCCGGACGACCTGGTCGCGGACCGCGAGCATCCCGGCCGCCGCGTCCAGGAACACCGTGGCGCGGGCCTGCTGCGTGAAGTTCGGGCGCTTGGACACCAGCCCGGTGGTCACGGCCTCGAACCGGGCGCCGGCCGGGCCCTCCGGAAGGGTGGGCAGCTCGCGCGGCCCGGCAGCGACCGGAGCGACCGGAGCCGCCGGGATGACCGGCGCAGCAGCGACGGGCGCGGCCGGGGCGGGCTGCTCGGCAACGGCGGCCTGGTCCTCGACCTCGGTCGGCGCCTCGACGGCCGGGGCCTGCTGCTCGACGACGGGGGACGGGCGGGTCAGCGCCGGGGCGACCGCGGCGGCGGGCTCGGCGACCGGCGCAGCCTTCGGCGCCTCGACGGGCGCAGCGGCGACGGCCTGGTCGTCGGCCTTGGCGGCTCGGACGGCGGCCGGAGTCGGGTCCAGCAGCGGCGCGATCCGCACCACGTCGCCGACCGACAGTCCGGAGGCCTTCGCGACGGCCGGCGCCTGGGCGCCCTCGTACCCCGCGAGCCCGGCGACCCGGCGCGCGCGCTGGGCGGTGAGCTTGTCCAGCTCCTTCTGCGCGGCCGCGACCTGCTTTTCGGCGGCCGTGATCTCGGTACGCAGCTCGCGCAGACCGGCGAGCTCGGCGGTGTACGACTTCCGGTCCATCAGGCTTACTCCCCCTCGTCGGCGGTGTCGGTGGTCGGGTTGGTGGTGACGTAGGCGATCGGGCCGCCGGACACGGAGGCCAGGCGGGTGCCGAGCAGCAGGCCTGCCAGGCGGGCGTCCTCGGGGTCGGCCGGGTCAGCGGCGTTGGCCGGGGCGGTGAGGTCGGTCAGGTAGCCGGCCATCCGCGCCTTCGGGAAGCGGAACCGGGCCGCGGTTCCGGCGGTGCCGTCCGACTCCCACTCGGTCAGGCCGGTCAGCACCGCGACGACGAACCCGGCCACCGTCACCGGCAGCACCGCGCCCGCTGCGACCCGGGCCGGGTCGCAACGCCACCAGCCCGACAGCGCCGCCAGCAGCTGCGCCTGGTCCAGTGCGGTGCCGAAGCCGATCCACTCGCGGTCCGGCTCGTCCACCTTCGCCGGGGCGTCCGAGCGCAGCACCGCCACCTCGGCCGTGCCGAGCACAGTCAGGTTGGCGGCGGGCCGGGCCTGCAACTGCTGGAGAGCAGCCAGCGGGAACACCTGCCGGCCCTGCTCGCGCACGCCGGGGACCACGCCGGTGGCCATCAGCTTCTTCACGGTCGGGATCGAGCACCCCAGTGCCGTCCCGGCTTGACCGGTCGTCACGAACACACCCACAACCTCCACGCCTATTCATCTAACTTGAAACGCTAGGGCGACTCTACGCCTCCCCTCGGACACTGTCCACGCCTTTTTAGTAAGTCGTATAAGCATGCCCCGATGGCTGTCCGCCCTCCGCTGTCGGTGCCGGGTGAGACCGTGATCGGTTACCAACCCCGGAAGGAGGTGAAGAAGATGACTCCTCGCCAGCAGAAGGCCGCGGTGATCCTCGGCGCGGCCCTGGTCGGCACCTACGTGCTCGGCAACATCGCCAAGGGCCAGGCCCGCGTACTCGGCCTCAACGCGGCCCAGCTCACCGCACTGAGCGCGGGCGTCGCGTTCGCCCTGCGCAACGCCTGAGCAAGACCCGCACGGTCCGGCCCGGTCACCATCACGGTGGCCGGGCCGGACCGCTTCCCTTGCCTACTCGGCGCAGGCCTCCGGGCGGTGGACCGGGCACGCGCCGCAGCAGCCCGGGGCCTTGGGGGTGCGCAGCTTGCGGACGGCGGTCACGGCGTTCACGGCGGCCGGGACGGTGAAGAGGACGGAGCCGACGTTGCGGACGGCGTGGGCGAGCTGGTCGGCCTGCGGGCCGGCCGGGTCGATGAAGGCCTCGGCGAGGAACTGCAGAGCGGACTGAACGGGCGTCATGGCGCCCCCCTTCGTGAGAGGTGTGTTCCACCCCTTCGAGTCATCCAGAGTCCACCACCGGACAGGACTCGCGCGCAGAAACGTCTATGTCTTGGGGCTCAGCACCACGATCCGCTACGGAATTTCGGATCCGATAATGCGCGCGAACGCACACCGGCCCGGCACCACCGGGGATGGTGCCGGGCCCGGGCGGAGCGACCGTCAGACGACGCTCAGCGCTTCCAGGATCGAGCGCTGCTGGTCGGGGATGGGGAAGCCGCACTTGTCGAGGTTGCGGAGGGTGGCCCGCTCATGCAGTGGTAGCAAGCGGCCTCTGCCACGACGGGTCCGTGGCAATCGTGGATCAGGTGACCCGCCCACGGGCGCACCCGGAGCACGAGCGCGGCGGGCCGCAGGCACGATCGGGATCCGGGGAGGGCGGTGCCCATGGACCGGCCCGCATGTAGTCGCTGCGGGCGGCGGCCTGGCTGGCCTGCGCGGCGATGGCGGACGGCGCGGGCGGTATGCGCCGCCCTGCTCATTACCTTCCGGTTCGGTCGTCCGGCTCGGCCCGCAGCCGATCCGGGTCCATGGCGGCGATCGTGAGGGCCAGGTCCTTGACGAGATCCAGGACCTCCTGCGCCGCCCGCGCCACCGCGCTGGTCACGACGTCGGGGTCGCGCAGCACGCCGACGGTACGGGCCAACGCCTCGGCGAACTGCTGACTCCGCCCCGGCCAGTCCTGCGGCCCGGAGGCCATACACTTCGCGATCGCCTCCGGGCTGGGGTCACTGCTGAGGCCGAGCAGCAGCTCGCGGGCCAGCGCCTGGTCGGCGAGGCTGGGGGTCCACTGCCCGTCTGGAGCCCGTTCCGAATTTCCCGGATCGTGTCACCCGGTACGGTTTCGGGGGTGGAGCCGGCCTGGACGACGAGCTGCCGCAGCAACTGGCGGCTGGCCTCCTCCATCGCCTCGATGCTGACGCCGGCCCAGTGGGCCACCCAGGACGTGCCGCACCGGCTGCAGATCAGGGTGAGCTCGTCGTCCCAGCGCCCCTGCCCGATGTGACCCGTCGTCGACGAGCACCGGGTGCAGGTCAGAGGCACCAGGACCTCGGAGACGTAGAAGTCCCCGGAGTGGTCGGCCTCAGGGCCTGGCGGGAGCGGGGCCACCCAGTCGACCGCCCGCACCTGGATCTCACCGGTGATCATGACCTGCCACAGGTGGGAGGCGTCGGCTCCTGGAGGAAGTGCGTATTCGATCACCGACATGCTGCGGGCCGTCCTGCCTGGTCGAATCCGATGGCTCTGGCGTACCACGGCCGCCGCCCTCCGGTGACGGGAACGGCCGCCCCAAGTACCGTACCGCCCCTCGGCCCGCGCGCGGGCCGCTCCGGCCTCCTGGAGCGCTCGGCCCCGGCCGACTTCCCTGGCCGGGGCCGAGCGCACAACGTGTCAGCGGTTGCGGCGCACCAGGACCTTGAGCACTTCCCGGGCGTCGCGGCGGCGGGCGTCGCTGCGCGCGACGACGGCGGTCACCGCGGCGGTCGTCACGGCGAGGGCGTACCAGGCGCTGCTGGCCGCGGTGATGAGGGCGGCGTGCTGGAGGACGGTGGACAACGCGGTGCTCCCAACATGATGGTGGACGGGCCTAGCGCGCGAGGGCGCCAGGGCGGCCGGCTACGGGCAGACCAGGTCATGCAGCTGCTCGGCCAGAGCCGGCGTCGGCAGGACGAACGCGCCGAGATGCTCCTCGCTAACGGTGCGCAGGTGGTCGACGGTGTGGCGCAGAGCCGGGTCCGGCCGGTGGAGTGCTTCGGTGTCGGCCGGCAGGTGCTGGCTGTGCCAGGGGGTGTTGAAGAGGTAGGCGTCGACCGGGGGCAGGCTGGGCGGCGGGGGCAGCTCGTCGTGAGGGAGGTCCGGCAGAGGCCGGTCCATGAGGTCGGCGGTCTGGTGGTACCAGTGCTCGGCGTCGCGCAGCTCACCGAGGGCGGCGTGGTGGAGGTAGAGGGCGTAGGCGGAGGTGCTGTCCCCGGAGCCCGCCGCGAACTGGAACCAGAACTGCGCGTTGCGCGGGTGTCCGCTGAGGTAGAGCAGGGCGGCGAAGACCAGGCCGCCCTGCGGGTCGATGTCGCGCGAGTTGACCAGGCGCTGGAGCTTCTCGGGGGCGCTGCTCTCGTTGATGACGCAGGTGGTGAGGTTGCGCAGGTCGCGCTCGGCGTGCTGTTGGAAGGTCAGCCCGTCCGCGTCGACGGCGTGCTCCGGCTTCGCCGCGCGGGCGGCATCGGTGTCGGGGGCGGGGTCCGGGGTGTCAGCCTGCTTGAGCGCGGCGATTCGGGCGGCGACCCGGCGGCGCCCGGCGGCCGGGTCGTAGCCGGTGAAGCGGGCGAAGGGGGCGGCGGCGGCCGCCAGATGGTCGAGTTCGGTGGTCACCGGTCTCACTCCTCGTCGGATTCGGAGGCGGCGAGCAGGGTGTGCTTGCGGAGCCTGGTGCGGGCCTGGTGGATCAGCGCGCGGACCGTGGGCGGGCTGATGCCCATCACGTCGGCGGTCTGGGCCGTGGTGTAACCGAGGAACTGCTTGAGCAGGAGGGCGTCGTACTGGCGCTCGGGAAGGCGGCTGATCGCGTCGTAGACCCCGAGCCCGTCCTCTAAGGCCTCGAAAACGGGCCTGGTGGCGCGGCTGGCGGCGGCCATGAAGACCGCCTTCTCGACCAGCCGCAGCACTTCGCCGCGCTGGCGGCGCTCGTGTTCGACCGCGAAGCGTAGCGCCCCCCAGGCGTAGTTGGTGGGGTTGGGCCGCTGGAGCACGCGCTCCCAGTCGGCGCCGAGGTGGGCGAGGACGTCCTCGACCAGGTCCTGGATCTGCTCGGGCTCGCACAGCGAGAGCTGGGCGCGGGCGTAGTCCAGGTAGCGCTGGTGGTAGAGCTCGAAGAAGGCCTCGAACTCTATCGGCAGCCGCAGGTCGTGGTCGTCCTCGCTCCGGTCGTCGTGGTTCACGCGGCGGCCGCCGGATCCGGCACGCCGCTGCGCCGCGAGACCGCCTGCGGGCGCTCGGTGGCCGGCTTGGGCCGGCCGGGCAACGCGGCGGGGGCTTGCCTGAGGCAGGAGGCAAGGGTGCGGGGGACGATGTTCACGTTCGCGCCTTTCGTACTCGGAAACTGACGGGCCGTGGGGGCGGCGTGCCGGCATGTGCCAGCTTTCCGGTTTCGGGCGAGAACGTTTAGCCGCGACGGGCAGAAAGTTGCGGAGGGTGTCAATCCGCCTACCGAGTGACACCAAAGGGGCTGGTGGGTCTCCGGTTAACTCGGCGTGTCCGGGCCGGTGCCCGGCTAGCGTGCTGCCCTGCACCGGCGGACCCTCCGTCGGCGGAAAGGGGGCAGCGTGTCCGTGCTGACGGTCATGAGCCAGAACGTCCAATACGGCGCCGGCGACGGCCGGTGGGCGGGGATCGTCGAAGTGGTCCGCGAGATCGGCCCGCACGTCCTGCTGCTCCAGGAGGTCGACTGGCTAGTCGACCCCGACCAGGCGAAGGCCGCCGGCAAGGCGCTCGGCATGGAGCTGTACGTCGCGCCGTCGCGCAGCCAACCGGTCGCCGTCGCCTGGAACCCCGCGCACCTCCAGGTCGAGGACATCGAGACCCGGTACACCTCCGCACTGCACCACGGCTACGGCGCCGCCCGGATCGCCCCCTGGGGCATCGCCGCCGGCCTTCCCGCCCCGCTGGTCGCCGTCAGCGCCCACCTGATCCCCTACTCCGCGCAGCAGGCGGCCGTCGAGGCGCAGATCCTCTCGGCCCGGGTCTACCGGTACGGCGGGATCGGCCTGATCGGCGGCGACATCAACCACCCCACCGCAACCGACCCGGAGATCGACTGGACCCTGGTGAAGCCCTACAACCGGGCCTCCCGCTGCCTGCGCCGCGAGCACCCCGGTGATCCATGGGTCAGCAACAGGGTCGTCGGGCAGACGCTGCGCGACGCGGACCTCACCGACGTCGCCGCCCACCTCGCCGACCAACTCGACGAGCCCGCGCTGCGCCGGCCGACCGGCAAGCACGGCGGGCTGCGGGTCGACCAGCTCCACACCACCCCGGCACTCACCCCGGCGATCGTGGACTACCGCACGGTCGAGCACGACTACTCCGACCATCTTGCCGTCGTGGCCAGGTTCGACCTGGCGCTCGTCGACGGCTCCCGGCTCAACGACTTCACCTGACACGCCAACGGCCGGCTCCACCCAGGGCGCCTGCGGCTACGCCAGGGCGGCGATCCCCGCGACGGCGTCGCCCGCTCCGGGCAACCGGTCCACCGGCGCGGGTGCCGCTGCGCTCACGCCGCCGTGTTCGTCCGGCAGGAGAAGGCGCGCATCGCGGGGCCGGGCGGCGCGGCCCCGGCCGGTGGACCGGACGTCGACCTGGCGGCCGGTGAGCTGCCCCCAGCCGTCGCCGAGTCCGGACCACACCGCGTTCCCGGCGGTCAGGCGCAGTTCGGCGGTGCCCGGCCAGGCGTCGAGGGTCATCAGGGTGGCGCCGGTGGTACGGAGCCGCTGTTCGAGGCGGGCGAGCTGGCGCGGCGCGGGCCGGCTGGTGGGGCGCAGGATGATCGTCTCGCAGGCGTCGGCGAGGACCGAGGCCGCCTCCGCCCAGTGAGGCCCTGGGTCGTCGACCAGCACGGTGCGCTCAAGTGGGATCCCGTACGCCGCGGCCGCGGCCAGCCCGGCCTCGGGCCAGCCGATGATCGAGGTCCACGAGGTGTTGGACGCGGCGGCCGGCCCTGCCGCCACCGCGAGCAGCAGGCTCGCGTCCAGGACCTCGACGACGACGCCCTTGGGCAGTCGCCCGTCCGGCAGCAGCGGCTCGAGCGCGGGCAGGACCGGCCGGGAGGCGGCTTCGACACGGGCAAGGCGGGCGGCTGGGCTGGTCTCCTCCAGCAGGAGCGCCAGCCGCTCACCGCGCTCGGACGCCGCCGGGTCCGGTGCGGCGGCGATCCGCGCGCTCACCGCTCTTCCCCGCCGGCGTCCTCCGCCGTCCCGGATGGGCCGCCCGCGCCCGCCAGGGTGCCGGCCTCGACGGCCGCCTCCAGCTCCGCGGCGACCGGGCGCACGGTGACGGGGTCGGCGACCACCCAGGCCGAGTCCTTGTCCTCGCCCCACCTCGCCTTTGCGATCCACGGCAGCCCGGGCCCGGGCCGGCGCCGGACGGTCACCAGGGCAGAGCGCCACTGCCCGCCGGTGCGGATCCAGGCCAGGCGCCAGCAGTTGTCGGAACCGTCCTCGGCGACCTGGCCGACGAGCTCGGCCGGGACCACGGTCGCGTCCCGCCACCGCCCGAAGAACGGAGGGCCGGGCGGGGGCTCGTCCTGCGGCTCGGGCAGTTCCCTGACCGTGTGCTCGTCGAAGACGAACCAGCCCCAGGAGTCGCCGGCGCCCCAGGTGACGTGCGTCACCCACACCGCGCTGCCCGGCGGGCGCCGCCACACGGTCAGCATCGCCGGCCGCCAGTCGCCTCCCACGCGGATCTCCACCAGGCGCCACCGCCGTGTGTCCCGGTAGTACCCGGGCAGCGTCATCAGCTCCCGGGGCGCCCGCTCGGCGTCCCCGGGCTGCGCCGGCGGGGGTGCTGGGTGGGAGAACGGCACAGCTTCAGTCACGGGAACAATTGTTCGATATTTGGCTCGAGTGATCAAACGTCAGCTCCGGCCGGCTCCGACGCGGCCTACCGTGGAGGAGAGGAACCCGCCGGACCGGAGGTGCAGCATGACCGGGACTGCGACGATGACCTGCGGGGCCTGCGGCCGCACAACGGCCTGGAACCCCTGGGGCGCGTGCTCGTTCGAATGCTTCGACCGGAACCGCCCCACCGAGAAGGAACAGCAGGCCATGATCGACAGCGCCCCCGAGGCCCTCGCCTACTACCTCAGCCTCGGCCCCGGTCGGCCCGTGGACGACGGCGGGCAGTAGGGCGGTGGAGCCATGCCGCACACCCACAGCCCCGTACTGCTGCGCCCGCCGGTGGAGGTGATGCGGCCAGTGCCGGTCCCGGTGCTGCCGGCCGAGGACGCCCTGCCGGGCGGGACCCAGTACACGATCAAGCTGGACGGCATCCGGGCGACGGCCCACGTACTGGAGAGACACGAGGTCCACCTGGTGTCGCGCCGGGGCAACGAGCTCGGCGACCGGTTCCCCCAGCTGCCGCCGGCACTGGCCTCGCTCCCCGTCGGCCTGGTCCTCGACGGGGAAATCGTCGCGTACGAGCGGACGGACGGCGGGCCGGGGAAGCTGGACTTCACCGCCCTACTGCACTCCCCCGCGGCACGGGCCGCCGCCGGCACCCAGGTGTTGTACGTCGCCTGGGACGCCCTCGCGCTACCGGGACGCGACATCCGGGACCGGCCGCTGCGGGAACGGTGGGATGCCCTGGAGATGACGCTCGCCGGGGCCCGCCCGCCCCTGCAACTCTGCATGGCGACCACCAGCCGCACAGAGGCCGCCGACTGGTATCACAGCCTCCAGCCCATGGGGATCGAGGGGATCGTCGCCAAGGTGATTTTGTCGGGTCATATGGGAGCCACTGCTCCGGTGTGAATGAGAGCCGGGTCTAGGCCGTTCGTGGCGATGGTGTACTCGACCGTGGCGGGTGTTCTTCGGCGAGTTCGGGAGCCAGTCCGGCGAGATTGGGAGCCACTGATCGGGTGACCTGGTGGGCGTGGGCGGAGTGTCCGCAGGGGCTCGGGTAGGGGTGTCGGTAGCTTGTGATCGCAGGCCCGGGTCGCCTCCCTGACAAGTCGCGGCCAGGGCCTCGCTCCCAGTCCGGTGTTCGGCGCCAACTGGACCCCCGACAGGGCTGTTGTCGGTTGGCTGCGGTTTACTCACCGTCGTGGATACAGCGGAAACGTGGATCGAGAAGCTCGCAGGCATCACGGGCTGGGAGACCACGAGGACCAGGACGATCGACTGGCCCTCGGTGGAGTCGCGACTCGGCACTCCTCTACCGACCGACTACAAACTCTTGGCAGAGCGCTTCGGCTCCGGCGAGTTCACCGAGTATCTGTGGTTCTCGACGCCCGACTCGCCGAGCCCCCATCATGATCTGATCGAAGACGTCAAATGGCTTGGCGATCAGGCCCTCGTCGACCCCCGGATCAGCGAGCTCTATCGTCCCTACCTGGTCTTCCCTGCCGCTGGCGGCCTGCTCAAGTGGGGCGACTCCGTCCAGGCTGACCAGTTCTACTGGTTGACCGAATCTGCCGATCCTGACGAGTGGCCGATTCTCGCCCAAGCGCATGATGACGTCGACGAGTGGGAGCGCTTCGACGGCTCCACCAGCGAGTTCATATACCGGATCCTTACGGACCCCCAGCAGCCCTTCTCGATAGCGATGTTCTTCGAAGCTCACGCCTTCGAGTCGTTTGAGCAGATCAGCGAGCCTGACAGCGAGTGGGACGCCGATCCGCATTGGTAGGTTCTCGGACGAATGGGGGTCAAGCTCTCCGTGCTGCTGGTGGCGTGTCAGTTCGGGCTGGGGAAGAGAGATTCCTGGGTGGCCTGGTAGCGGTAGGACTCGGTGCCGGTCTGGATCAGGGTGCAGCGGAAGGTGATCCGGTCGGCGATGGCCGCGCAGAGGCGGGCGTCGCCGAAGGTCTTGTTCCACTCGGTGAAGGGTGAGTTCGTGGCGACGGCAGTGGCCTTGCGCTCCTCGCGCTCGGTGAAGATCTGGAACAGCAGCTTCGCGCCCTTGCGGTCCAGGTTCAGGTAGCCGAACTCGTCGACCTATGCGGATATCGGCATAGCTGGACGAACTCGGCTACATGGAACTCGACCGGCGCGGCGCCGAACTGCTCTTCCAGGTCCTCACCGAGCGCGAGGAGAAGAACAGCGTCGCCATCGCCTCCAACGAGTCGTTGGCTGGACCAAGACCTTCACCGACCCCCGCCTCTGCGCGGCCATCGTCGACCGCCTCACCTTCGGTGGCAACATCATCGAGACCGGCACCGACTCCTACCGACTGGCCACCACCGCGCCCGCGCCGAGCAGCAGGCGGCAGCCGGCTGACCCGTCCCGTTGCTCAGAGCGCGATCGGTCGGTACTTCAGGGCCTCGTCGACGATCTGCTCCGCAGAGGCGTCCTGGAGTTCGGCCGGTGGATGGAAGAGCAGGTCACTGACCCGGGGATGCGACACGTTGGCTTCGAGAAGCCGCAGGTAGTAGTCGCTTTCCGGGGAGGCCGCCAGGAGTCTGCGAACGATTTCGACGAGTTCGTCCAGGGTGATGTCCGCAACCCGCGGACGAGCCGGCCGGGCGGCCTCCTTGGCGAACTCCTCCAGGCTTCGACTGGCGTCGTACTCGGCGAAGTCGAGGGCCCCGTAGTCGTGACCGGTCACGTCATTGAAGGCCGTGATCGCCTCATCCGCGCCCGCGGAGCTGACGACCAGCAGGTCAGCGATCCGTTCGATCTCGCGACACAACTGATCCAGCCGTTCCCGGTTCACAGGCGGGGGCAGCAGCTCGGGTCTCAGGTCCACGACTCGGATTATGTCCGTCAGCGCCGACACACCGGGGACACACCCCCCGAGTGCTGCCAGTTCGCATCAACATTTCCGGCGCCCAGATCAAGAACCGATGCCAGAACCCACCAACAATCGCTCTTCGTTCTCGCCTACGAAGCCAGTTCAGCGGCAGAAAACGACGTTGGTCAAAGTTCAGTGGCAAACGGTCAAGGTTCAGTGGCAGAGGACACTCACTCCAGACCCCCGCGGCACGAGCCACGAGGGGATGAAGGGGCCGGACCGGACCCCGGAGGTGCCCAACGACCACCGTCACCGATGAGCAGGCCGACCCGGGCCCGTCAGTACCGGCCTGGTGACGACGGCCGCCCGAGCTAGCGTGGAAACGGAGCAGATCAGCGGCTCGGAGGTGCCCATGCCCGAGACGGCGACGATGGTGTGCGAGGCCTGCGGCCGCAGGGCCCCCTGGAACCCGTGGCTCGGGTGCTTGAACGACCGCGACCGCGGCACGGCGGAGGAACAGCAGGCCATGATTGACAGCGCTCCGGAGGCGCTCGCCTACTTCCTCGGCCTCGGCCCGGGCACGCGCACGGACGACGACGGGTAGACCGGCGCCCGGGCCCGGCGGGCTCAGGGCGGGCCCGGACACCGGGCCGGCCGTAGAGTCCGAACGTGGCCAGCCCGCACGACTTCGACGAGATCGCCGACGCGCTCTACGCCCTCGCGCCGCCGGACTTCACCGCCGCCCGCAACGCGCGCGCCGACGAGGTCAAGAAGACCGACCCGCCCCTGGCCAAACGCATCCGCGCGCTGCACCGGCCCACCCTCACCGCATGGGCGGCCAACGCCCTCACCCGCCGCCACCGCGACCTTGTCGAACAGCTCCTGGACCTCGGGCAGGCCCTGCGCGACGCCCAGGACCACCTCGCCGGAGACCAGCTGCGCGCGCTCGCCGACCAGCGCCGCCAGCTGATGCGGTCGCTGGGCGAGCGGGCCCGCCGCAACGCTGCGGCCGCCGGCCACCCGCTCGGCGCGGACGCGGTCGCCGACCTGGACCGCACGCTGTCCGCCGCGCTCGCCGACCCGGACGCCGCCCAGGCCCTGGCCCAAGGCCGGCTGACCGCCGCCCTGGAACCGCCACTGTGGCCGGGCACCGCCCCCGGCGGGACGCAGACCGCGCAACCCGACGTCCCGAACGATGTCGACGCGGGCCCGGGCACGACGACGGGCCGCAAGCGAGCACAACGCTCCGGCCGCACTCCTGCCCGTACTGCCGGCGAGCCGTCCGACGACCGGGGATCGGCCGCGCGGGCCCGGGCCGAACGCGAGCGTGCCCGTGAACGCGAACGGGAGGAGGCCGAGGTCACCGTGGCCGCGGCCGAAGCAGCCGAGCAAGATGCCGCCGAGCGAGCCGCAGCCGCCGAACAGGAGCTGCGCGCCGCCAGGTCGGCCCGGCAGGGCGCTCAGGATGAGGCCGACCAGGCCGACCTCGAACTTCTCCACGCGCAGGAACGCGGCAACCGGGCCCGGGACGCCCTCGCCCGGGCCGACAGCCGGGTACAGACCGCCGAGGACGCCGTCGATTCCGCCCACGCCCAGGCGTCCCGCGCGCACCAGGCCACACGGGAGGCGGCCAGGCGGCTGCGGACCCTGAAGGACGACGACCGGGCCGGCTGACCCGCGACCGCGCGGCGCTCGTGGTTTGGGTCGACGGCCGCTGCGCAGGCGCCCGGTAGGGCGTCGCCGTGTCGCCTCCGAGCGGGGCCCAGCAGGGCGGCGACGCCCGTCGGCCCAACACCACGTGCGGACATACCGGGCCGGCGGCGACGCTGGCCGTGACCCGCCGCGGCGAGCGACGGCGGACCGGCTTGGCGAAGGAGACCACCGTGGCCCGACCCATGTGGACCGGAGTGCTGACCTTCGGACTGGTCACCGTGCCGGTCGCCCTGTATACCGCGACGCAGTCCCACGACGTGCGCTTCCACCAGCTGCAGCGCGGCACCTCCGACCGGGTGCGCAACAAGCGCGTCAACGAGCGCACCGGCAAGGAGGTCGAGTTCTCGGACATCGTGAAGGGCTACGAGGTCACCGACGGCGAGTACGTGATCGTCGAACCGGACGAGCTGGAGCAGATCTCCCCCGGCCGCTCCCGCACCATCGACATCGCCGGCTTCGTCGACCTCGCCGACGTCGACCCGATCTTCTTCGACAAGACCTACTACCTCGGCCCCCGCGGCACCGAGTACCAGAAGGTGTACGCCCTCCTGGTCGAGGCCCTGGAGCACGCAGGCAAGGCCGGGCTCGCGATGTTCGCGATGCGCGGCAAGGAGTACCTGACCGCGATCCGCTCCGAACACGGCCTTCTGGAACTCCACACCATGCACTTCGCCGACGAAGTCCGCGACCCCCGCCACGAGGTCGGCAACCTCCCGGAGAAGACCAAGCTCTCCCCGCAGGAGGTCAAAACCGCCGAACAGCTGATCGGCATGCTCGCCATCGAGTGGAAGCCCGACCAGTGGCACGACACCTACGAGGAGCAGGTCAAGAAGCTCGTCCAGGACAAGCTCGCCGGCCGAGAGATCGCCGTCTCCGCCGGCCCCGCCCCGGAAGCCACCAACGTCGTCGACCTCATGGACGCCCTGCGCCGCAGCCTCGAGACCGCTCGCAAAGGGGAGCCCGCCAAGGACGAGAAGAAGACTCACACCGAGCGCCCCCAGGCTGCCCGCGCCAGCCACTCCCCCAAACCGGCCAGCGGCAAGAAGAGCACCGCCACCAAGGCCGGCACGACGACGAAAACCACCAAGCGCGCGAGCGCCACCGGCAAGCAACACCTGTCCCAGCTCACCAAGGCCGAGCTCTACAAGCGAGCCACCGACCTCGACATCCCGCACCGCTCCACCATGACGCGCGACGAGCTCCAGCAGGCCCTCGAACACGTCGGCCCGTCACGACGCAAGGCATCTTGACCACACCCCTCGCCTCCTCGCCTCCGCTTCCCCACGCAAGTCAAACCTCGGGCGCCGCGAGTGTCAGGGCAGCAGCCGCAGCAGGGCCGCGGTGGCGGCGATGACGACCTCGGCCTCCGTGCGGGTGTAGATGTGGTCCTTGGTGCCGGGGTCGGTGTGCATGGCGCCGCCGGCCCGATCCTCGAGCGCGGAGCGGACCAGCGCCCAACGTTCGTCCGCGGTGATCTGGCCCTTCTCTGCCAGCTGCTGGCGCCAGCGGCTCTCGGCGACCTTGATGTGCTCGGTCACCTGGCTCCCGGCGGGGTAGCCGTCCGCCTGCGGCAGGACACCGCGCACGAGCGGTGGCCGGTTGGGCAACGGGACGTCAGCCGGCCGTGGCAGGACTAGTGTGCAGGTCGGCGTGGACGGTCTTGCCGTAGGTCTCCAGCTCGGCTCCCCAGTGGCCGCAGGTGAGGTGGTGGACCAGGGCCAGGGCGCGGCCGGACTCGGCGGCGGGGCCTGCGTCGATCAGGCAGGGCAGGGTGCGCGAGCCGTCTCGGACGCTGATCCGCACGCACTGGTCGGTGATGCGCGCGACGGCGACCGTCATCTTCAGTCGGCAGCCCGTCTTCGCGGCGTTGCCAACCAGCTCGCTGACGATGAGCTCGGCGGCCTCGACCAGGTCCTCCAACCTCCACCCGGGCAGTGTGGTGCGCACCAGGCTGCGGGCCTTGGCTGCGGACTGCGGTTCGTAGGGCAGCGACACCGTAGCGGCGCCGGCAGGCCGTGGCGGGGTCTGGACGGCGGCGGTCACCGTGAACCTCGCATCCGTCGGCGCCGCCCAGGTGCGGCCAAAGCCGTGGCCAGCGGGCGGGCTATGGGGTGCGTGGCCACGGCGGATCTCCGCTCTCTCGTCGGCGGTGACGGCTGCGCGGACCCGACGGGGGGCGGGCCCGCGCAGCGGTCCCGGTTCGCCCGCCGGGGACCGGGTGTCCGGTCCGTCACGACGGGCGACGATCGACGGTAGGGAGTCCGCTGGCGGGCTCTCAACGAGGTTGCGCCATCTTGCGCCAAGTCACCCGAGAGTGGCTATCGCCGCCGTGATCAGCTGACGGGCCCCGGCTCCGTGGACGGCCATGGACGCCAGGTCGGTGAAGGTGCGCACGTAGTCGGCGATCTCGCGCGGCTGGGTGATCCGCAGGTAGCCGGAGGTCAGTTCGACGGCCACCTCGGCCTCGTCGAACAGGTAGAAGTCCTCGACCGGCAGGTGCGGCCTGTCTGGCCCGGTCGGGATGACGCCGACGCTGACGAACTGGCTGGCCGAGACGGCGAGCAGGTGGCCGAGCTGGGCCACCATCGTCTCCGTATCGCACACCGCGGCGCGCAGCACCCACTCCTCGATGAGCAGGCCGAAGCGGTGCCGGCCGGAGAACAGCATCCGCTGGCGTTCCAGGCGGGCTTCGACGGCGTCGGCGACGTCGTCGACCTCGACGCGGGCGCGCTGGATCGAGCGCAGGACAGCGGTGGTGTACTCGGGGGTCTGCACCATGCCGGGCATGACGCGGCTGGCGTAGACGCGGAACAAGCTGGTGCGGCGGTAGAGGGCGGCGACGGACTCCTGGGCGGCGCGCAGGCCACTGCGTTCCATGCGGCGCCACTCGGTGTACATGGAGTCGACGGCGCGGGCGGCGGCGATGAGGTCGGGGACCTGGTCGTCGGCGCCGCAGGCGGTGCACCAGGCGCGCAGGTCGTCCTCGGAGGGGGCGGACTTGCCGCTCTGGATCCGGGAGGTCTTGGCCGGGTGCCACCCGCAGCGGGCAGACAGCTCGTCGCCGGTCAGGCCTGCGTCCTTGCGCAGGCCGACCAGGCGGTCGGCGAGCGCCTTGCGCGCCTCGATGACGCTGGACGAGAGGGACGACGACATGGTGCTGGCTGCCCGGCGGGGTGGTGGTGGACGGTGTTGGTCAGACGGTGTACTGCGCGTGCGGGACGGCGCGGTCCCAGATCGCCTCGAAGGCGCCGGTCACCATCTTCACGACGGCCGGATCCTCGGTGACCTCGTGGCCGGCCCACTCGCCGTCACCGGTGAACCAGTGGAAGAGAACCAGGCGCTCGTCGACCAGCCACAGGTCGTTACCCGGCAGTGCGAGGTCGGAGGCCTTCGAGCGGGGCAGCCATCGGACCTGCTCGCCGACCGCGACGTTGTGCCGCTCGGTGATCGCGTGCTCCCACCGGATGTAGGCGGTCACCGGCTCCGAGACGATCCGAGCGCGGCGCATCACCACGCCGCGGCCGACCGTCTCCCGTACCAGGGCCGCCCAGGCGGTGTACTCCTCCGGCAGGTCGTACGCCTCGGGTCGGTCGACCGGAAGGCCGGCGCGCCAGTCGGCGAAGACGGGGTCGTCCATGTAGGAGTCGCGCATCTCCAGGTGGCACGCGGAGCGCTCAGCGTTCCTCAGCAGGGCGCCAAAGTCCGGCACGCTCGGCTTCATCGCACACCTTTCGCAGGAACGGGATCATCCGGACCGGGATCCGGACGACGCCCTCGTGGTCCGGGACACCGATGGGGTGGCCTTCCACCCACTCGGTCTCGCTGATCACGCGGTACATCTCCATCTCGGGCAGCCAGCCCTGGATGACGATCTCCGCCTTCTCGTCCTCCAACCACACGGTCGGAGAGCCGCCGTTCGGCGTGTCCGGGTCGATGCCCCTGAACCGTAGTGCCATGACCGCTCCTCCTGCCAAGCCGGTTGCGGATCCTTGCGCCTCCACCGTTCCGCTCGACTGACCAGCCGTCAAGGGCGCGCGCGGGAGCAGCCGGGCGGCACACGCCGGTCGGGACGGGGACGAGGGGAACTGCCGCCTCGGGCCGGTGCTCGGTCAGGAGGTGCGGATCTTCCCGTCGGCGATGAGGCGGCCAATGTAGCCGGGCCAGTCCCGTTCCAGGGTCTGCTGCATGAACGCGCGGGCCTTCTCCCGTACCTCGGGGGTGACCTGCTCGACCGTGCCGTCGCCGAAGTACAGCTTCATCCCCTGGCGGCTGGAGTCGGCCAGGCGTGGTGGTACTGGCTGGGGTCAGGTAGACCGCGGGGAGACAGCCGGGACATGGCAGCGATCCGCACGGAGTCGTTTGCATCCAGGCGGGCGGGCGGTATGTCCTCAGTGTTCGTCCGGCTCGCCCAGGCTCCAGCCGCTGACCGCCGCGAGCGGCCCCCGCCAGGCCGGCAGCCTGCGGGCGGTACGGCCCGAGCGAACGGTGACGTCCTTCAGGTGCAGGAAGCGCGGGTCGGCCGCCCGGCGGCGGCGCCCGTCCTCGACGGCCTGGTCCAAGTGCCCAAGCACCTCCCTCAAGACCTTCCGCATCCCGTAGTGGTCAGCGTCCGCGATCTGCCGGACGTACAGGTCCTCCCACGCCCTGGCCGGGATCACCGTCCCCGTGACGAGCGCCCCGTCCACCGCCAGCGTCACGACGACGGCCCCGGCGACATCCCGGTGTTCCACCCCGACGCGCAGCAGCTCCAGATAGGGGTCCAGGTAGGCCTCCCCCTGCAGCATCACCCGCAACGCTGGCTGTACCGCATCTCGCCACGACACCGTGCTGGTCCCTTCCCCTGGTAGATCCGGGCTGGACTATGCCCAGGCGGAGGCACCGGTATTCGGGCCACCGAAGGGCTCCTGACCGCGTTCGTCAAAGACGCGTGCGGCGTCCGGCTGGAGCCGGACGCCGCACGCGTCTATCGGGTTGTTCATCGAGCCTGGGGCTCGGCCTCGCGCTTCAGGAGCTCGAGCAGTTCAGCGGCCACTTGGACGGCCTGGCGGTGATCCAGCGCGTCGAGAAGCAACTGCGCGGATACCCGGGGGTCGGACGGGACCAGGCGGACCGTGATCGCCGGCACCTCGCGGGCAGAGGCGTCACGCTGGTCCGGCAAGCCCGATGTGTAAACGCCGTTTACATCTGAGGCCCCTTCCGACGAGCGGCTTGCGGAGGTCTGGGCGGGATCCGATGTGTAAACGCCGTTTACATCATCTCCGGCGCCTACGCTCAAGCTGGCCGCCGTCGAGGCGCGGTCCGCCGTCTCCTGCACCTGGCGGACCGGGCGCTTGCCCACTCGAGTGGCCTTCGCCGCCAGCTTGTCGGCTGCCGCCTGCTTCGCGGTCTTGGCCCGTTCGAACTGTTCAGCCGGGGTGATCTTCCCCGCGCGTGCCTCAGCGCCGATCCTGCGCGCATCCTCGATGGCCAGCTCCCCGGCCCCCGCCTGCTCCTGTAGTTCGGGGGACAGGTGCAGCAGCGCCAACCGCTGTCCCACCCACACACGCGACTTGCCCAGCGCCCGCGCCACAGCGGCCTGGTTGCCGTCGTAGACCGAGTTCAGCAGCTGCTCGATCGCCTGGGCCTCTTCGAACGGCGACACGTCCTCGCGGTGGGCGTTGGCGATCAGAGCCGCCTCGACCATGTCCGAAGCGCGGGAGACCAGGTCGTCGTTGAGGTCCACACGCAGGGTCGCGAGCCCCGCCTGCTGAGCGGCCTTCAGACGCCGATTGCCGTCGAGCGCGACGAAGTCCGCCTCACCGATCGCCTCCGCCTGGTCCGGGTGGGCGTCGAGAAACGCGCCACGGCTCACCACGGTGACCGGCACGATCTGCCGACGGGCCAGACTCTCCGCGAGCTCGCCGATCGACTCGCTGTCGATGGTCTTACGCGGGTTCAGCGGGTTGAACACGATCGAGGAAACCGGCGCCGACGAGGCGCGCCGCACCCGGCCCGTGGCGTCCAGCGCCTCGCTGCGCGCCCGTACCTCGCCCCCGCGCACGGTGCCCTGGGCCAGCGCCCCGAACGACCCTCCGCCGGCCTGAAGCTTCTTGGCGATGCTCATGCGAGCCTCCGTCGGATCTCTCGCATGCGCTGCGCCTGGATGGATGTGGGTGCGTACATGAGCAGCGGCTGCTTCACGTGGACGGCCTCGCGCTGCTCCTTGAGGTCGGGGACGATGGAGACGACGGGCGGAGTGCCCAGCGACTTCCAGTTCTCGAGGGAGTGGGTGGCGACGTAGCCCTTGCGCTTGTCGAACTTGTTGACGACGAGTCCGAGGCGGTCGATGTCGACCTCGTAATCGAGGCTGACGGTGCGGATCTGGCTGTCGAGCATGGCGTAGGCGTCCGCGGAGGAGTCCTCGGCCTCGACCGGGACGAGAACGCCGGAGGAGCCCGGCGCTTCGTTCTTGCGGCGGTGCCCGTAGTAGAGGCCGGCGTCCATCGCCAAGCCCAAGTTCGGCGGCGCGTCGATCACGATGACGTCGAAGTGCTCCTCGAGCGGGGCGAGTGCACGCTGGAGGCTGGTCTCGCGGGGGCCACGGACGGAGCCGAGCCGGGAGTCGAGGAGGAAGGCGTCGAAGCTCGAGGGAAGGAGGCTGAGCCGTCCTTCGAAGTGGTCCGGCTCGATCTCCACGACCTGGTCGAGTAGCGAGCCGGCGACGCGGTCCCTGTCGACCATGTGGGTCACCAGGCTCTCCTCGCCCGGGGCGATCTGCTTGACACCGAGCTGGGAGGTGAGATGGCCCTGCGGGTCGTAGTCGACCAGGAGAGTACGCAGCCCCGGCAGCGCGGGCAGCTTCGACGAGCCCGTGCTGGCGGGCAGGCCCAGCGCTATGGCCTGGCCCGTCCCCGCAGCGATCGTGGTCTTGCCAACGCCGCCCTTCTGGTTGCAGACGACGATCCGTCGCGTATAGCGGGGGATCGTCAGCTCGGTCAGGGATACGTTGTGGGAGTCGATCCATTCGCGGATCGCCTGGGCGAGGCCCTGGACGTAGGACATGCCGTCCCGGCTGTCGCAGTCGTCCTTGAACGCGTCGTACAGGCCAGCGGGGAGATGCGTGTTCCAGCTCTCCGCCCCGGAGGTGTCGATGGTCAGGTGGCTGTCAGCTGGCCGGGCACGCCACTGCTCGACGGCCTGGGTGACAGCGACCTGCATGTCGATGCCGAGCTGCGCCGCTCGGGTCTTGAGTTCCTGACGGAGAGCTGCAGGAAGCTTCGACGCCACCTTTTCCCGCTCTCCTCCGAGGTTTTGAGAGGTCATGACGTCACCTTAGTGGCGTGCAACTGGTTTAGACACATCCGGCACGCCTGTGCCGTCTGGTTCTCTCCCACTCCGGTGTAAACGGCGTTTACACCGGCTGCCCCGCGCAGACCCGGCCCCACCCGCTGCCACGATGTATCGTCCGGAACGCAAAAAGGCCTGTCTCTCCCCGCTGTGAAACTGGGAGAGACAGGCCCTTTGTCGAGGGGTCAAGCAAGAACGGCAACGTCGGCGCGATCCAGGCCGACGGCGTGGACGACGGTGGCGAGGGTGACGTCCCAGTTGCCGGCGTGGTGCACGGCGCGGTCGTCCACATACGCCGCCGCGCCCAGTTTCGTGCTGGTGACCAGGATGTGACCGCCCACCGCGGTCCAGTACGCCCGCTCCGGAGACGGGTCGACGAAGGCCGCGATCCCGGAGTACCAGGTGACCCAGTCCGCGATCTCGGGCAGCCAGCAGCGCGGGCGGGCGGTGTACTTATGTAGGTCCACCAGTTCTGTCCGTTGTCCGCTGCTCGTCGTCCCGGGATCCGCACTGCAGCACTTGGTGGCTGCACCGAAGACGGCATGATCATCGGTAACAGCGGCCAGCCCGACGACTACGACCGGGCCTGCGAGGAGACCGAGAGGTTCCGCCGGGTTGGCGCTGGCGAGCCCTGCGGGGTGGTGGACGTCCAGGGCAGTGCCGTGGCTGATCGGATATGGCAGCAGCGGCCCGTCGGCGCCAGCCGACTGCCGATCGCTCTGTCGCAGCCTGCTGACATGATCGTCCGAACAGCACGGACGAGGGGACAGGCATGGACCTTACGGTGGAACAGGCGGCACGGCAGATCACGGCGGAGATCGTCGCGCAGGCTCCGGAGGGCTGGGCGGAGTGCGTGCTGCGGGCGCACGGGGGCCGGACGGGCATTGGCATGTCCGGCAGCGGGTACGTGGTGCCGAGCCGTCCGGGCTCCTACTTCAGCATGCCGTCCCCGTACGAGAGCCTCGCCTCGCTGGCGTTCTGGTTCCGGGACAGCCACGGCTGGGAGGCCATCGCCCTGGAGTTGGTCTGCCGCCCGTCCGGCGCCTTCGAGCTGGTGGTATTCCGGGACACGCTGGAGCCTGAGGGCCGGCGCGAGGACGGCTGGACACTGACTCTCGACCCCGACTTCCGGCCGTCCGAACCGGGCGCGGTCGACGGCGCAGAACCGTCCGAGCTGCACCCAGCCGGGGACCCGGCGGAGGCGGTCGAGCGGCTGCGGGCCATACTCCGGCAGCACGCCGAACGCTCCAGCGCGGAACGGCAGATGCCGGCGCCCGTCACCGAGGGACAGCTCGCCGCCGCGGAGCTCCGTCTCGGGCAGGCACTCCCCGCGGACCTGCGCGCGCTGTACCTGGAGGCCGACGGGGACGGCGGCAGCGAGGCACTGGACGGGTACTGCTGGCTGTCGCTCGACGCGGCGCTGGCCGCACATGACGAGTACATCGGTGTCCCGACCTGGTTCGGATGGGGCCTCGGATGGGGTCAGGTGGTCTTCGATGCCGACCCGCCGAACACGGTGCGCCGTTGCTCGGGGCATCCGGGCTGGCTTCCGTTCGCCACCTGGTTCGATGGCAACTTCTTCGCCGTGGACCTCGCACCGGCTGCGGACGGCCGCCCCGGCCAGGTGATCGAGGTCGGCCGGGACTTCAACAAGGGCCCGCGCTACGTCGCCTCCTCCGTCACCGCCTGGCTCGGTCAGGCCCTGGGGCGGCCCGATCCGCACGCTCCGCAGCAGTCCGGGGACGGGTCGCGCCAGTTGGTGCTCTCCGCACTGGACGAGCGGCTCGCGCCGGACGTCCAGGCGATTCACCTCAATGACGTCCCGTCACCCGTCGACCTGTCCCCGCTCTCCGCCACCACGCGGTTGCGGCGCCTGCACCTCAACCGCTGCGCCACCACCGACCTGTCCCCCGTGACAGCACTCCCCGTCGAGGACCTGACCGTCGGCCTCGCCGCCGGGGCCGACCTCACCCCGCTCACCGGCCACCCGCACCTCACCTCACTCGCCGTCGCCTCCGAGACCCCGATCGACCTCACCCCACTGCGCACCCTCCCCGCGCTGCGTTCCCTCGACCTATCCGGCTGCGCCACCCCGGACTTGGCGTTGCTGGCCGACCTCCCCGGCCTGCACTACCTCGCCCTCTCCGCCACCCAGTGGACAGCCCTGATCGCCGCCGACCGCCTCCCCGCCCACCTTGCCGCCGCTCGCATGGCCGGAGCCCCGCCCCTCACCGCCGCCCTCGGCCTGCTCAGTGCCCTCGGCGTCGACACCTCCACCGCCTACCACCTCTCCGGCACCGTCGCCGAACAACAAGCCGCCACCGGCTGACCGACAGCAGCGTTGGCGCTCCGCCTCGTTGTCCTTACCGCGTGGGAAGCTGCTGGCGACACCAGGAGCCGGATCGGAGAGCTGGCGGGATGGGTTTCGAGGGCGAAGTCTGGCGACTGATGCGGCAAGAGAAGCAGCTCGGCCAGATCGTGATCGACGAGGCCGACTTTCCGTGGCTGAACGGGCGCTTCGTTCCAACGCCGGAGTTCGGAGAGGTGAAGCAGTGGTTCGACGAGTCGCTGGCTCTGCTGGAAGCGGAGGAGTACGAGCGATTCGACGACGCCTATGACCGGATCGCGGACGCCTTGTCACTGGTGGCCCCGGCAGGCCCGGTCGCGGAGTTCCTCCTGCACATCAGTGACGGCCGTGCTTGGTTCAGGTGGAGTGACGAACCGTTCGACGAAGCCTGACCGCCAGGTCCTGGGGAGTCGCGCGTGACCGTCGAGAGCTGACCAAGACCGGTCACAGGGCGATCGGACGATACCTGAGAGCCTCGTCGGTGATCTGCTCGGCCGAGGCTTCCGCAGTTCGGCCGGGGACTTCCTCGACGAAGCACAGCCCGCGCCCGTTTGTGTCTGCCACAGGAACGGCAGCTGACCCCTGAGGCGTCCCCGGGGCCTGGCCCATCGGAGCCGCAGCGCCCATCAAGGACGAGGCGATGACAACACCACTCCCGCGTGAGCCGCGGCCTGCAGATACTTTCGAATCTTCACGTCATTTCCCCGATCTGCTGGATCCGGCGACATGCCAGATCTGGCGACACGGGGGGCCCGAAAAGCCCCCGGAGGGCACAACACCCCCTTGGTTTCACGGCGCTCGGCATACAGAGGGTTCATGGCGGCGTCCCGCACCTGGCCAGTGGTGCGGGCGCTGTCATCGGCCGATAGCGAGTGGCCCCCTTCAGCCGGGACACCGCGGCGGTGCCTTGAGGGCCGGGCCGTGCGGGCCAGAACATCCCCCGGTACCGGGGCCCGGATGCGGTTCCTGCTCAAGGGCGCCAAGGGTTCCACCAAGGCCCTGGCCGCCGAGCTCGGCGTCTCCCAGCGCACGGTGCAGCGCTGGCTCAAGGGCCAGGGCACCCCGAAGCCCGCGGCCGCCAAGGCCATCGAGCAGGAGGTCCGTGCCGGCTGGCAGCCGCGGGTGAAGCAGCGGGTGCGCCGGGACGCCGAGAAGAACGGCTTCATGCTCCATATCCAGGCGACCTTCGGCTAAGCGCGGCCGGCGGTTTGATTTTGTCGGGTCATATGGGTTCAGGCACGGATTCCGTGAAGTCGATCGGGCATCCGTGCGCTGGGTGACGCTCCGTCACATCTGGGTGGATGCCTGATGCTGTCGGAGCGCGGTGAGCGCGCGACTGGCTATCTCGTCGGGTGTGCCGACAGCGTCGACCGTGACGAGGAGTCCTTGCCTTGCGTAGTGCTGGATGATGGGCTCCATCCTCCAGTCTGGCCGATAACCGAGACCGCTACGTGGGAGCGGGGAGTGACGCAGCTCGAAGCAGCCGTCACTCCGCCCAGGGACAAAGGATGCCTCCCACGCCGCGTGCGCCGCCGACGCGGTCTCGCGCCAGGCCGCAGCAGAGGCGGCGGGCCAGCGGGCCATATGGGCGGTGCGCCTCCCCCCTCCCGCCTCCCGCCTCCCGCCTCCCTGCCGGACGGCGCCTGAGCTTGGCGTTCAACCTCGCTGCGCTTGGTGATCCTTGATCGACTCGGCGCGTTTCACGGTCTTGCCGACGGCGTGGTGCTTGGCGCGGTGCTTGTTCTTCGAGCCTGCGGGCCGTCCCGGCCCTGGTCGGGACGGTTTCGGTGCGGCCGCCGGACAAGCCGCGTTCGCGCGGATGTTTCGAAACCCCCGCCGGACCCGGGCGGGGGTCAGACGGCGGGGCCCAGCTGGCCGTTCCCAAGGGCGGCGCAGGTCCTCGGCGAGCGGGCGGGCGAGACGGAGCTGGGTGTGGGCGGCGATGACCAGCCAGGTCCACAGGTCGGCGCTGTCGGCGTGGCGGATCCTCGGAGCGGTCCAGCCGAGGGTCTGCTTCATCAGCCTGAAGGTGTGTTCGAGATCGAATCTGCGGAGGAACGCCTACCACCAGCGGTCCACGTCCGCCGGCGTGGCGGTGGTTGACGAGATCCAGAGCCAGACCGGCTTCGGGTCGCGGTCGCCCGGCAGGTGCTCCACTTTCAGGCGCATCAACGTGCCGTGAAGGATGGGCAGTTCCTCCTCGGCGAGGTCCAGCCAGGGGCCGCGGTGGGTGAGCCGGGGGTGCATCCGGTTCCAGGCCATCGCCTCGGCCTTGCCGTAGCGGGTGGTATCGGTGATCGGGCGGGTCACCAGGACGCTGGTCTGGGACCGGGAGGCGGCGATCGGCGGGACGGGGAGGGTGGACCGCGCCACCCGCGACTGATCCAGCCGGGCTACTGAACCCCGCTGGTCACAGGGACCACCGGCAATACAGACGCAGGCCGGCAGCTCCAGCTCGCTGGGCCAGGCCCACCAAGGCCTCCAGGACTCCGAGCGCCGCTTGGGCGTCGACCTGGCACTGCTGCAGTTCGGCCGTCATGGACCACGGCTCGGCAACGCGCACCAGGTCAGCGGGCGTTGCCGCGGCGAGGGCCTCGACCAGGGTGTCCGACAGGCTGAACACCAGCAAGGTGTCGTTCTCCGGAGACGACAGCAGCTGCCCCGACCGAGGACGCTGGCTGGCCTCCTCATAGCTGCAGTCCGTGAGGATCGCTTCGAGCCGAGCGGCGGCGACCACCGGGTCGACGTACTTGAGGAAGACCACGTCGTGTCCTGCCTCGGCCGGCCCTCCGCGCCGCTCGGCCACGGCGACGGCGGCCTGGTCGTCAGCGGCAGAGAAGTAATCGCACAGCGTCACGGCGACGAGTCTCGCATCCAGCGCAGACAGCCCGGCTCGTCTGGAGCAAGGTCGCAGACCCGAGTCGCCGATCACGCAAAGGAATCAATTGTCGGAGACCCACACGGGGTCAAAATTTAGGGTTCAGGCACGGATTCCGTGAAGTCGATCGTGCTTCCGTGCGCTGGGTGACGCTCCGTCATAGCCGGGTAAATGCTGACCGCGTGTGAGGAAACCTCCTTCTGCTTCCGCATCTCGCAGAGGTGCGGGTCGAGTGCGTGGATGTGCCGGACGGGTAGCGTGGTGATCGAGGCGTCGACGCTGGAGGACGTGCCGTTGTCGTGTCCGGGCTGCCGGACCGCGTCAGGTCGGGTGCACAGCAGGTATGGACGGCGCCTGGCCGACGCGCCGTGCGGCGGGCGGGGCGTGATGATCGAACTGTCGGTGCGTCGGCTGTTCTGCGACAACGGGGACTGCCCGCGGGTCACCTTCGCCGAGCAGATTGAGGGGCTGACCTACCGCTACGGCCGCCGGACGCCGGTCCTGCAACGAATGCTCGCAGCGCTCGGCGTCATCCTGGCCGCTCGCGCCGTGGCCCGCCACACCAAGCCGCCGAGCAGCCGGAGCGGCTCGGCGGGCGCTGACCCGCCGGGCCCAGCGCCCGCCGAGAAGCGTCCAGGGCCGTCTCTGCCCGCCTGTGCCCGCCGTGTCCGGGGAACAGGCCTGCTCCTGCGGGGGCGGCCTGGCGGCCTTCCCGGGCCGCCCGCACGCCCCAGCCCCCGCCCCACCACGAGCGGCCGGCACCAGCCGGACGCGCGAGAAGAAAAGGCCCGCCGCAGGCGCAGCGAACCCTCAACGCCACCGCCCCACCCAACCAGCCAACCACCACCCACAAAGCCAAGGACAGGAAGGGGAAGGAGAGGGTTGTCGGGGTGGTGAGTTTGACCTTGACGGCCACTCACTACGGCCTCGGACCTGGGTAGATGGCCGGAATCTGGGCGCAGCGGGCGGACGGGGCGGCGACCGGTTGGTGCACCGGTTCTCACCACCGGTTGTCGCACCGGTTAGCGGACCCGTTGTCGGATCGTGACCGGATGGGCCGGTCTTGGTGAGAAATCCGGTGAGAAACGCGGGCTTGTCTACGGGTGCTCGCCGCCACCGGGGCAGCGGGCACCGACGTTGAGGAGTCCGTGATGGCGACGCCGCCCGAGATCGACCACCAGGTCGTGGCCGCGCTGTTCCAGTTCCGGATGGCCACGGCCGAGCAGCTGCGCGTCCTGCACACCCCCGACAGCCAGCTGGAGCTGATGCGCCGACGGCTGCGCCGGCTGAAGGACGAGGGCCTGGTCCACGACGTCATCCTCCCCCAGGCCGGGAAGCTGCGGGCCTGGTACCTGACCGAGCGGGGCGCGCGGATCGCCGCCCGCTTCCCGGAACTGGAAGGCGTGGCCTCGCCGCCGCTGCCGGAGGACAAGACCGAGGCGAGGCTGCGGGTCGGGCACATCCTGGCCGTCACCCGCACCCAGGCTGCCTTCGTCGCCGGCGCCCGCAAGGCCGGGGACGAGTGCCGGCCGCTGGACTTCCTGCCGGAGGTCTACCACCGCTACGGCGAGGGCCGCGATGGTGCGGTCATCGCCGACGGCCTGCTGCACTACGCGACCGGCGGGCCCGGCCGCACTGCGTTCGTCGAGGTCGACCGCGGCACGATGGCCAGCGAGAAGCTCGCCGCCAAGCTGATCGGCTACGCCCGCTTCCGCGAGCACCACCCGATCCCGCCGCACCTGCGGCGCACCGCTCACGCGCAGAGTGTCCTGCCGGCCTGGCAGCAGCACTACGTGGTCTTCCCGCGGCTGCTGTTCCGGCCGTGCCAGCGGATGGTGACCTCCGGCTCGAGCGGGGGGACGTCGCCCGTGTTCCAGGGCCAGCAGAATCCGGCGGTGATCCGGGCGCTGCGGCCCCGCGCGGTGTGGCCGTCGACCCAGGAGGCAAGTGCGTCCGGGTCGGGCGCCAGGGCGAGGTCGTAGCTGCCGGCGTTCCAGGGCTGCGGCGCGTCGGTCGGGGAGAACAGGAGGTCGATCCAGTGGTGGTAGGCCTGGGAGCCGTTGCAGCGGAACTGGGTCTCGAGGTTCACGTGCCGCAGCGTGGCCCGGGATTCGTGGGCGTGGCGTTCGAGCTCGTCGAGGGTGAGGCCTTCGGTGGGACGCACGATCTGGCGTTCGTCGAGGAAGAGGACCAGGACGCCGACCCGGTCGAGGAGGTTGCGCAGGAGGATGGGGAAGCCCGCGCCGCGCTGGTGCGGGTAGGTGCTGCGAGTCCCGTGGACCCGGGAGAGGGCAGCACGCTGTTTGTCTATCAGGTGGCACTGACAGACGGGTGCGGACAGGGGCCCAGAGAGCGGTCAGCCCGTCGGAGCGGAGACGTCGGCGTTGTCGGCGGCAACGCCGGTGCTCGGTCGCTTGGGTCGCTTGAGTCTCTGTTCTCGGTCGCTGGCAAGCCTCACGGCAAAAACGGTGCCTTTCCGCGGCAGGCACGAGCCGCTCCTGCGGACAAGCGCTCCTGTGCGGCTAACACCCGGTCGCTACTGGACCGGGTCTCGAGCTACCGAAGCGACTCAAGCGACTCACCACAGGAAGAACGCCTACATGCGGCTAACGACACGGCCTTGCGCAGGTGCGCCCTCCCCGGAGCTACCGAAGCGACTCAAGCGACCGAATCCTGGACATGGCGGCCCCTGGAAGCACTCCGGTCGCGCGCGACACGCCGAGCGACCGGGAGCGAGAGACTCGGTAGCTTCAGTCGCTGAGCTTCAGTCGCTGGATAAAACCCCAGGTCAGACGGGATCTACCAGCCCCATCAGCGACTGAAGCGACTCAAGGTCGGGTATATGAAGACATTCCCGTGTGCGTGTGCGCGTTATAGACCCGGGCTACAGTCACTTCAGTCGCTGTTTGGCTTGAAAAACGGCTCCGACCTGCGAAAACGTCCGTGGACCGAAAACAGCGACTGAAGCGACTCGGTCGCTCCCCCGGGGTTCGGTAGCTGGGTTTTCCCGGGAAGGTCCGCCACTCCGGATACGGGAGTCCTCGCTCGGATAGTCTGTGTGAGCTATCTTCTGGACTTCGGTCGCTTCAGTCGCTGATCCGGCGTCCACCAGTGCCCTGACCTGGCTTTTTGCCCCTCAGCGACTGAACGAGCGGCCGGAAGTCGGGCAGCTACCGAGCTACCGAAGCAGCTGCAGCAGCTACTGAACCAAGGGGGAGGGACCCGCGTGACGGCGCCGCAGGCCGTGGGGAGCGACCGAACGGGCCGCCAGCCGGACGCTCTGGCCGTCGCCCGCTGGTGTGCCGCCCAGGCCTGGCCGGTCCATCCCCTGGCCCCCGGCCGCAAGACCCCGCCCGCCAACTGCCCGGCCTGCCAGGAATCCCCCCACTCCCCGGCGGAGTGCTCCTGCCCGAGCGCCGGTCGCTGGTGCCACGGCTTCCACGCCGCCACCCTCGACCAGGACGTCATCACCGCCTGGTGGCAGACCAATCCCGACTTCGGCACCGGTGTCGCCTGCGGCCCCGCCGGCCTGGTCGTCATCGACGTCGACAGTCACCCCAGCACCGTCCCCGCCCGGGACCGGATCCTGCCCGGCATCCCGATCCACGAACACGTCGACCTCGAAGGCCTGGAGAACGGCTACCACACGCTCGCGCTGCTGGCCGCCCTTCGTCGCTCCCCCTCCCCCGCGGAGGACGCCTCCACGCTGCGCGTGCGCACGCCCTCCGGCGGCCTGCACGTCTGGTACCGGGACGACGCGCACCGAGGCTTCACCTGCTCCACCGGCTCCTCCACCGGACGGGCCCTGGCCTGGCAGGTCGACGTCCGCGCCCACGGCGGCTACATCGTGGCCCCCGGGACCACCACGAGCGCCGGTACCTACACCGCCCTGCCCGGTGCCTGGACCCCGGCACCACTCCCCCGTTGGCTCGCCGAGGAACTCGTCCGCACCGGCCATCTGAAGGACAGACAAGAAACCCGGCCGCCCGTCCAGGCCCCCGTCCCCGACCGTGCCCGCCAGGCGGTCGTGGCCGCGGGCGGGGGCAAGCGCGGAGCCGAACGCGTCCTCGACACCGTCCTGCAGGACGTCACCGACTGCGTCACCACGCCCGAGGGCGCCGGCTTCACCGGCAAGCTCAACCGGGCCGCCTACACCGTCGGAGGACTCGTCTCCGCCGGACACCTGACCCCCACCGCGGCCGAGCAGCTCCTCCTCGACGCCGCCCGCACCGCCCGGCCCCGCCAGGACCGGCACAGCTCCGCCGTCATCCGTTCCGGTCTCGCCGCCGGCGCGCGGCAGCCCCTGCACATCGGGAAGGCCCGCGGATGACCGACAGCCCCCGCAAGAGGACGGTCTTCGACCCCGTGGCCGCAGCCCAGCAGATCCTGGAGTACCCGTCGTTGCCCGGCCCCTCGCCGGCGCCCTGGCACGGCGCCGCCGTCCAGGAGAGTCTCCTCGACTCCCCCGCCGACGCCCTCCAAGCACCCCCGCAGCCGCCGTCCCACACCGGACACAGCGCGCACGCGGCACAGGGCGCCCCGGCAGCCCGGACCGTCCAGGCCCAGAGCGGCCCGCAGGCGAGCTCCCACGGCCTGCTGCCCGACTCCCTCTCCGACCGCGGCAACGCCAAACTCTTCGTCCACCTCTACGGCCGCGACTACCGCCACGTCCCCGGCATCGGCTGGTACCGCTGGTCCACTCACCGCTGGCAGCTCGACGAGGACGACACCGTCCTGTGGGCCGCCGGAGAGATGGCCGAGAACGTCGCCATCCACGACCCCCGCGGCGTCTACACCAACGCCGACCTGCGCCGGCACCGCCGCCGCGCCCTGTCCACCTCTGGCATGAACGCCATGCTCGCCCAGGCGAAGTCCGCCCCCGGCATGGTCCTCAACGCTGCCCTCCTCGACGCCGACGCCTACGCCCTGTGCACCCCGGGCGGCGTGGTCGACCTGCGCACCGGAGCGATCGTCCCGCCGGACCCGAAGGTCCACCACCACTCCCGCTCCACCACCCTCGCCCCGGCCCGGATGCCCACCCCGCGCTGGGACCGCTTCCTCACCGACACCTTCGGCGACGACAAGGAAGGCCGCCAGACCCGCGACTTCCTCCACCTGCTGCTCGGCTACTCCATCAGCGGCGACGTCGGTGCCCAGGTCATGCCCTTCCTCTACGGCCAGGGCAAGAACGGCAAGTCCGTCCTCCTCGACGTCATGATCCAGCTGCTGGGCGACTACGCGGACGCGGCCCCGCCCGGCTTCCTCATGGCCAAGACCTTCGACGGCCATCCCACCGACCTCGCCGAACTCCACGGGCGGCGCATCATCGTCTGCTCCGAACTCAAGCCCGGCGACCGCTTCGACGAGGCCCGGGTCAAGCTGCTCACCGGCGGCGACAAGATCAAGGCCCGCCGGATGCGCCAGGACTTCTTCTCCTTCGAGCCCACCCACAAGCTCTGGCTGCTCGGCAACCACCGCCCCGAGGTCGGCACCGGCGGCTTCGCCTTCTGGCGGCGGATGCGCCTGATCCCCTTCGAACGGGTCGTCCCCGAGGAACGCAAGATCGACAACCTGGCCCACGTCCTCGTCGCCGAGGAGGGCCCCGGCATCCTCGCGTGGCTCATCGACGGTGCCCGCCGCTACTTCGCCGGTGAGAAGGACCTCGCCGGCCCCCAGGCCGTCCAGACCGCCACCACCGCCTACGCCGAGACCGAGGACCACGTCGGCCGCTTCCTCAAGGAATCCTGCGTCACCGGCGAGGGCATGCGCGCGGAACAGGCCCAGCTCTTCGGCGCCTACACCCGTTGGTGCGGATTCGAGGGGGCTAATCCTGTATCCGGACGTGCTTTCGCCGCACGAGTCCGCGAGACACTGGGTATGACCTCTCCCAAGGAGATGGTCCTGTCCAACAGCCGCAAGTACTACCCGGGCATCGGCCTGATCACTGACGACACAGAGGAGCACCACGCGTGAGCGCGCTGATCGACCCGGCCGAGCTCGCCCACGAAACCGACCTCGTCTGGCTGGAGGACACCTCCGACCTCGACTACGTCCGTCAGTCGCTGGACCGGCTCACCACCCGCCGCGGCCGCCCCGCCTACCACCGCGACGGCCGCATGGTCGGCTACGCGATCCTCGGCCCGGACGCCAAGTCCTCGCGCGCCTCCGGCACTTTCCGCCGGCGCGTTTTCTGGCTTCTGCCCCACGACCGCGACCAGGACCCGGACGGCCTGTACTCCACCGGCGCCCCCTCGGAGGCCGTCGACCCGCGCACCGTGGCCCCCGGGGTCAAGGGCTACAAGACCGAGCGCTCCGAGGGCGGCCCGGCCTCGCCGGCGATGCTCGAGCTGGGGATAACGCTCCCGAAGGCCTGAGTGTGAACAGTCAGCGATTTCCCCAACTTCTGAGGCTTCGTGGTCACGGAATGGGCCAGGGCCGTGGTCACGAGTCCCCAAGGGGAAGTTGACCACGGCGGAGGCCTCGAATGCCCCAGATCGAGTGGTTTGACCTGTGAGTGATCGTTCGATCCGAATCGTTCAGGTTCCCCCTGGGCATCCCCGAGCCGGGTTGAGGGTCCTGACCATCTCGGAGTCGTCACCGTCCCTCGACCGACAGGCCGAGAGGTCGACGGACACTCTGGATGGCAAGGAGAACGTTCACCGTGGTCGACATCGTCGAGATCTACGTCCACTGGTACGCGGGCAGGTCGAAGAACCAGCTCGCGGCCTCGCTGGGGGTGGACCGCAAGACCATCAGGAAGTATCTGGCGCCGGCGGAGGCGTCCGGGATGGCCCCGGGCGGGCCGCCCATGAGCGAGGCTGACTGGGGAAAACTGATCAAGAGCTGGTTCCCGGAGCTGGCCCAGCGCCGGCTGAACCAGGTGACGTGGGCGGAGATCGAGCCGCACCGGGACCTGGTCAAGGGGCTGCTGGGGACGACCACGGTGACCACGATCCACCAACGCCTCAGGGACGAGGGGAAGTTGGCGGTTTCGTTGTCGACGTTCCGCCGGTGGGTGACCGAGAATCTTCCGGACGAGTCGGCCCGGTCGAAGGTGACGGTGCTGCGGGACGACGTCGAGCCGGGCTCGGAAGCGCAGATCGACTACGGCTTCCTGGGGCAGCGGATCAACCCGTCGACCGGCAAGCGGCACCGGATCTGGGCGTTCGTGATGGTGCTGCCCTGCTCGCGGCACATGTTCGTCCGACCGGTGGTGCACATGGACCAGCACGCCTGGACCCAGGCCCACGTCGAGGCCTTTCGGTTCTTCGGCGGTGTCCCGCGGCGGTTGGTGCCGGACAACCTGCGCACGGCGGTGGACCGGCCGGACCTCTACGATCCGAAGATCAACAAGTCGTATGCCGAGCTCGCGACCTACTACGGCGCCCTGGTCGACCCGGCCCGGGCGGCGAAGCCGAAGGACAAGCCGCGGGTCGAGCGGCCGATGCCCTATGTCCGCGACTCGTTCTGGAGCGGGCGCCAGTTCACCTCGGTCGAACAGATGCAGGCCGAGGCACTGACCTGGTCGACCGGCACCGCCGGCCGCAGGCAGTGCCGGCCGCTGGGCGGTGCGAGTCCGCTGTCGGTGTTCGAGGCGGTGGAGGCCAAGGCCCTGCTGCCGGTGCCGGACAAGCCGTTCGTACTGGCCCGCTGGTCCACCGCCGCGGTCGGCCCTGACATCCTTCTGTTGACTGAACTACGGCCAGAGATTCCGCAGTTCAGGGGACGGATACGCGCTCCAGGGTCTACGTTTCCTGGTCGTGATCGGAGACGAGGAAGAGCATCGAGATCTGGCCGCATTGGTCGTTCCTGCGGTGGGGTCGTTGCTGGCGACCGGAAGCCGATGGGAGCCGTATCGTCTGGTCGACCCGAGCGGCGTCGGCGTCCAGGCGGTGACGGACTACTTCCGTGACCTGCAGGCAGCCGGCCGCACCGAATCGACGGTGCGTTCCTATGGGATGGACCTGCTGCGCTGGTTCCGCTTCCTGTGGGCGATCGACGTGTCGTGGGACCGCGCCACGCGACTCGAAGCGAGGGATTTCTGTCGGTGGCTGCTGATCAACGGACAGCCCGATCGTCCGCACTGGCGCTCGGGGCAGCCATCGGAGCCGTCGCCGAGCTCGGCGAAGCCGTATGCGGCCTCGGTGCGGGCGCACAACGAGACGGTGCTGCGCTGCTTCTACGCCTTTCACCTGGACATCGCCACCGGGCCCATGCTGGTCAACCCGTTCCCGCTGGACCGCACACGCCGCAGCGGCCGGGTGAACGCGCACCACAACCCGATGGAGCCGCACCGCAAGGAGCGGACAGGTCTCTACCGGCCCCGTGTCCCGAAGCGCATTCCGCGCAGTATCCCGGACGAGGAGTTCAACGAGATCTTCGCCAAGCTCCCCTCGCACCGGGACCGGGCATTGGTCGCGTTCTACGTCTCCACCGGGGCGCGGGCCTCGGAGCTGTTGTCGACGCTGCAAGGCGGGGTCGCCCCCGGGCGGCAGCTGATATCGGTGGTACGCAAGGGCACGGGGGCGGTTCAAGAACTACCGGCTTCCACCGACGCGTTCGTTTGGCTGCGGCTCTACCAGGTCCAGATGGGCGACCTCATCCCGAGGGGTCGTCGCCTGCCGTTGTGGTGGACGCTTCGACGCCCGGTCCGCCCGCTGACCTATCACGCGGTGCACCGCATGTTCGAGCGGGCGAATCAGCTGGTGGGAACCTCAGCAACGCTCCACGCACTACGCCATACCGCAGCGTTCCGCATGGCCGAGGACCCGGCGTTGCCGCTGACGGACGTCCAGCTCGTCCTCGGACATGCACAGCTCACCACGACACAGCTCTACCTGACGCCCCGCAAGGAAGACGTGATCCGTCGAGTCCTGGCCCATCACGCCGAGCAGAGCCGGCAGGCCGCCGAGCGGAAGGCGCCCGCCCCAGCGCCGGGCTATCGGCCGGAGACGATGAACGTGCTATTCGGCAAGGGTATCGCGTGATCGTCACCGAACGCCTGGCCGCTGCATCCGTGGTCTCCCGGCCCCATCTCTCGGCAGCGCAGCAGACCACGAAGTTCCCGCCGCGACCCGTCTCGGCGCACTGGCCTGCTGCCGAGATGGACCGCGACGAGGTGCTGCGGATGTGGATCGAGGCGACGCCGCGGCAGGAGGACCCTCGCAGCCACGACTTCCGTCGGCGCGGCCTGATGCTGATGCTGGACTGGTTGGAGGCGCAACCGGGCCGGACCTGGCACCAGCGCTGGTATGCCAGCGGCGCCGATGCGGCTGGAGAGCGGTGGGCCGACGGCCCGGCAAGCTGGCTGGAGCTGCACGGCAAGTTCTCGCGGACCCGGCTGGAGACCATGACCAGTTCCCTGGTCGTCATGATCGGGGCCGACGTCATCCGGCCCTCACTTGGCTGGTTGCTCACCGGGGGCAAGAAGCGCAAGCTCGCACGGAACATGATCCGCTCCCGCGACGCCGGCGGCTTCGCCCGGCTGGACGACTTCTGCCGGGCCGATCCCGGGATCAGTGACTTGGCCCGCCGCGCCGCCTTGTTCCGCACCGCGGTCATCATCGCTGCCAAGGGCGGGACGGTGGCCGACATCGTGGTCGGGGACCTGCTGGAGGTTCTGGCGGTCGAGGCCGAGATTCGCGGGAGCCGCCGCTCCGGCTCGGCCACGTTCCGGGCACTGCGCGAGACCGGCGTCTTCGGCGCCGGCGTCCCCACGCTGCGCGAGATCCGCAGCATCGGCCAGCGGTCAGTCGAGGAGCTCGTCGACCGCTACCCGATCGCCTGCCGTCCGATCCGCGATCTGCTGGTGGAGTATCTCAAGGAACGACAGCCCGCCCTGGACTACGGCACGCTGCGCGGGCAGACCTACCAGTTGGCCAAGTGCTTCTGGCAGGACCTGGAGCTGCACCATCCCGGCATCGACTCGCTGCGTCTTCCCGCCGATGTTGCTGCCGCCTGGAAGCAGCGCTTGCGCACCCGGCGGACCACGACCACCACCGGCAGCGGCGACCGGGTCGAGGTCACCCTCGAGCGGCTCGGCTACCAGGACACCCTGGCCTGCGTCCGGGCGTTCTACCTGGATCTGGCCCAGTGGGCCCTGGAGAACCCCGCCCGGTGGGGACAATGGGTCGCACCCTGCCCTGTCAGCCAACAGGACCTGAATCGGCGCAAGACCACCCGGCGGCGCAAAGCACGAATGGACGCCCGCACCCGCGAACGGCTCCCCGTGCTGCCGATCCTCGTCCGCTCCGCCGACCAACAACGACGGGACTCCCAAGCCCTACTCACCGCCGGACGACAGGCCAGCCCGGGGCAGCAGTTCAGTGCCGCCGGTCAGACCCTGATCCGGATCCACCGGCCGCACGCGAACCCGGACAACGTCTGGGTCGAGGACCCGGCCACCCGGCAGCGGCGCCTGCTCAACCGGGAGGAGGACAACGCCTTCTGGGCCTGGGCCATTATCGAGGTTCTGCGGCACACCGGTGTCCGCTCCGAGGAGATGCTGGAGCTGAGCCACCACAGCCTGGTCCAATACCGGCTGCCGACCACTGGGGAGATCGTCCCACTGCTGCAGATCGCCCCGTCCAAGACCGATGCCGAACGGCTTCTGGTGGTCAGCCCCGAACTGGCCGACGTGCTCAGCGCGATCATCTGCCGGATCCGCGACGCCAGCGGCGCGGTCCCACTCGTCCGCGCCCGGGACTACCACGAGCACGTCTGGATGCCGCCTGCCCCACTGCTGTTCCAGCGCCGTGTCGCTGCCGAACCGCATCGCATCGCCCGGGAGCGGGTTAGCGCGTTGCTGGATGATGCCCTGTCCCGCACCGGCCTGGTTGACCAGGCCGACGGCACCGCACTGCATTACACTCCGCACGACTTCCGCCGAATCTTCATCACGGACGCCATCCTCAATGGCCTTCCCCCGCACATTGCCCAGGTGATTGCTGGGCATCAGGACATATCCGTGACGATCGGATACAAGGCGGTCTATCCGGAGGAGACCATCAGGGCCCACCTGGCCTTCCTCGCCCGTCGCAGAGCCCTTCGCCCGAGCGAGGAATACCGCACTCCCACCGACTCCGAGTGGCAGGAATTCCTCGGCCACTTCGAGCGGCGAAAGGTCGCCACCGGGCTCTGCGGACGCGCTTTCTCAACCCCTTGCATTCATGAACACGCCTGCCTGCGATGTTCCATGCATTGGCCCGACCCTGACCAGCGCTCCCGCATCGAGGAGATCCGCGACAACCTCATCGCGCGCATCACCGAAGCCGAGCGCGAGGGCTGGCTCGGCGAGGTCGAGGGCCTGCAAGCCAGCCTGGCGGGCGCCAACGACAAGCTCGCCCAGATCGACGCGCTCGTCAACAGGCGGTCGACCGCCGTCGAACTCGGCATGCCAGGTTTCGGCCAGTCCACAGGAACCGTCGAAATGACGAAGCCGGCATCGTGATCGACGTCAACGGCGGGCGAAGATCAAAACGGAACCGACAGTCCAGCGTCGCGCAGCTGGGCCAGAGCGACGGACATGCACTGCTGGACAGTCCTGCCGTCAGCTCGCATGCCATGCTCCAACGGGCCGCCGCTGGCAGCGAACGTCCACGCTGGCGCGTTGTCAGCCAGCCTCTCCGCGTCCATCCTGATCATGGCGTTCACGCCCTGCTCGCCCAGCCACTCCAGTATCAAGAGCGTCACGTCCTCGACGCCGCGATCCTCATCGTTCTTTGGCCAGCGGCCTCGGTTCCCAGTCATCGCCCAGACTCTATCGAGGTCCCCGCGGCAGTCGGGGCGCCAGGTGGTCAAGTATCAGTGCTCGTTTTCCAGTGCCGCGAAGAGTTCAGCGCACTCGCTGGCGAAGGAGCAGAGCTGGTGCACGACCTGCCGATACTTCTGCGGATCCTGGTTTCTGGGCGGCGGAGCGTCGGTCCATTGCTGCCACAATCCACCTGCGGCAAGGTATCGGGATGCACGCTCGGACCCGAGGGCGGCATCGAGGTGAAGCAGTGCGCCAAGAGCAAAGCCCTGGTCGTAGTCGAGGTCAGGCCGCAGCAAATAGCGATCAAGGTACCGACACAGCAAATCGGCGTCCGCGCTGTCACCGAACGTGGCGAGGGTGACGCAGTACGCCGCGCCGGCATAGGGCCCTTCGCTGGCCAGCAGAAGTTCGCCGATACGGCTGCGGAACTCGGTCCTGCCGGCTACGACGACCAGCCAGGAAGCAGTCTTAGCTTGACGTTTAACCTCGCGCGGCGAGGTGGGCCTGGAGCGTGGGTTCGCGTTTGATGGTCTTGCCGACGTCGTGACGGGATGCCGGGTTG
>NZ_JBVOOL010000039.1:0-47666 GCF_055664045.1 Kitasatospora sp. NPDC023385 | reverse complement strand
GCCGCGGGCGACGCAATGGTCAAGTTCGAGTCGGCGTGACCTGCTGGGTACGTTCACTCGTACATGGCTGAGCACCTTCACCTGTACGCCGACAGGGGGATCCCAGGGCTCGGGAGCACACGACTTCGGCCGACCGTACGGACGCGATCCCTGCTGGTATCGACTTGTCGAAGCAGGCGCCGACCGATGCGGACCGCGCTGTGACCGTCTCGGGCGGTCAGGGGATGAAGTGCGCTCCCAGCAAGCCACGGCCGGCTTCTGCCGCGGCGCGCCACACCGGGGGGACGCCTTCCAGGAGGGCGTTGATATCGGTCTGGTCGCCTTCGTCGCGGAGGGCGGCCGCCAGGAGCTCTCGGGCCGGCGGGCGGCTGGCGGCAGTCCAGTTGAAGACCCGCTCGACTGCGGGAAGCGTGATGCGGACCTGCTCCGGGGTGAGGATCAGGTCACCGAACCAGCCGGGGAGGTCGGCGAAGCGCTCGGGTCCGAGGGCGAAGGCCAGCGCGGCGGCGGGGTAGCTGTTGCGGGTGGCGACGGCGAGGTGGGGCAGTGCATCGTCACGGCCACGTTCCCATGCCTCGTAGACCCGACAGATCTGCTCGTCGAGCGCGGACGGTGCGGCGGCTTCGACGAAGTCGTGGCGGGTCCTCTCGGTGCTGCCCTCCGTCCGCCACCACCGCAGGAAGGCGGTGGAACTGGGGAGCGCGGCTTCGGCCTCGATTGCGGGTGCCAGGGCCGGGGCGTACTCGGTGATGGCGTCAGCGCGCATGGGCACCAGGCACCACATCCCGAGGAAGCTCATGGGCTCTCCTTTCGTCTCGGCAGGGATGCTGCCACGTCGGTCCGACAGTTCGGCTGGTTGACGGTGTCGGGACCTACCTCACGCCGTGCGGCAGGGGTTGCGTCGGCGAACGGGCCGGGCCGTCGTGCCGGCTTCGCTGGCCCCCCAGAGATCAGCGACCGGAGCGACTCTTCTCCGGGGTTGGTGATTCGCGGTCCGGACGGCCGTGTCGCAGTCGCTCGTCGGACCCGCGTTCGCAGTTCTGTCCTGTTGCAGCGGCTGCTCTTGGGTGTCACCGGATCGCACCTGGGCGACCGCGTCGCGTCCGGTCCGGGTATCGCAGTCGCAGCCGTTGTCGCACCCGGCGAGAGCCGCCCTATCGGACGAACCACTTCGGCGGCCGCCGCTGGGGCAACCGTCGTATCGGTTCGTCACGAACCGGCGCTGCGGCTGCTCCGGGGGCGTCACCGGATCGCACCTGGGCGACACCTCGCCGGTCCCGGTGTCGCAGTCGCAGGTCCGCAACAGCGGACGGATCACATCGGCGGGCGCTGTCGGGGCAGTATCAGTCCCGCTGCGGCGTCACGCCGTGCCGGATGAGCCTCTCGCGGGCCGGGACGCCTGCACTCCGCTCCGCGCGCTGGGACGAACCGCCCCGGACTGCGGGCACTGGCCAGCGCGGTGCCTCGCCGCGTCCGCTTTGTCGCTGCGACGCCATGCTCGGGGTATCGAGGCAGACGCGGTCGCAGTGCCGGCAGCGTGGCCCCTGCGACGTGGAGACCGGGGCGTCGGTGGTGCTGCGACGGTTCGCAGAGGTGCGCCGCGAAGTGTCGCAGTGGTGCGAGGACGGTTTCGCACCCGCTCGACCTGCTGCGCCGCGCGGTGCGACGGCCAATGGCTGGTGCCGTTCTGCTTGCAGGCCCGGGCTGGGCTTGGCAGGGCCGCTGCGGGCGGAGCGCAGAGGTCGCAGGAGGTGCCGGCGTCGGCGGATCGCGTCTCAGTCGGCTCGGGAAGCACTCCGGGAACCCAGGCAGCAGTTGCCTCCTCCGGGACGCCGGCCGGGACGGCCTCGTCCGGCGCAGCGGGCGGGTCGGGCTGGTGGTTGGAGCGCGGGCTGCGTGGCGGGCGGGCGCGCCCGTTTCTGTGCGCCAGGGGCAGGTGCCGCGCTCCGGCGAGGAGCAGCGTTGGCACCCTCTTGGAAGGGGCGGGCCCTGCCGGGCGGTCAGGCCCGGTCGGACGTCCCTGACGCCCGTCGGCGGGCGGGCCAGGGGAGCAGGTCGCGCAGCTTCGCCAGCAGGGTGTCGGTGCGCTCGGGTTCCGCCGCGACGTTCGGCTGCTTCGTTGTCCATGTGGTGGGTGGGAGGAGCCAGTCCTCCCAGGCCTGCGGTCCGGCCAGGGCTTCGGTGGGGATGCCGAGGCGGGCGAGGGCGCCAGGGTAGGCGCGGTCATAGGCGATGTTGTAGGCGGTGGCGAGCGCGGGCCTGGTAAGCATCCACGGTGCGGGGCAGTGGTCGATGCGCAGGGTGGCGATCGTGGTCTGCCGGTGGATCGTGCCGTGGAGCAGGTCCCGGTAGATGAGTCCCTGCCAGTGCGCGGCTGATTCGATGGGCCCGGTGATCTGGCGGGGCGGGATCAGGGCGGTCTGCCTGGCGAACAGCCAGGGCAGGCCGAGGATCCGGAAGAGGTGGGTGCGGTGTGCTCCTCCGCTGCCCAGGGTGTAGAGGGGCCCTTCGGGGCCGTTGATCGTCTCCAGTTCGACTGGGCCTTCGTTGTCGAGGAGGTGGTGGCGCAGGAAAGCCTGCAGGTTGTCGTGCGGCTCGGCGATGAGTTCCGCGGCCGCGCGGGGGATCCAGGAGGAGCCGCGGCCGTAGCCCGAGCGTGAGATCTTGCCCCAGATCCGGTCGCCGGCGTTGACGATCGCTTCGGTTCGAACCCAGCCGCAGCTGGCGGACAGGCACCAGGTCTTCTCGGCGTCGTCCAGAGAGAGTTCGGGGACCTGGCGCGCGGTCTGCCGGAGCTGTTGGGTGGCCTCTTCGACCTGGTCAGCGACGCTCTTGCTGTTCCAGTGGCTGCGCAGTGCGGCGATCGCCTCAGTGAGGTCGATGAGCCGCGCGGGGGCCTCGAAGGCGTCGTCGAGCTCCGCGGTGTCCGGAAAGGGGAAGCGCGGCTTCGTCACGGCGGCTGTCCGATCGGTGGCGCCGTGCAGGTCGACGAGCGGCTGCTGCACGGTGCCGGGCTCCCATGGGGCGACGAGTTCAGTCACCGCCTGGGGAGTGGCGGCCCAGCCCACGGCGACGGTTCCGTCTTCGGCGGTGGCGCGCACCGTGCCGTCGTCCTGGCGGTGCGCGATCCAGGTCCGGCCTGGAGACGGGCGGGCTGCGGCGCGGCGGGCCATGTCGTCGGCGAGGACGAGGGCTTGTTCCTCCGGGGTGCGGTCTGGGGGCGTGGCCCCCAGGGCTTCCGTGAACGCGATCATGATGCGTTCGGGGTCCCAGCCGTCGTTGTCCTCTTGGACGGGAGTGCTCATGGGCAGGCCCTTCTGCGTGGAGAGGTCAGTTCCGGTTCGGGCTGGCCGGCTGCGCCGTAGGCGTGCTGCGGGTGCGGTCCTGGCGTCTGGACCGGCAGCGCCCTCGGGCGCGTGGGTCTGCTCCTCGGAGCAACTGGCCCACGACGGACGGGGAACGTGGGGGACCGCCGGTGCGAGCGGTTGGCCGGCGCGGGTGCTTGGTGGTCAGGTCCGGATGGTGATGTGGACGCTGTGCTCCGGGGGGTCCTCGGGGTGGCAGAGGGTCCAGGCGGTTCCGCCGGGAGCAGCGACGAGGTAGGGCTGGCGCAGGTCGCCGCAAATCCAGAGGGTGCCGACGCCGTCGGTCAGGGCGTTCCAGAGCGCGGTGGGGAGGTCGGCCTTTCCCGATCGGACGACGGCTCCGTTCCGTGCGAGAAGATCCACCCGGCACGCCGTGGCGCCGGCCCTGGTGCGGGCCCGGAGTTTGTGAACGCGGCACGGCCAGACCTGCCAGGGGCGGGTGGCGAGGAGTCGCCGCTCGTCCTTGAGGCGGGTGTGCTGCTGCCAGATCCCGCCGACGATGACCACCAGGAAGCCGCCGGTGAAGAGGGCGATCGCGGCGAGCGGGTCGACCCACTGGCCGATGAGGACAAGCAGGCCGGTCACCCCGGCCAGCGCCGCGGCGGCATGGAGCTGACGCCGGTCAGGGGCTCTCTCGGCTCGCATCCGGAAGGCCTTCGCCGTGGCGGGGGTCTCCAGGGCGGTCCCGTCCAGCACCCTGTATCCCAGCCGCTCAGCTTCCACTGGTGATCCTCTCCGTGGGCCGGTTCGGCGCGGTGTGCCCGCTGCGGGAAAGTCTTCCAGCCCCTGTGCTCGGACGGGGTCGGTTCTTGGAGGTCGGCGAATCCGGCAGCAGGCCGGGCTTCTGCGCACCGTGCGGGTGAGTTCGTGACGGCTGGCTCCGCAGCGGGTGGTCTGCGCGCGCCAGGATCGCCGGGCGCGGGGCGGTCGGTGAGGCGAGCGTGGTCGGCACGGTGCTGTTTCAGCTTGTGCCTGCCGCGTTGGTACCCGCTTCCAGGCCGAGGCCGAAGAAGGCGCGGGCGAGCCGGCTGATCTCCTGGCCGACGTGGAGGCTGTGCCGGCTGGCCGGGTACCAGGTGCCGCAGCCGCACTGTTCCTCGTGCGCGCCCTCGGTGGCCTGCCGGATGTGGCCGACGGGGAAGTGGGAGGAGGCCAGGCTCGCGGCGCGCTGGTCGAGGTCTGCGGAGACGGTCGGCGTCGGGGCGTGCACCGTCTCGACGTAGTGCAGGGTGATCCACTCGCCGCTGTCGGGCGCGCCGGGGTCGTCGTCGGGGATCCACTCCTGGGTGTGCCGGGTGGTGGGCGCGGTGCGGTAGCGGATCGACACCCCGGTGTCCGGGTTCACGGCCTGGTGCCACCGGCCGCCGTGGCCGGTCGGCAGCGCGCACGTGGCGTTCAAGTCGTAGTGGGAGTGGCCGCACTCTGCGGCATCCCGTTCAGCGTCCGGCACGGTTTCTCCTCAGGGGTGGTGTCGGGTCAGCGGCCGGAGCGCAGGCGCTCGCGGGCCTGGTTCGCGCCTTCGGCGTTCGAATCCCTCTCCGGCGCAGGCGCGGACCGCTGGGCGATCCGCTCGCGCATTCGGACGACGGTGGCCAGACGCTGGTCGAGCACGTAGCGCGCGGTCCGGGACGCCGCAGCAGCAGCCTCCTGCTCGGCAGCTTCGCGGGCGGCCCATAGGGACTCGTACCGGTGCCGCGACCGCAGCACGGCCTCGCGGATCCGGTCGGCTTCTTCGACCGCGACCGGGGACGCGGCGAGCCGCCGGAGGGCGCGGGCCCGGTACTCGCCCAGGGCGTGCTGCACAGCCACGAGCTCGCTGGCCCCGGCGATCTGCTCGTCAGTGGCCCCATGGCGGGCTGCCCGCCGTGCCTCGCGCAGCGTGCTGCGGGTCTCCTCCCAGACCTCGCGGACGCTCTCGTACCGGCGCAGGTCAGCCCGCGCGGCCAGCTCCACGTTGATGCACTCGCTGATCGCTGCTGCCATGTCCCGGCCCCGCCGGCAGCCGTCGCACAGCCCGGCCGCCTCAGCGGTTCCGCAGTCGGCACACGGCAGCGCCTGCCGGGCTGCCTCGGCGGCCGCTGCCTCCGCCAGCCGCCTGGGCCGGTTAGCCTCCGCCCGGGCACGGGCCTGTTCCTCCTGCTCCAGGGCCACGGCCCGACGGGCCTGCTCCAGCACGGTGTGCTCGCGCAGCCGCTGCTCCAGCACCGTGCGGCGCTGCGCTACCGCCGCCGCGGGCATCTCCTCGGCGAGCTGGACCGCCAGGCGTTGGCGCAGTGCGCGGGCGTCGACCGTACGGACCTCGCAGGCCTGGCAGCCGGCGCCCGTGTCCAGGCGCACTCCGCCGTCGCACCAGGGCTGCCCGCAGCGCTGTCCACGCCGGGGCAGGCCACGGCGCAGCAGCCAGCCGACCGGGTCAGTGACCCGTGCGGGGCCACCCTGCTCAGCGAGACGCCACTCGAGGCGCTCGGCCAGGACGTTTGGTGCCCCAGCCTGGCCGGTCCACGCTGCGATCCGGTCGAGTTCGTCCCGCACCGCTGCGGCGACGAGGCCTCGGCCGTAGTCGTGGGTGATGCGACGCCACAGGTGGATCGCCGGGGCGAGCGCTAGCTCCAGGCCCTCCGGCAGCCCCTGGAACGCGTTGGGCGCGCCATTGGTAGCCCGCTTGCCGGGGCTCGGGATGGTGTTGGGGCGGGAGGTTCGCTGTTCCCCGCGCAGCGGGCGGCGGGATCCCGACGGACGTGCAGCAGGGCGCCGACGGAGGCCTCGCGCGCGCGTGCCGCGCGTCACCGACGTAGCCGCTACGCGGGAACAGCCACTATCTACGGTCAGCGGCATGTTCAGAGGATCTTGATCAAGGGAGCCTGTTTTTGTGCCGGAAAAGGGGGTGGGCGCAGTGATCGAATCGGGGGAGGGCGCTGTCACCGAAACGGGAGGGGTCAAGGCCGGCTCCGAGAGCAGATCGAGCTGCCCAGGGCACAGCCACTCGGCCAGGTCGTCCTCGGCACCGTCGGCAGCCGGCGGGCGCCGGACCTGTCGGGGAAGGGGGAAGTCGAGCGGCAGTTGGGTCGCGACGCCGGCCACCGGAGCCGGGTGCACCACGTAGATGTAGGCACCGCGGTCCTCACCGACCCGGGACACCCAGCCCTCGGCCAGCAGGTCCCCCACCGCCGCGCGGGCGGTGTCCTCCTTCATCGAGCAGCCCCGAGCGATCCGGGCCACCGACGTTGCTTCGCCAAGGTGCTGACGCACCGACAGGAGGGAGTACGCCTTGAACCTGCTGCCGGCGAGGCGATCCCGTGCCTGCGAGGACACGCACACTGCCAACGCGTCGTCAGCAATTGGCCTCACCGTGCGGCTCATCGTGCCCGTGCGCGGGTTGAACTCCGAGCTCACGATGCCGGCCGCCTCCGCACGGGCCACCAGCCGGTTGACCGAGCCCCTGGACAAGCCCAGCTGGTCGGCGATCGTCTGGTCCGCCGCGAAGCACACCCCGGACAGGTAGCCGTAGTCGGCGATCACGGTCACGACCCGCAGCAGCTCCGCGGTCAGAGTCCGAATCGCCAGCGCCGCAGCCGGGAACCTGGTGACGAGCGGCCGGCCACTCGGGCCGACGGGCACCCCTTCGGGCCCGGAGGCATGCCGCTGCCCCGGGAGCGCCACGGCAGCGACGGGCGCCGGCACAGTCAGCGTCGTCACTGGACCCGCCCTGAGGCGCTGATCCCGTGACCAACCGGGGTGATGTAGCCGTCGGCGAATCGACGGGCGTCCGAAAACAAGCGGTTTCGGAAGGATGAGGGCATGCCGGAGTGGAAAACGGCAGCACGTTGCTGCATCATTACCTCGTTCTCAGCCTTGCAGGGTGAGAGCACGCGAAGGCCCTCACCGGGCTTAAGCGGTTCCTCGGAAAAGAACCGAATGAAGTAGCGAGGTGGACAGGCCCCTGCCAGGGCGGTCTCCTCACCGTGACGATCTGGGCGCACCGGCCTGCCAGCTGGTGACACCCGGGCGGCGCTACCCGCACAGCCCTCCCTGCCAGGAGGAGCATGAGCGAGCAGGGCGCCGCCCCAGAGGGCCTAGATCATCCCCACCCCCATCGCCAGAGCGGCCACCCACCGCGGCCGTGGCGTGAGCCCGTTCCTGAAGACCCGGAACGAAGCGACCCTGCGGACAGTCCCCTGGACGTCACACGCATGGGCGAACCCTTCAAGGCAGCTCCGCTGACCTGCAAGGGAAGTCTGAAATCTGGAGTGGCCAACGGGCCGGAAGCGGCGACCGCCGCACGACATCGGCCGGGTGCTGTTGCATCCTGGGGCCACACTCCAGGTACGCTGATTCACAGCGCTACACCTCCTCCTAGTTAGGTGTTGTCGCTACTGAGTCACCCGGAGCCGCCTCCTACAACGGCTCCTGACTCTTGGCCCCGGGGCCGGCACGACTGGTGGGCTTCCAACCCACATTCACGTCGGCCGTCACGGGGCCTATTCTTTTTGCCCGCCGCCACCGCAGTCGGGGATTCCATCCCCCGATCGCAGTTACGGTCAGCACCTGATCCTAAACCCACGGCGCCCCCACAACGCCACGCCATTGACTTCGCGCGGCTTGGTGTCTTGGCGTGCAGCTAGGCCACGGAACGGACCCGGCAACCGCTGATTGTCGGCAAAGCGATCACCGCTCCGACCGAAGGTCCCGTAGATGGGCGATGTAGTCGCGTGCCTCTGGAGCATGAGCGAACCGGGCCTGGAGCACATGCCCGAGGTCTCCAGCCACCATCGCCAGCGAGGGCAACGACCGACGGTCCCCCAGAAGAGCGCGCTCGCCGTACGCGAGGGCGCTGTCGAGATCACCTTCGCGGGCGGCCACCACGCCGAGAGTGATGCGTGCTTCGGCGTTCCTCATTGGAGCCCGCTCGACACCGTCGGCGTCAGTTCCCGCCCGGATCACCTCATTGGCCAGCCGCTCGGCGAGGCGGTCCTCACCAGCCTTTCGGTAGGCGTCCATCCGGTAGAAGTCATACTTGGCCGGATCCACGACGAAGTGATCATCAATGTTCTCTGGGTACGGGAGCCTCTCCAGGAGTAGCCGGCCCTGGTCCAGGGCGACCTCGGTCTGCGTGCGATCACCCAGCCGGGCCCAGGCCTTGGCCTTCTGCGCGTACAGCTGGGCGGCGACCGACTCCTTGGGAGCGATGGCGATTCCGGCGTCGGCAGCCGCTATGGCTCCGCGATAGTCGGCCCGGGTCAGACAGAACCAGGCCTTCATCTCCCAGCCCCACCCCTGGACACTGAGCTCGCCGGCTTCCTGACCGAGGTAGAGCGCGGCCTGTCGCGTGGCCTCGGCAGCCCTCGGCATACCTGAGTCGTACTCCACGCAGCCAACCAGCAACGAGAGCTTGCCAGCGAGCGCGATCAGATCACGATGCTGGCCAAGGTTGACCTTCTGGTGACGGATCCCCGCTACGCGTGCGAGCCAAGCCTTGCCCTCCAAGAGGAGCTGACCCGCCGGCATGTAGGCGTACTCGCAGCAGAGTCGTTCGGCCGTGATCCGCAGGGCGTCGAGGGTGGCGTTGTCGACGTCGCTCGCGCGAAGGCGCGAGATGATCTCGGAAGTGTCCATACCGCTGACCTGGCGAATCTCCGCACGCCCGTCCCTACGCCCCGGCTGCGGGAAGAAGGCGTTGGTCGTCGTCCCGAAGGTCTCGGCGATCGCCTGCTGGTACTTCCGGGGTTGAGTGTCTCCGGTCTCCCAGCGCTTCCACTGGCGCAAGAGGTCCTGCTCCATGACCTCTTGGTCCGCGGGCAACCGAGCCATGAGGGCGCGGACAGCATCCGTCTGCGACCACTCCCTGGCCGCTCGTTCCTCGACCATCCTGCGTGCCCAGCCGGGCCGTTCAGTCATGGCGATTCCTCCCTGTCAGTGGCGCTGGCGGGGCGAGTCTTACACCGAGACGAGGGAGGCGGAGGTGACATGAGGGGGTGACATTTGATCTGTCACCCCCTCATGTCACTTTCCGCCCCAAGCGGTTCGGTGCACGGTACCTGGCGATGATGTTGCTCCGGTGCCGAGGAGGCGAAGGTGTTAGGCGGGGTCTTGCGGTCTGGTGGCGGGCAGGCGTTCCGTCACGAGCTCGGTGATGCTGGCCGGCGCGACCACTTGGTGGAGTTGCACCGGCGAGCCGACGCCGTCATACAGCACGCGTTCGATCTGGACGACCGCTTCACCGTAGGGCAGCCCCAGGGTCTCGGCCTCCGTGTCGTTCGCGGGTCTGTATCGGACCTGCTCTCGCGTCGAGCCGACGCCTGCGGGCGCAAGAGCAGCGATCAACTCCGGCGTTCCCACATCCGGCCTGTCTGTGAGACCAAGGGAGCGAGCAACGGACTCGGGGTACCAGGTTGTCTCGGAGAGGAACGGCCCGTTCTCCGGCAAGCCGTCCGTACCTTCGTCGAAGTGATGTGTGGTGCACAGAACGGTGAGGTTGTCCTCGGCAAGGCCCAGCTTGATGGCCGCGCCGGCCGGAGGCTCAACGAAGCCGTGACTGATCAACTGCCGTCGCCCGGGCAGTCGCCATTCGTCGACGGCGTTGAGGCCGGCGGTCTCCTGAGGTGCCAGCGGGATCAGGTACCGGGCGAGTCGAACCGGTCCAGTCCGGCGCGGGAGCACAACGTAGCTCGCCCCCGGCTTTCCACGCGCCAGACCTCGCCGCACCAGCTCGCCATACGCATCAGCGATGGTTGTTCGCGAGCCGCGCCCTTCCGCGATCAGCTGACGCACGCTTCGGAGGGGTTCGCCCGGGCGGAGCTGAGCGCTCTCCAGTGCCAGCTCCTCGGCCAGCACCTTCCACTTGGGCTGTTCCACCTCGAGTCCTTCCACGTCCAGCTGAAGTCATCTGCTCTAGGCAGTAGTGAACCACACCGGAAGCTGTTCCGACACGGCTCTAACTGTTCCGGAACAGTCTTGACCGATCCACTGATGATGTGTCACAGTTGTTCCAGCGCCGGAGATTCGGGATCGCACCCCGAGTCGCACGGTCGCGCAGTGGACTCGCCACATCAAGACCGGGATCGCAGCCCGGAAATGACTGCGGGCCCGGGGATCGCAGTTCCCGGGCCCGCAGCGGGTGCCCTCGCCAGGGCACCCAGGCGAACACCTTCATCCTCAACATCACTGAGGGAGCACTCGCCGTGAGCATCTTCTCGCAGACCGGAAGGGCGGAACACGCCGCCCCCCAGGATCCGGCCACCATGACCGACACCCTGGCCTCGCAGGACGACCAGAACGACGCGATCTCCGACCTGATCGACGCCATCGCCGCGTTCAGCGAGGTCGGTGGCAGGCTGGCCATCGAGCTCAACCGCGCACTCTCGCTGCTCGACACCGAGGCCGTCGCGAACGGCTTCCCGACCAACGACGTTCTGGTCTCGGGCGACGTCGTGACGGTGAAGGGCACGGCCGGCCTGGCCCACATCGAGCTGACCGCCATGGCGGCCGCCGACCTGAAGCAGGCGGTCGAGGACCCCAGCGTCCTGGGCGACTCGCCCGCGGAGCAGGCATGGCGGGCGTGGCTGGGGGGCCGGGTCGAGAGCTGGCGCCCGCTCCAGGAGGACATCGCCGACAGCCGCTTGCAGGCTGCCCAGCTCGTCGCGAAGTCGAGGGGCGGCAACTGATGGGCCTCATCCAGCACCTCTGCCGGAGCTTCGCCGGCGGCGATCGCAAGGTCCAGTCCGGCGACTCGAAGTCGGAGGACGGCAAGTGAGCACCGCGCAGGAGAACCAGACGCGGCAGGCTGACGAGTTCCTCCGCCGAGCCGTTACCGCCCGGACGCCGAAGGCGCAGGAGACCCAGGAGCCTCAGGGACCGGCGTCGAGCGGCAGTCCCCGCAGTTCGTCCGGCGAGTAGCCAGTCCCCCTCTCCGCAGTTCGTAACCCGACTGTTCGGGCATCCCGCCGCCTTTCCCTCGGAACCGCTCTGGCATGGACCTGTCATGCCCAGAGCGGCGCCGGGGGTGGTGCGGCGGGCCCGCCAGGGCCCACCCCCAGTACGTCCGGCACCCGGAAGTCGCCATCTCGGCGGCCAGGGAAGTGTTCGTTCCTTCACAACTCCACAGAGCCATCGAATTGCCCCGGGGCCGCATGCGTGAAGCCGCCGGGTGCACCAACTGCCCTGTGATGCAAGAACTTTCGGCTCGGGGACGCCTCCCCGTTACCCAGGCGCGCCCGTTTCGGCACCCAGCCGGGCGGGGAGCGCCGTACACCTCGCCGAGGTGTACGGCGTCACGCACCCCTCCCAACTCAGTTACAGCGCAACCTGATTCGCCGCCGACACGCCATGTCGGCGGCGACCACGCACCCTTCCGAGGGCTGCCCTGACCTTCTGGACCGGCTCGCCCCCCGCGGCGCCGCCGTCACCGGAAGGCCATGGGAGACCCCGGACCGCGCCCGGGACGGCGTCTACCTGCCCCACGGCAATACCTGCGTCCTTCCCGGGACGCCGAACCCATCTACAGCCTGTCCCGGCCGTCGGGACAGGTTCCGAACTGCCCACGAGGAGCTGATGACCATGGACTGGCGCCACCGCGCTGTCTGCCGCGAAGAGGACCCGGAGCTGTTCTTCCCGATCGGGAACACCGGCCCCGCGCTCCTCCAGATCGAGGAAGCCAAGGCCTGCTGCCGCCGATGCCCGGTGATGGAGCAGTGCCTCCAGTGGGCGCTGGAGACCGGACAGGACGCCGGCGTCTGGGGCGGGATGAGCGAGGACGAGCGGCGCGCGATGAAGCGTCGGGCGGCCCGCAACCGTGCCCGCCTCTGATGGCGACCGACATGTTCAACAAGACCGCCGAGGTGCTCGAACGCGGCAAGGCCGCCGCTGAGCACTTCGGGCTGCACCAACCCGACTGGGCCGCGGTGCGTTCCGCCGTGGAGCGGCCGGGTCTGCGCTCGCGGACGCTGGCGGCCGCGCTCCGACTGCTGCTGGCGGCCCGTGACCTCGACAACCAGGGGTTCGACCGGCTTTACGAGCGGCTGGGGACGGCAGTTCGGGCGCAGGCCCGGCTGGCCGGCTGGGTCCGCTGGTATGCCGTCGCAGTCCTGCGCCACGGGCGCCCCGGAGTGGCCACCAACACCGAGCTCCACCGCTACTTGGTTCGCCTGGAGCGCTACGCCCCCCTCCTGCTCAGCGACCGGCGGCCCGAAGGCATCGCCGGGTTCGCGCGAATGAGCGTGGGCCTGATCCACCACCTGCTCTCCGGCGCCACCCTGCCCGACTGACCGGGTCGGCCTGCTGTACACCCACTCCGCATCGGCGACCAGGAGGTTCACCATGCCCGCCACATCCGGCCCCGCTTCCGGGCCGAAGCTCAAAACCGTGATCGACCCGGAGCTGGACCTTGCGGTCCGCACCCTGGTCGAGAAGGCCGACGCCCAGGAACTGGTGGGCGCGGCGCAGCAGGCCCCGGTGCCGAAGCACTGGGCCACCAACGTGCCGGTGCTGCTGGCGGTGGTCAGGGACGCCAGCTACGTGGCGATCCCCTCGCTGCTGATGCTGCACGCCAGCAATGCGTTGGGGAGTCAGCCGCCCACCCTCCTGCTGGTCGGGCTGGGCGCGGTGGTCTTCTGCGTGCGGTCCGAGGGTGTCCTCAAGGCCCTCGGCAACCTCCGCCGGTCGGAGCAGCTCAGGCTCGCCCACGGCCGCTACATCCTGGCCTCCGACCTGACCGAGGAGGCGCAGGAGATTCTCCTGCGGGCCCAGACGGCGGTCGAGACCGTGCTGCGCTCCCGTGTCCACCGCGACGAGCAGATCGACAGGGTGGACAACGCCGTCGAGCTTCCCCGCCTGCTGTGGACGACGGCCCAACAACTGGCCCGGTACAGCACGTTCGCGAAGAAGACCATGCAGGCCAAGGGCGACCAGGCGGCGGAATCGCTCAGCAGGCGCGCCGCAGTGCTCAACGCCACGCTCGACAACATCGAACAGCGCGTCGCCTCGATCGAGGCCTACGCCGCGATGGTCCTGGAGGCCGACCGCCTCTACGGCGAGTGGCGGCAGGTCGAAGCGCTCGACAGCGAGAGCGGCAGCCTCCTCGACCTTCTGGCCGAGGTCTCCGCCGGCGGCCTGTCGACCGAACGGCTCGAAGTCCTCGGGCACGGGGCGGTCCAGACCGCCACCGAGTACAGGAACGCGATCGAGCAGGTCCAGACCGCCTCTCTTGCCCTGCCCGCGGTCGACGCGTGACCCCAGCCCTGCAGCGCCGCCCGTCGGGGCGTGGTCCCCGGCCGGCCCTGGCCCCCGTTCACCTCACAACCTCACCACTGAACTCCCGCTTGGGCGGCCGACACCCCGTCGACCGCCCAAGCCCGTTCACCCCACGCCAAGGAGAGCCGATGGACATCACCTCTTCCTGCGCCGCCCTGATCGAGCGGGCCACGGCCAACGCCTCACACGCGGTGGTCGCCGCCGCCGACTTCCTGGACGACCGCAGCCACACCCGCGCCGCCGACGCCGGATACCTCGTCGCGCTGGTGCTCGGCCGATGGTGCGCCCGGGCCGCGGCCGCGCGAGAGCACCTCCGGGGCCCGGTGCTGACGCCGGACCTCGCCAACCGCTCCGGTGCCCGCGACAGCATCCCGGGCCCGCCCCCGTCCGACTCGGTCTACGTCACCACGCCGGACCCCGAAAGCCGCATGTCCGCAACGGACATGGCGATCTTCGCGCACCACCACGACTTGTGCCCCTGCCACCTGCCTGCTGCGGACCCGCAGCGCTGCCCCGGCGTGATCGAGGCCCGCGCCCAGGACGCCGCCGATGCCCTGCGGGCCCAGCGCTTCCCCGGCCCGCGGCATCCGCCCACGCCCTGAACTTCCGCTCGCACAACACCTGGAGAAGCCCCCATGCTGACGACCCCGAGTCCCTTCGCCCTCTCCCTGCCCGGCACCTCGCTTCTGCCAGCCCCGGGATGGATCGGCCACCATGGCGACCAGATCCTCGCCGCCCTGGTGGTTGTGATCGCCGCGCTGCTGGTGGTCCGGGCGTGGCGACGGTCGGAGGCCGCCTACGAACTTGAGCAGACCCTCACCCCCGAAGAGCTCAAGCGCCGCGACGACCTGGCCGACCGGCGCGGCCGCCAGGGCGACGACCTTGGCGTCATCATTGTCGCCCTGGCCGCCGCGAAGCTGAGCTCGGACGGCCTGCGCAAGCTCGGACACGACGTCATCGGCCTCACCGGCTACTGGGACTGGCTCCCCTTCTTGGCGCTCGATGTTGCCGCCTACGTCTGTGGCCGACGGGCCCGCCGCCGCTCCCGAAACAACGAGCCGCCCGGCCTGTCCGGAGCGCTGGTCTGGGTGCTCGCCGCCACCAGTAGCGCCTTCAGCGCCAGTGAGGCCACCACCGTCAAGGGCCAGATCGCCCGCGCGATCTGGCCGATCATCGCCGCCGTCCTGTTCGAGCTCGGGTCGATCGAGGAACGCGGCGCCGCCCGCCGCCGGCTGCGGGAGGCCGGAGAGTGGCTCGACCGCCGCCTTCGCCTGCTGCGCCTCTTCCACCCCTTCGAGCTGGTCCGTGTCGCCCTGGCGCTGGCCGCCGACGCCGACCTGTCCCAGGCCGATGCCACTCGCATCGTGCGCATCCAGGGCGCGGCCCAGCGGCTGTACGTCCTGCGGGTGCTGGACGGCCGACTGGCGTCCGAGAGCCGCACCGAGACGCGCTCTCGGCGTAAGGACAAGCCCAAGCCGGTCCTCACCCGTCGCAGCCCGGGAGTCGCGCTGCTGCGGGGGCGCCTCGCCCTCGCCGAGCGCCGAGCCCAGGCCGCTCAGACCCGGGTCCGGGCCGAGGACCACGACGAAGTGCTCGCTGCCCTGCGCCGCCTGGTGCGGACGCGCAAGTTCGCGGCGCTGGACTTCGACGACTCCGAGGCCGTCGCGAATCTGCGGGCAACCACACTCGACGACCGGCAGATGGCAGTGGAGCTGCCGGGGAAGGACGGACAGAACCCGCCCCCCTACCCGGGTAGGGAGTCGACCGTCGTCGGTACTGGCAGCGCGGATGTACTCGCGGCTGCGGGTACACCCGCGCCTGCCGGCCGGGCCTACCCGGCCCAGCCTCAGGTGCACCCGGCGGGTGTACCTGCTTCGGCAGGTGTACCCGCCCGTCCCTACCCGGTCGAGGACCGGGTACACCAAGGCGCAGCCGAGGTACACCCGGTCCTGGACGGGGTGTACCTGACCTTTCCTCAGGTACACCCGACCCATTCTCAGGTATACCCGGCGGGTGTACCTGGCCCGGCAGGTACACCCGAGGTGCCCTACTCGCTCGCCGAGCAGGTACACCCGGCGGCAGCGCAGGTATACCCCGAGCCCCCTACCCGCACAGCGGAAGGGAACGCCAAGCCGGTAAATCCGCAGGTCAATCCGGGTAGGGCGGGAACCGACACTCGCTCTACCGCAGTCGCCCCCGCTGGAACAGGTAGGGGCCCGGTAGAGGGCGAGGCTGTGCCGACCCCGCGCGGTGATACGCCGGACGCCGCCGCGTTCGCACCAGGTAGGGCAGTCGAGATGCCGGGCCCGGACGGCGACGCGGCGGGTAGGGCCGACGACGAGGAAGCCGGCGAGTCCGACAAGCGCTGGACGGTCGAGATTCTCGCCGCCGAGTTGGTGAAGTACGTCCACCACGACGGGAAGCGCCTCACCGTCGGCATCGGCCCGATCAAGGCACAGTTCGGCGTCGGTCAGGGGATCGCCCAGCAGGCCCGGGACCTGGCGCTGGAGCTGCACAGCAAGGCCCAGGCCCAAGCCGAGCAGGCCCCGGCTGATCCGGACGCGGCGGCGGACAGTGACGTGGACGCCGCTCCAAAGGCGCACGCGTCGACGTCGCCGGTCCCGGCCCAGAGCGTCCTTCGGGAGCTGGCCGATGCGGGGGTTTGACTGCTCCGGCCTCTCAACCTCGGGGGGCTGGGTCACCCCAGCCAGCGGTTGGCGCTCCTGGGATGCCGTCCTCGTGCTCCCTGCACGGGGACAGCAGGCCAGAGAAGAAAGCCCTGTTTGACCAGAAATCAGGTGGTTCACTGCCCGTCGGCTCAGGCCTCCGGGGCAACGAACCACCCCTCCCGCGTACCCGAAGTCGACTACTGAGAGTGAAGGTTCTGCTGTGCATGCTGTCCTCGAGTTCCTTGCCTGCGCGGTGTCGGCGGGTGGGGCAACAGGCGTGAGCCTGCTGATGATCCCCCCGATATCGGCCCGGATCCGCGCCCGACAGGAGGCCGCCGAAGAGGCGCAACTCGCCTCGGAGATGCGCCTCGATCCGCCCCTGCTGGTTCTCCCCGAGACCCGCCCACAGCCCGTTCCGATGCCCCGCGCCAGCACGAAAGGCGCGGCTCGCGCCGCCTGACGGGCCCATCCCGTGGTGGCCGGCCACCCCTGGCCGGCCACTGCGGAAGCCGCCCGCAGCGTCACATGACCTTGACGCGGTAGCCCTCGCCCTACCCGCTTGACCTGCACAAATACCGATTCTCTCGGCGCCCTACCGGCCCCGCGGACGACACCCCACCCCGGCCAGGGGAGCGGGGACACCCGCTGGCCGAGCACCCGGGAGCCGTCCGCTCCGCCCGCCAACTGACCCGCCGTCCGCCAACGGAGCCTTCGTCATGCCCGCGCACGAGATCCGCATCAGCCACGCCGACCGCAGCGACATCCGCATCGGTCCCATCGACGACCGCCGCCAGGCCGTCGCGATCGCCGTCAACCTCCAGACCGCGCGCAACGCCAGCCCCCGCCACCGAGAGGTGATCATCACCGTCGGTGACCGGAAGGCCGGCGGATTGAGCCTGCCGCTCCTCCCGCCCGACCCGCACACCATCGCTACCTGGTTGATGCGCGAACACGCCGACGCTCCGGACGGCCGCTACTTCCCGGACCGCCCCACCCGGCTCCGAGCCCAGTACCCGGGCCGCCAGGCGGCCGAGCTGTGGGATCAGGCCGCCGCCCTAGCCTCCGGCGCGGACCCGCATCTGCTTCCCATGCCCACCACTGCCCGCCCCCAGGAGGCGGCCGACACCGGTACGGAAAACACCTGGATCGCCACGCGCTTGCAGGCCGTCGCCGTTGCCGCCGCCGTCACGGCGCTCATCCTGGCGACCCCCAGTTGGCTGGGCGATCTCGTCCTGGCAGGCACCACCGGCCTGGTCGCCAGCCATGTGCTCAGCGGCCAGCTCGCCGAAGGCCCTCCCGGCAACGCCGTCGTCCTCGGCCTTTACCTCGGCCTGCTGCTCGCTCTCGTCGACCTCGCCGCCACCTGCGCTGACTGACCCGCGTGCCCGGCTGCGCCATGCGCTGCGCGCCGAAGCCCACTTCCCACTGAACCGGAAGGCCACGTTATGACCGAGCAGACCCTCGCCCCCGGCCAGGCCGACGAGGGCGACGGCACCCCGCCGGAGCCCCGCGTCATCATCCCGACCCGGGTCCTGCCCGCCGCCGACCAGCCCCCGACGACCAGCACACCGCCGAAGCCCGACTTCCCGCCCTTCAGCCAGCAGGACCGAACCGGCCTCGCGACAATCACCGACGCGCCGCCCGTCGCACCCCCGCCGTCGACCCCCGAGCCGACCTACGACCCCAACCCGCCGTGGTGGCGCGAGCTCGCCGCCAAAACCCTGGGCACGGAGCAGCAGACCGAGGCGGCACCCGCCACTGCCGAGCCGCAATCGGTCACCGCCACCGTCACGGTGAAGACCACCATCCCCAGGCGCCCCAGCCAGCCGCCCGGCACCCCGACCGCCAAGGCCGGCGGCGGCAGCGGGGGAGGCTGGAACGGCCGGGGCCCGGGCCCCGGTGCACCTTCCGAGGACCCGCCGTCGAAGCACACGAAGTGCGCGCACTGCGGCGGGGAGTTCACCGCCTGCTCCTGCCCGCTGCACGGCCCACCGCCGCCGCAGGCCCCGCCCGCCGCACCAGCGGACCCGCAGCCGGAAGACGAGGCCGAGGAGATCGAGCAGGAGGTCACGGTCAAGGTCGACGTCTCCAAGAAGAAGGAGAAGCCGTCCAAGTACAAGCCGCCCTCCACGCGCGACGTCCTCAAGACCACGCCGAACAAGGCCAGAACCGGCTGGCACCCTGCCCGCGTCCGGTGGACCTTCCACTGGCTCGGCCCGGCGATCCCCGGCTGGGGGCTCAACTTCCTGCCCGAGGTCAAGCACCTGATCGTCTGGTTCCACGAGCCCGGCGAGCAGTTCTGGATGAGCGTCACGTTCGTCGCCGCCGGTGCCTGGATCGGCTGGCGCACCCGCGGCTGGTACCCGCCGCTCGCATGGATCTGCCGGATCCCCTTCGCCACCACGCTCATCGCGGCCCTGACCGTCCACATCCCCCTCTCCTGAAACGGAGCCACCCGACCATGTCCGAGATCATCAACACCGCCGTCCAGCTCGCCGCCGCGCCCCCCACCTCCATCGGGTCCGGCCTCGGCGTCGTCACCGCCGCCGGCCTCGCCGGCGTCGGGACCGTCGGGCAGATTGCGATCCTGAAGAACGGGTCCAACCCCAAGATCACCGGAAAGCTCAAGTGGGAGCACCTGGCAATTTTCGGCTACGTCAACGCCACCCTCTACGGCTCGGCCGGCTGGACGGGCCCGCACGACGCCATCACCAACATGGCCGGACCGCTCGCTGCCAGCTGGGGCCCGGGCGGGGTGGCGCTCGGCATCACCGCCATCCTCTGGCTGCGCACCCACGGCAAGTGGCGGGCCTCGATCCTCGGCTTCACCGCCGGTGTGCTCTACGCCTCCGCCGGCGGCTGGTGGTCGGTCGGGACCATGGTCGTCACGTACCTCGCCAACCTCGTGCCCGGGCTGGGGCACTGATGGCCGCCAACGTCACGCTGACCAAGGAGACCCCCACCGTGCCCGGCGCGGCGGCCGTCGGTCCCGGCGACGACACCGACGCCCTGGCAGAACCCGAGGACGTCGAGGAGGAGGAGGCGGCGGACGACGAGGAGGCGCGAGAGAGCATCCGCGCGCGCGTCGCGCGGGTGCTCTCCCGCGCGTTCAGCGCGGCGCGGCCCTACATCATCGGCGTTCAGGCGGTGAAGTCGCTGGCCACGGGGACCTTCATCATCGTCAAGAAGACCGTGTTCTGGATCGTCGACGGTAACGCCCTGGAACTCTTCGCTCCCGGCATCATCCGCAAGCGGGAGCGCAAGGCGAAAGCCGCGAAGGCTGCGGCCAGGGCCAAGGCCAAGGCGGCGTCCGGCGGGCCGAAACCGAAGGGGAGAGGGCCACGGCGTCAGCCGGCGAAGCCAGCCGACGCGAAGGAGAAGACCCCTCAGAAGCAGCCTGAGTCGCAGCTGCCCGAGGGCAAGGAGATCCCCGCCTGGATGCTGCGGGCGGGAGGACTGGCCTTCGCGGGGTTCCTGATCGTCTACTACATCCCGCACAACCCGGCGATCTGGATGCCAGCACTGTTCGTGCCATGGGCCCTCGCCGCGTGGGCGTACGCGCCGCTTCCCGCGCCCAAGGCCGACGAGCGGGAGCAGGTCGGCGACGAGGACGAGGCCTTCGAGGACGACGACCTCGTGGACGACGGACTGCCCGAGGACCAGGAGGCAGGGGAGCAGGGCGCAGGGGAGCGGCGGGTGCTCTCCGCCGAGGAGATCGAGGCCCAGTTCTGGCTGTACGTCGAGAACACGGTCGCCACCCGGTGGGCGGAGGGCGTCCGGGGCATCAAGCAGGGTGTCCATCTCGAGGACATGCTGGCCGGTCTGAAGGCCCGGAACATGATCTCCGACCCGGCCTGGGACACCGCCGCGCTGGCGGCCTACTTCCGCCGGATCGGCATCCCCCTCCGGGACCCGTTGCCACTGTCCGTAGCGGGCAAGAAGATCAACCGCATTGGGGTGGGCTTCAAGGAGCTGACCCAGACCCTCGGCCGGGAGCCCCGCAGACCCCCTCACCTTGCCGTGGACCGCACCCCCCGGGAGGACCCCTTCCCGGCCCCCGGGGCGGGCCGGGAAGGGGCACCGAGCATCCCCGCCCAGACCCCTCGCCAGATGGCCGGATGACCCCCGCCGGCAGGCCCGCGAACACCCCCGGCGCCGCCCCTCCCCGGGCCGGCCGCGGGCCGCCCCTCCCCCGCTTCCCCATCGCCACAAACGCCCCCTTCCGCACAGCCCTACCGGCGCTCTTACCTGCACAAATACCAAACGCCCTACCGCCCCTACCCCACCCCTACCACCCGTCCTACCGCCTCAGGGAGGCGCAGCGAGCACCGCGGCTGCGCCTCCCTGAGCTGCACGGGACCAGGGGAGCGGCGCGGTCGGCGGAACCGGCAACCTCATGAATGGGAGCAGCACAATGACCTGGCTTCTCGACCGGGCGCGAGCCCTCGCCCTGGCCGACTCGCCGTCGGCCCGCACGCTCGTTTTCGACTTCGACGGAGTGATCCACGACCAGTTCGACGGATGGCGCGGCGGTGACCTCTACGGCCCGCCGATCCCGGGAGCCGTCGAGGCGCTGCGCCGCTACTTCCGTGGTGGCTGGCACATCGCGGTAGTCACAGCCCGTGACGAGTCGCACCACGAGAAGATCCGGGCCTACCTGGAAGAGCACACCGGCCTGCCGGTCGTCGTCTCCGAGCAGCGCCACGCGTACTGGCACGGCCCGGAGATCCTTGTAACCAACGTGAAGCCGGGCGGCGTGGGCTACGTGGACGACAACGGCGTGCGGTTCAGTGTGGCCGCCGGCGGCTGGGCCACGGCCCTGGCCGGACTGCCGGCTTCGCCGAGCGATGTTCTGCGGCCCGGGAAGGGGGCGGTTCGGGAGAACGAGGTGAGCGACACCGAGCCGCTCCTGACCGCCGATGAGCGCACCCGCCTGCAGGTGCTGCTCGCGGGAGTGAAGCCCGCCGGCAACGCAGTGGTCGCCGATCTGGCGCGAGCCGTCGCCGACATCCGGGGCCACGACCACCCCAGCTGGGAGGACCTGTTCTGCGGAAACCTCAGCTGGGCCGGCGAACGCGCCGGCTACCTGCTGACCCGCCTCCTGCTGCGCGAAGAGGAGGTCGAGCGGCTGCGCGCCCAGGTAGCCGAGCTCACCAAGTCCCCGTCCGAGCGGGCCAACGACCGAGTCCGGATGCTTCGGGCCTCCGGCGACATCGAGGGCGCGATCGCGGCAGCGGAGGCCTTCGCGGCCCAACAGGCCGCCGAGGTTGCCAACCCGAGGCTCTGACCGCCACTACCGGCGGGGCCACCAGGGCCCCGCCCCCGATCCATTCGCACGTTCCGCCCGGCACAACCGCAGGGCGGACCACCGACAACCACCGAGGTCATCTCCATGTCCACCTCTGCCACGCACCTCGCGCTGCGGCTGCTGCCGCTTTCCTTGCTGGCCCTTTTCCTCGTGGTGATGCTGCTGCCGCAGACCCGCCGCTCCGCCCCCGTCCAGCGCTTTCGGGCGTGGCTGCGGGCTGTTCTCCCGGCCGGGAAGGCCGGGGGATCGGCTTCACCCGCCCTCGGGCGGCGGGCTCTTGGCGGCATCACGGTCCTGGCCGCGCTGCCGCTCTACGTCGTCGGCAGCGGGATCGCCGCCGTGGCCGGAGTCGCGCTCGCGGCCATCGGCGCCGTGCTGTACACCGCCTGACTCCGGCTCCGACCGCAGCACCTCTTCCCTGTCCGATCCCACTAACCAGTTCGGAGGACCTATGAAGCGCCTCATGCGGCCGCTGGCCGGCACCATGCTCGTCGGCTCCCTTCTCACCAGCTGCGCGGCGGCCGCCTCCCGCCCCAGCGCGCCGAAGACCTACCTCACCGGCACGGCCACCAGTGCGCGGCCGCCCTCTGCGGCTCAGCCCAGCCGCAGCGCGGACGCCAGCGCATCCAGCGTCAACCTCACCAAGGCGTCGGGTCAGCCCAGTGCGCCGGCGAAGTCGACCACCCCTGACCCGAGGAGCACGCGATGAGCGTCACCGAAGACCAAGCGCCCCTGGAGCCCGGCAGCGCCCGCCCGCTGCCGTCGGCCCGGCGCACCCTGCGAGGGGTCATGCACGTCGCCAAGGTCCTGGCCGGAGCCGCTCTGATCTGCGCCGCAATGCACGCCGAATGGCACCTGCTCCAAGGGACGGCCCACCAGCAGGTGGTCGTCGTGGCCTTGGTCGGGACCTGGATGCTCGTCTACCGGCTCAGCCGGCACGAGGAGATCTCCAGCCCGCTGAGGCGCGTCAGCCGAAGCTGGGTTCTGTGGAGCTCGGCGCTCGTCGTCGTCGACGAAGCAGCCGCCTGGCCCCACGGCCTGATCACCGCCCACCTCGTCTGAACCACCGCGGACCCGAGCCCGGGACCGTCACCTTCGACGGTGAGCCCGAAGCCCCCAGCAGCCAGGTCGCGGCCGTAGTCGGGATCCTGCATCCCGGTGACCGATCATGCTCCGCACCGCAGCGGATGATCCGGTGGTCTGCCGCACCCTCGGGGGTGGCAGACCACCGATTCCGGGGACACCGAGCCCGTTGCCTAACCAGAATCGGTCCCTAGAACCAGGTCAGGACGGCGGCAACGCCCATGCCGGGGCCGCCGGACCTCGACCCGCCGGCTCCGATCGCAGACAGGAGACCAACCTCTTGCTCAACCGCCTCCTCCGCCGCCGCCAGGCCCTGACCGTCGCCGAGCTGACGCAGCGCCTCAACCGGGTGCTGCGGCAGGCCAGCAGGAGCTGGCTCGGACCACAGCCCACCGTGCGTCAGGCCACACCCGGGTCGCCGACGGACTTTCAGCGGCCACTCGAAGAGGCCTACCGCGCCCAGACCGCGGTCCTCGCCGACGTTCACAAGCTCGCCGCGGCCGCCCGGGCGCACATTCCCGACACCGACCACGGCCTCCGGACCAACGAGTCCATCGACTGGGCGGTCTACCTGCTCGGCCAGGCCGAGACAGCACTGCGCCGGGCCGCTCTCGAAACCTGCCCGGACGCGGACCGGCTGCCCGGACGCCGCAGCTGAACAGGGCCACGAGTCCACAGCCGCGCGGCCGCCGCTTCATCCAGCATCGACCAGCACGGCCCCGCCGAGCGGTACGGCGCAGCCGCCGCACCGGTTGCTGCGCCCGACCCGACCACCTCCATGCTTCGCCAGCGCGCGTTCCACATCGAAGGAGACGCCATGCCCACCACCACGCTCACCGCCCCGGCCACCGTGACCGTCAAGCCGGTCAACCGGAGCGACTGGCCGCAGGTCTCCACCCTGCATCCCGTCGGAAGGTGCCTGCGCATCACCCTTGACCCGGCCGCGCGGGAACTCTCCGCCTACATGAACCGCCGCTCCTACAGCAGTTGGGCGGAAGACTTCCCCAAGTACCAGCTGGCCGGAAGCCGGGAGTGCCCCACGGGGGACGAGGGCCGGCCCGGCACCCCGCCGGAGGCGATCCGGTCCTATCACTGGTTCCCGTTCGGTTGGGCCAGCGCCGAGGACGTCAACGCGCTCCTGCAGACGCTGGCCCCGTTCGCCGCCGCGATGCTCGACTCCTTCCAGCCGCTGCCCGACCGTCCGGCAGCCCTCGACTGGACCCCGCGCAGCGCCGCCCTGCTGCACGTGCTTTCCAAGCTCACGCGGTTCCCCGCCCACTACGTCGGCGACGGAGCCCCCCGGCAGGACCAGATCGACGCCGCCGCCCGCGAGGCCCTCAAGCAGGAGAGCCACTACATCACCTGGCGCGAGCTCCACCAGGCCGACCCGGCCGTCGCGCGCGGCGAGTGGGCCCTGGCCGACGACGCCACCCTCGACCAGGCCGCCGAGCAGCTCTCCGCCAGCCTCGACCCCCGGCGCCACCTGCCGAAGGACCATCAGGCCTACAGGGTCACCGGCGTGCGCACCGGGCTGTACGAGTACCGGCAGAAGGCGGCCGCCGAGCTGAAGGTCGTCCAGGCGGGCACCTGGTACGCCGACCATCCGGGCCTGGGGGAGAGGGTGCACCCCAGCTGGGACGAGGCCGAGCTCGAGACGCTCTACCCGGACGAGGCACGTGCCGCCGCCAACCAGGGCCTGCGCCTGGTCGGGTTCCTCCCGCACGCCCTGCGGGTCCGTGACCAGCTGCGCACCCAGACCCGTGCGGAACTGCGGCGCCGGGCCGCCGCCGCGGCAGCGGGCAGCACGCCTCAGTTGCGGACGGCGGTTGCCGGTCTGCTGCTGGAGGTCGACTCGTGGGGCGACCCGGCCGACGGAGCCGAGGACCGCGATGCCCGCCTCGGAGAACTCGCCGGCATGAGCCCGGAGGCCGTCGCCCTGTTGCGCGCCCGCATCGGCGGAGCAGACCAGTGGGACGGATGGATGCCGGTCGTCGTGGTGCGCGACGCCGAGCGCCGCCCCGCGCCGGGGCAACGGCGGCGCTGGTTCACACGGGCCGCCAAGTGACGTACACCACAGGTCGGCTGCCCAACTTTGGGCAGCCGACTTCCGGTGATCCGGAAACCATGGCGCCTCCCAGCCCAACAGGCGCCGCCGGACTTCTCGCCTGACCCACCGTGCAGGGCCGGCCAGCCCACCGTGTCCGCCCCGCACGGAGCACTCACGGAACCAAATCCGTCCGAGGGGGACTACCCACGATGAGCACCACGACGACCACCCACCAGAACTTCGGCGCGACGCCGCCGGACAACACCGCCGACCCTGACCGCGACATCGAATCGACGGCAACCACCAGCACCACCGATGCCGGTAAGACGGAACCGGCCTTCACCGCCGACCGCGGCCTCGAGATCGAACTGGAGGCGGTCACAGCCGACATGGCGCGCGTCGAGCCCAAGGCCGGGCTGGTCCTGACGTTCGCGACTGCGGTGATCGCCGGCATCGCACTCCTCCCGAAGATGCCGCTGGCCGCCCTCATCCTGGCCGCGACCGGCCTGACCGCCACGCTCTTCGCAACGGCCCTCGCCATCGTGGTGGTCATGCCCCGCCTGGACCGAAGCAGGACGAGCAGCTTCACCCGCTGGGTGGCGATGTCGCCGGAGGAGATCCCCGCCGCCGTGGCCGTCGACCGGCGTGCGCAGCGCCTGCACCAGATCAGCAAGCTGTGCGAATGGAAGATGAACCTCCTGATCTGGGCCTCCGCCAGCGTCTTCATCGCCATCGCCGCCGTCGGAGCTGCCCTCGTCACCCAGATCGCGGCGTGAGCGGCCGGGCCGCCAGCCGCAGCCGACCGGGGCCGCGTACGACCGTCGGCCCCCAAGGAACGTACCCACCGCGGTCTGACCAGCACGCCCCCGGCGCTGTCCGCGCCGAGAACACGGCCTTGAGCAGGATCCCGGCAGTCAAGCAACACACCATGAGCGCGCCGGACGGCGCGCGGAAGGGACCCACACCATGACCGCACCTGTCCGCCCGTCCATCCCCAGCGACAGCCAGCCCTCCGACCACGAGCTGGCCGCCGCTCTCACCACCGGCACCGTTCTCCTCGACCTTCCCTACCGGGGCCACCGCACCCAGGTCATCGCCACCCCGTACGGGGTATTCGGCCGGCGCGACGTCCTGGGCTGCTTCCTGGAGATCGGGCCCCAGACCATGCACCAGTGGATGCCGCTCCCCAGCCCTGAGGCCGCCATCGCCTGGTGCCGAAACACCGCCGCCGCCAGCCTCTATGGCATCACCCCGGCCCGCATCGACCAGAACTTCGCGGTGTGGCACGGAAACGGGTGGAGCGCCGAGGTGGACCTGTACCGCCAGCGGTACGTCATCGCGGTGGGCCTGCACCCCGGCACCACCTACGAGGTCCTGGAGGCCCGCGAGACCCCCGATGAGCCCCGCGCCGTGACGGAGGCTCGTGGCTGGGCGTGGCTGGCCGACAAGATGCCCGAACCCCTCACCCACTGGCCCGCCACCATGGTCGACGAGTTCGGCCGCCGCGGGCTGCTGGCCGCCGAATAGCGCGGTTCTGACTCTGTGGCGGGAAGACCGCCGATCACACCCGGGTGGCCCTGGTACCGGCACACAGCCGGTGCCAGGGCCACCGCTACGTCCGGGACCGGCCGCCGCCCGGCTCGTTCCCAGGAAGGAAGAGGAGAGCCATGTCCGTCCGTCGTACCGGTTGCGGCGCCGCCGACCGGCGCCGCACCTCGCGGGGCAAGGCCTGCGGGAGCAAGCGCCGCTTCCCGGGCCGTGATGAGGCGGCCCGCGCCGCCGACCTGCTGAACACCCGCGAGCCGTGGGCGCACCCGCGTGCACCGTACCGCTGCCCCTACTGCGCCGGACACCACATCGGCCGCCCGCGGCCGACCACCAGCCGCGCCGCCAACCCGCGCCGCCGCTAGGCCCGCCACCACTACCCCCGGAGTCGCCAGCATGTCCCGACACCCCCAGTGCGCAACCGGGCTCGACGACCTGTCCGTTCTGTCCGACGGCGACCGACAAGTCGTGGCCGCCTTCCAGGGCCTCCTGCGGCGGCGCCGAGCCCGCGCTCCGCGCGCCCACCTGGCCTTGACCACAGTGGCCGAGGTGATCGCGGCCGGCCCCGGACGGGCAACCGCGCACCTGCTGCTGCCGGCCTGGAGCAGCACCCGCAGCGTTCCCGTGCCCTACGACGAGCTTCTGCTCGAACTCGGCGCCCGCGAACTGCAGCACGGCACGATGCTGCTCTGCCAGGCGTTCCTCGACGCGGCCGCCGCCCCGGCCGTAGATCCGCACGGCTGGCGCCCGAGCCCCGGGCCGCCCGCCGCGTGGACGCGCGCGGGCGTCCGGGCTCCGACCGGCGCCCTGGTCATCGCCCGCACCACAGCAACCGCTCACGTCGCCCTGGACGCCTGGCACCCGGAAACGCGGACCATCCCGGTCGACGCCGCCCTGATCCGGTCCGTATCGGGCACCGACCCCCAGCCCGGCACCTGGTACACCGCCGATGCCTGCTGCCACGCCGCCACCGGGCCGGGCACGACACCCACCGGCTGGCGGCATATCCCCGAACTCGCCCACCCTGTCCCGAGCTCCGGCACCCCGGCAGGCCCCGGGCCGGACGACCAGACCACCCACCCCCTCACTTCGGAGGCACGATGACTACGCCCGCCCAGCTGCACGGCTTCCTCGACCCGCGGTCCGCCAGCTGGTTCTACAGCGACACGGAGTTCCTGCCCAGCGACCCCACCACCCGCGGGCTGGCCGCGATCGCGCTGGTCGACCGCGCCGGCCACCAGTACTACGCCGTGAACGCCGACCTCGACACCGCCGCGGTCTTCGGCGACGAGCGCAACGCCTTCTTCCGCGACCACGTCTGGCCGCTGCTCCCGCTGGCCGACGGCGGGCGCACCCTCGACCTCACCCACCCCGACGTACAGTCGCCGGACCGGATCCGCGCCGGCATTGCAGCGTTCATCGCCGACGTCGCCGAGCGCGGACGGCCGCGCCTGGCCGCCTGGAAGGGCGCCCAGGACATCGGGCGGATCCACCAGCTGTGGGGCAACGACTGGGACGCCTTCCCGCTCGGCCTCCCGGACACCTTCACGGACCTGGAGACGGAGACCCTCAAGGTCGGCCTTCGCGACCACCTGCCGAACCACCCCGGCCGCCTGCACCACGCTCTCGACGACGCTCTGTGGGACATGGCCGTCCACGACATGCTCGCCGCCGTCAACCAGCCAGCCGCACCCCTGTGGGACCGGCCCGTCGGCAACGCCGACCTCCACAACGACCTCGCCCGGCTGCTGCAGGAGCTCACGCAGCTCGGAACCGCGACCGCCGCCGGGCACATCCGGACCGGCGTGCCGGCCTCCACCACGGCCCGCCTTCGTGCTATCGCCGACGAGGTCCACGGCCTGGCCGTCCGACTCGACGGCACCCTGCCGGTGCCCTACCTGCACCGCACCGAGCGCGCCGACCTCCCGCACGACTCTTACATGGAGCTCGTCGACAGCGCGCTCACCAACGTCGGCCTGCGACCCGCCCGCTGGTGGAGCCGGCCCTCCGGCGCCCGGCTTGATGGCGGCTTCTGGCTCGACACCGCGCACCTCGCCGACTGGCCCGGCCAGGTCCGCCTGTACTGGAACCAGGACAGCGGCTGGACCATCACCTACGGCACCGGCCTGCGCACCACCGAGCCGCTCGGCGTCCACACCTACGCGGCACCCCGGCACGTCGCCGCGGCCACCCGAGCCCTGCTCGACCGCCAGCCGCCGCCGACCGGAGCCGAGCACTGGCCCCTCGCCGCCGCGATCGCCGCCGCCGTCCGGGCCCGCCAGAAGACCTGACCCACGCACTGCGTCGGCTAGCGGGCGCGGACCAGTAGCCGACGCAGCCAGCTGCCGGCATCCGCTCCCGGTGTCGCCGGACAAACTGACCACCAGGTCATTCCAGCCGCCCCAACGCCGCATGGTCGCCCGCGGATCGTCATGTGACCCGCCGTGCGGCACCGGCCATTCCGGTCAATGCTTCCCCCGACAACCTGGGTCAGCACGGCGCATAGGCTGGAGCGCCTCTGCCCGGTCTCTATGACAGGACAATGACGTGACCTCAGACAACACGCGATTCCACGAGATCATCCAGGCCGAGGGCCGACTGGACAGGGACCGGAGGCTGATCCTGTTCCTCCGGGAGCGGATCGCGGAGAGCGCCGACACTGCAACAGAACGGGAGCGCGCGCTGCTGGCCGCCGTGGGGCGCATCCTTGATCACTTCGCCGACGGCTTCGAGGCCGCCGCCCTACGCGACTCGGCCAACGGAGTGTTCGGCCACTACGAGGCGCTGGGTTGGAGCCTGCGCTGCACGGCCTTTGCCGCGTTCTCCGAACACCCGGGTTTCAGCCCGGACTGGCGGCCGTAGCCGTTCCGAGCCTCGCATTGACCTCCTGCAGCCGGGCCACGCCGATTCTGCGCCGCGCAGCACCGAGTGCCGCGCCAGCGGATGGCATGCCGCGACGGTTTCGGCGGCGCGGTTCGGCGGGAAGGTGATCCACTACCGCGTCCAGCGCCCAGTCGTCATGCCGCCGAAACGGATCCCGCACACGACCCCTGCGACCTGCTGGAGGGGACCGATGAGGCGCTCCAGCGCGACGCCGCCGAGCGCGCCGAGACTCGGATCTCCCGGAGCTCCGCGAGATCTGGCCTCCCAGCGGCCTACCACCACTCGCCGTGCCCTAGGTACGGGCCTGATCGAGGTACCCCCGCCGAAGCGCTCACGCTGCGCTGTTGGCCCGGTATCTCCGTCGGCAGCACAGCCACATCACCCTCCCGAGCCGGTCCTGAGCGGCTCGGTGGACAAGACGCCTGGAACGAGCCGTTGGGCCCGCTGCTGTACTGCCCGTTCTGTGCGGCGTGCCCGTCCCAGCGCCACCTGGAGGTCGGGAGGGACGGGTGCCTCGGCGGTCCGCTCGGCCGCTGTCCGGCCGGGATGGCGGGCCGGACGCTCCCTTTGCGCCGGAGGAGGGGTGAGGTCGAGCCGGCGGCCCAGGCCGCCCTGCGGAGAAGTACGCACAGTTCGTCAAGGTACCTGGCCCGAGGCCGCCTTGCGGTCGCCGACCGCCGGGCTGGCGAGCATCTCCCGCGTGTTTCCTCACCGGTCCTGACCTCCGGTGTCAGCGGATGGGCCGTCGACGAACCGGCTCGCCCCTGTGCGGCCGGGCTGCGGAAATACGCTGATCGCCGTCGGCCTGCGGCGCTACCATGCCCCGCATTGCCGGTCTTCGATCCCGCCCTGCCGGCCGAGACCCGGAACGCGGTCGCCGAACTTGCCGCCCGGAACCCCGACCTGCTCAGACCTAACGGTAGCCTCATCGCCTCGTTTACCGGCGCCGGCCAGGTGATGAAGGCCTCCCTCAAGACCGCAGCCTGGGCGGCAGTCGGAGCCCTGACGGCCTTCCTTCTCGGGCGCTTCGGCACCCCGTCGACCGACATACCCGGAGCGGATGCCCACCTCGAGAAGCTCCTCCGCGACGGGCTCGACTGGCTCCAGGTCATGGGGGAGACGGTGTCCGCCGGGGCAGTGGCCGTTACGGGCATGGCGGTCTTCGTCACCTGGACGGAGAACCGCTACATCGACCAGGCGCTGGAAGAGGCCCGCGGGCGCTACATCCACCCGTGCTGGCTCACCGACGACGCCGCCGGGCTGCTGGCCCGGGCGCAGCAGGCGGCCGCAGCGATCCTCCGGTCCCGGCTGCATCGGGACGACCTCGGGGGCCTTGGCGCCGACACCGCCGTCCAGCTTCCGGAACGGCTGTGGACGATCGCGGACTCGCTGCACCGCTACAGCGAGGTAGCGGCGGCCAGTGAATCAGTTGTCGCGAAGAACTCGGCAATGGGCGACCTGCTGGCCGACGAGCGCGAGGTGCTCGACCGGGTCGTCAGCGGGATCGAGGCGCAGGTCGTCGCCCTGGAGGAGTACGCACGCCAGGCACGGGAAGTTGACCGGATCGCTGCCGACCTGGCGGCGGCGGAACGGGTCGAGGCGCGCAGCGAGGCCGTTCGTGATCTGCTCGCAGAAACGGCGGTACCGGCTGGCGTTGCCGAGATTGAGGTGCTGACCGCATCCGCCGCGATCGTGGCCGAGGCGTACGCGGACGCTCTCGGCGCTGCGCGGGATGCCGCCGCCGTTGCCCCCCCCTCCAGCGGCCCAGTCGCCGCCCAGCTGACCGCGGACCGAAGGTTCAAAGCCCCTTGCTCGGCTACAGCACCGTGGCCTTTCCAGCGGCGATCGCTTCGAGGCGTTGCTGGTAGAGCGAGCTAAGGAGCAGCAGCGCCGCGCTCGGCTCCGAGCCGAGGTCATCAGCCGTCATGGTGAACCAACTGGGGTTCTCGCTCGACCACTGCTTGAACTCCGCCTCTTGGAGGGTCTTCACGGCCGCGCCGAGTCCGGCCAGGTCGGGGTAGCGGAGCCAGAGCTCCCGGACCGGGTCTTCGTGGCTGGTGCGTCCGTAGGCCAGGCAGTCGGCGGCCAGGGCCCGGTCCGACCAGGTGCGGTAGTCCCGGCTGGTCGGTGTCTCCGTCTCCGCAGCGCCCACGGCGGTGGAGAGGGTGCGGCGGGTCACCCCGGTGAGGTCCGCGGCGTCCTCCATGTCGATGTGCCAGTCGCCGCCCCTGCCCCCCGTGCCGTCCTGGAGGGTTGCGAGTTCCGTGCGGTACTCCGCCAAGGTCTGTCCCATCTCCCGGATCGCGGCGCGTCGGATCACCTCGGCGGTGGCTGCCCGCTTGCCCGCGGCCTTCAGCCGGGCGCGGGCGTTGGCGTAGGCATCGTGGCAACTGCGGAGCAACTCCACCTCGGCCTCGAACTCCTCGTCGTCCTGGTGCCGCGTCATGTCGTTCCTCCGGCTCCGCTGATGATGCTGTTGATGGCGGACCGCTCGTCTGCGGTCAGGGTGTAGGTGTTGATCGCGCGCAGGATCCCGGTCTGGTGATCGATCCACCACTCGGCCCGGGTCTCGCGGAGCGCGGCTGCAGACCACAGAGAGAACGTCTGCGCCGCGACGTCGGCGGGCAATCCGTTGCGGAGGCGCTCGGACATCGCGTCGAGAGCGTCGGCACGGAGGGTCTCGGCCCAGGCGGTCTGCTTGGACGTGCCGGTGAGCGTGGGCCAGCCCGCGGCGTGCGCCCGCTCGGTGGCAGCCCGGTTGGCGGCGTCGTGCTGCGCCGCACGCTGCTGGCGGGCGCAGTCCGGGCAGGGCTGCGTGGCCAGCCATGTGGCCCGGTCCTCCCGGGTGGCGCCCGGGCCCGTGATGTTGGCCGTGGCGGTGTGTCCGCAGCGGTGATGGATCCGGGTCTTCATGGGAAGCAACTTCCCATAGATTGGTCAGCGTGGGAAGTTGCTTCCCATTTTGCTCGAATGCGCCCCGAAGCCGCCCCGAGCTTGGGCTCAAATGAGGGCGCCGGTGCCCTATTGGTCCCGCGGCGATCGGCTGCGAGGGCCGTGGCCTGGTGGCCGCAGCGGAGGTCGATGTCGCGCGCGACCGCCTCCACCTGGTGGAGCGGCCCGGCGCAGCCGATCTCCCAACCAAGCCGGAGCCCGCCGATCCAGCCGGCGTCAGACCCCGTGCGTCAACCCGATCCATCCACCGAGCTCGAACGACGGAATGTCCGTCATTCATGCTTGTTCCGCTACTTGGCGAGTGCTAGCGTCGTGAGTGACGGATAGTCCGTCACTCGCTTTGGGAGGCCTCTGATGGCGACGCGCGCACTGACCACGGCCGAGGCCCTCGACCTCGGCTTCGACCATTCCGACCCGGCCGCCCGCGCGCGTCGGCACATCGACATCGGGACCATGGCCAACGGCTACCCGCCGGACCTGGTCGTGGCGGAGGTGGAGGGCGGCTGGATCTGGCACTACGGCCAGGAGACCGTCTTGTGCGACAGCGAGGCCGAGGCTGACGCCCTGTTCGACCGGGACCTGGTCCAGCTCGTCCGGGACTGCTCCGACCCCTTCGAGAAGGGCGGGAGCGACTTCCTGTGGTGCAGCGCCGACGACGTCCTCATCGGCACGGTCGGCTTCGAGGAGTACGGCGACGGCACGTACTGCGTCTCGCTCATCGACGGCACGCTGTCGTGGTCCACCCACAGCTCGGGGGAGGAGGCCGTGGAGACGGCCCTGGAGCTGGCCGCCAGCCTCTTGGACGACACGCTCTCCGCCAACCCGCAGTCGGAGCTCCCGTCCTACCTCGCCCAGGCCCGGGTCTACCTGGCCCTCAGCTCCGGGCAAGGCCTCGCCGGCCCGGACGGCTTCTGCGAGCGGTTCGGGGCCGACGAGGACGACACCTGGTTCCCCAACGAACACCTGGGCGTGGCCATGGCCCAGGTCGACCGGTGGTGGGTGGTCGCCGTCAACGACCACGTCAACGACAACTACCTCGCCTTCTCGCTGCACGAGGGCCGGGGGGAGGCCCGCACGGAACTGATCCGCAGTATCGACGCCTACTACGGGAACGCCGAGAGCGCCTACGAGTGGCGGTCCTTCGACCGCAGGCTCTTCGTCCGCGCGGCCCCGATCACCGAGGACAGCGACACCTACGTCGTCGTGGCGGTCCTCGGCGAGCACGCGCAGCTGTTGACCGTCGATGGCCGGCCCCAGGCCGTCGCAAGGGCGGCCCGGATCCTCGCCGAGTACGCCGCCCAAAGGCCCGCGCCCGTCGCGGCGGAGGGCACCCAGGCGCAGATCCAGCACCAGGCACTGCACCGCCGGGTACTCCAGGACACCGTCGCCGCGCTCACCGGCTGCGAGGCCCGGCTCGGCGACGCGATCCGGCGCGCCGACCAGGAAGGCCTCTACGGCCGCGGACGTGACCTCACCTGGATCCAGGTCGCCCACCGCCTCGGCGTCAGCCGAGACACCGTGCAGGAGATCCGCAACGGCAACGCCTGGAAAAGCTGACCGCACCGGCCGAACCAGCCGGCCGCGCTACGCAACACCCGCCCCGGCGGCGCCCGGCGCGGCCAGCCTCCCGAACACCACCACCTGCCCCGCTCAGCACATCAGCGCCGGGACGACGGTCCCAGCGGTGAAGGGATCCCGTCATGCAGAACGTCATCAGCAGCAACGACCGCGTCGACGTCGCCCAGGAGTACGCCGACCAGGTCCGCGACCTCCTGAACCGCGGCCGCGTCGACACCCTGCGACGCACCCTGTGGACCGACGCCAACGACGCCGACCTGTGCCGCATCGAGATCGTCTCCTACCCCAGGCCCGGCACCGGCGAAGCAACGGTCGCCCTCGTCTACTGGGACGACAACTCCTACGAGGTCCAGGAAGCCGCTGACGAGACGGAGGCCGAGCAGCACTACCTGGAGACGGTCCGCATGAGCACCACCTTCGACGTGGGCGACGACGGCCACGAGACCCGGGCGGCCGAGACCGACGTCCCCGGCGTGCCCGGCTACGACGGTGCGTTCCACTTCGCCTACCGGATCGACCGGGGCACCCCCGACACCGAGCTGCGCAGCGCCGTCATCGCCCAGGGCGTCGAGGCCCGCAGCGCACAGACCCTCGCCAACGACCTGCTCGCCGGCCACCTCGTCTGCCCCGGCGTCGAGCCCGCACCCTGGCGGGTGCAGGTCTGGACCGCGACGAGCCCCGAGGAGGCGGGCGCCGCGATGCGCAGCGGCCGCCCGGCCCTCGCGATCGCCCAGCGGGTCTGACCTCCCGCCACCACCTGCCCCGCGCGCGGCGCCCGGCAGCCCGCCCGCTTCCTGAGGAGAGCCGTGACACCGTCGTTCAACCTGGTCGACCGCGGGTGGCTGCCCGTCCACGACCTCGACACCGGCACACACCGCGAGGCCAGTCTGCGCGAGGCCCTGGTACGGGCGCACCGCCTACGCCTCGCGCTGCCCCCCGGCCAGGAGCTCGCCGTGGTGCTGCGGGTGCTACTGGCTGCCTACGACAGTGCCGCCGGACCGGCCGACACCGCCCAGTGGCAGCAGGCCTGGCGGGCCGAGACCCTCGACACCGGCCGCGTCGACGCCTACCTCGACCGCTGGCACGACCGCCTCGACCTGTTCGACCCGCAGCACCCCGCCTTCCAGAGCGCCCACCTGACGGAATGCCGACGCGGCCCCGAGGTCCTGCACCCCTCCTACCTGATGGGCGAGTCCTCACGCACGTTCCTCGCCCGGGGCCTGACCGGTCCCGGGGCACCGCCGGTGCCGGCACCGCAGGCCGCCCGCCGCCTGCTGGTCCTGCTCGCGTACGACGTTTCGAGCCTCAAGGCCGCCCCCGGCGGCGGCCTGACCTACGGCGCCCAGGTCCCCCCGGTCGCGGACAGCGTCCACGTCAGCGTCGACGCCCAGACGCTCAAGGACCTGCTGCTGCTGAACCTGCCGCCGCAGCCGCGCGCCCCCGGTGACCGGCCGGTCTGGGAACAGGCACCGCAGCCGCCGGCCGTCGGCGAGGCCCGGGCGGCCCTCGGCCGCCTGGACCTGTGGACCTGGCCCGCGCGCAGCATGCGCCTGCACGCCGACGACAACGGCGACGTCATCGCCGTCGCCTGGCACGACGGCACACGGCTGGAGGGAAAGGCCGCCCAGCGGTGGGCCACACAGCACGCCCTCGATCCGCTCACCGCCTGGCGCACGACGAAGACCCGCGGCATCACCGTCCCCGCGCGCGCCACCGACCAGCGCGGCATGATCCCGCCATGGACCGGCGTCCTGCTCATGTCCTCCCACCACGGTCCCGCCGTCCTGCGGCACCTGCGCGCCGCCTGCGAACGCGGCGACCTCCCCGGCGACACGCCGCTGCGCCTGGCCGTGTCCGGCCTCACGCACGGCAACGAGCACCGGACGACGCTGATCGGTGTTCCGGCCGCGTCCGTGGTGATCGGTCCTGCCCGGGTCTGGCGGGGCGAGGACGCGCAGCGGCGGGATCTGCTCGCCTGGGCGGCCGGCATGCCCGAGATGGCCGTGCGCGCCATGCAGCACGGCGTGCGCGCCGCAGGGCTACCGAAGCACCTCGCTGCTGAGAACCTCCACGTCAACCCCGACGACGCGGCCTGGCGCCGACTGGTCGACGCCGTGGACAGCGCGCCAGACCCCGGCCTCTACGACTCCTGGCACAGGCACTTGCTGACGCACGACGTGCAGCGGTGCATGCGAGCCCTGCCCAGAACCTCGAACAGCGCCGAGGCCAAGGCCGAGGTCCTCGCTGAGAGAGACCTGCGACGGCTGGCCAGCAAAGGCCACGTGCTCAGGTACGCCGCCGAGTTCGCCGCCGCGCTCACCGGTGCACGGCCGGCCCCCGCTGCCGCCACTGGTGCACGGCCGGCGCCGGCGAAACCGGCCGGCGCGCGCGGCCAGGCCTACACCGCGTGGGGTGAGAGCAAGACGTTGCCCGAGTGGGCGGACGACCAGCGGTGCGTCGTCGCCCTGGCCACCCTGCGCCAGCGCATGCGCGCGGAGGGTGCAGAACTGGAAGCCGCTCTCACCAAACCCAGCCGGAAGGCTCCGCAGCAGCCGTAGATCGGACCGCTCCGGCGTCAGTGGAAGCCGCCGCGTTCGATACGTGTCCGATAGTCTGACCCGGCGCCCGCCGGACCCGAGACGCACAATCCGGGCATCACCGGCGGGCGTTCCAAATGATCGTCTCCGACGCCTGCGCGGCGTGAGAAGGGGCCGGCCGCGCTCGGGGGTTCGCGGCCGCCCCAGGCCAGCATGAGGCCGGATTCCGCCACCCACACGCTCGGCTACGGCACATGGCGCAGCATCGGTGTGGGCGAGCCGGCCGAGGGGTTCCCGTGCTAACGCTGGCAGCCGTTGGCGGCGTGAGCCGTGGGTTCGTCGCCGCCCGGAAAGTCCAGGGGCCGGCGGCCCAGCCGCCGGCCCCGCCCGTGCCCCTGCGCCAACAGGACTTGCTGCACGGTTTCCCAGGTCCGGATCAGGACGAGGTGGTACCCCCCAGCATGGTGTATGCGCCGACCGTCTGGCCACCGAGTGAACACCTGTGTACAAAACCCGAAGAACACCGCTCTGAACTGCGGAAATCGTCCTGTCGCGCGTTTTTCAAACCAGGTGGGGGCGGACCCGATGCCCGACCTCAACACGCAGGTGCGGCTACCGAACCCCTTCCGGCTCCAGCCGCCGCACTGCCGCCACCAGCCCGGAGTCCGAAGGGGCACCCGAAACCTACGGCGTACCCGCGGTACCGTCCCGGGATGAGCAGCACGGACATTCCGCTCCATGACCTTCTTGAGAGCACCATCGACGACGTGGTCACCACCGCCAGTCCGGACGCGGCACTCTGGCTGGTCTCCGAGTTGGAGCGACGAGGTGCCAAGGCGATGTGGGAAGTTGCCTGCCAGTTGCTCGCACCCCTGGCCGTCCGGCCGGCCTATGGCCTTCCCGAGCACGACGCGGCCGCGCGGCTGCGCCTCACCGCCAGGAGCGCCCAGCCCGATGTCGCACTCGTACTGGAGATGCGGCTCATTCACTGGGAACAGGGCGAGGAGGCGGTCGCCGCCAGGTGGCAGGAAGCCACCCCCGAGCTTCGCCGGATCGCGATCATGCATCTACTCATCACGAACTGCATGGTCCACGGGGACGACGGGCGCCGACTCGATCCCAAGGCGGTCGTGTCCCTGATCCGCCAGACCATCCCGCCCTTCTCCTCTGCCGCCCGCTGAGGCGGATAGCGGTCCGACTCGACTGGTGAACGTCGAAGCGCCGACGGAGCAGCGGTCCGTGCACCGGCGACGGCGAAGGCCGGGCCATGACCGAGTCCGCCCGGCCCGCCGTCGCCGACGTTCTGGCCGCCGAGGCGTGCCTCAACGCCCGCACGCACCAACTGGCCTCCGCGCCGGAAACGACGTCGATTCGGAGGCCTACCGGGTCTCCACCGCGATGGAGGTCCTGGTCCAACAGCTCGTAGCTGACCTCCTGGTCGGCCTCGAGAAGGCATCTGACGGGCCACTTCCCGAGCACCTTGTGCTGCGCTGGAACCTTCTCACCGACGTCCTCGGCCCCTGGGTGATTTCGTCGGGCCCACAGACCCCGAAGAAATCACTCTGGGAGGACCAGCCGGGGTGGGACGGCGAGCGGTGGCGCCGGATTCCCGACGCCACGCCCGTTCGACCGGAGTAGAGCCTGACCGCGGGCCGGAGCACCGATGCTCCGGCTCGAACGCAATCCCTGGGGCGGGTGGTCAGCGGTGCGACCAGTACGGGTCGTCGGTGGTCGGGGGCACCACGGTCAGCTGGTGCGAGTAGTCGTCCAACCGTTGGCCGGGCTGGGCCGGGTTCTTGCCGTACACCTCAGTGCCCGCGTAGTGGACTCCGTCCATGGATGCCCGGAGGCTCACCCCCGGGGTGTCCATCTCTAGGGTGAGGAAGACACCGTCGGGCGAGGTTGCCGAGATCTGGCGCTCGTCGGTCGGGAAGGTGTCGGTGTTGGCGCCGACGAAGTTCCGGAACTTGCCCACGGTGTAGCCGTGCGCCGTCCAGTACTGGGCGAGCTGGTCGGCGAGGACCTTGTACTTCGACCGGTCGATCCGGGCCTGGAGCGACCACATGCGGTAGACGGTGGAGGTCGGCATCGGCTCGCCGTCCCAGTGGTCCGGGTCGCGGACCACCCAGTACCAGCCGTCGGAGTGCGCGACCTGCGGGGTGATGGCCCCCACGGCGCCCTCGAGGGCGCTCTGGATACTGTCCCGAGCGTTTGCGGCGTCCGTCCCGGGCTCGTCGTGCCTGGCGATCGGGCCGTGGCCGTGGTCCCAGGCCCATGACCCGGTCGCGAGTGCGCCGATCAGGAGGAGGGGGAGCACCATGCCGAGGACGACCGGCCACCTGCGGGCTGTGGTGCGCTCACTGGTCTGCATGTGTGTCGTCCCCCGTGTCGGCTGATCTGCTTGCGGTCTTGATCACGACGCTACTGGGGCGCGGTACTGCAGACCTGAGCATGGGTACTCAGTTTCGTGCTCAGGCGGTAGACGGCAACGGCGGCCTTGTGCCGGGCCTGATTCTGGCCCGGCGACGGGTGAGGGCGAGTCGGCCGACGCGTGCCAATGCGGGCGTCGGCGCACCGCGGGTTGCCGTGAGCTGCACGTTCGTCGCTGAATCGAATGGGTGACGAGCCCGCGACACACTGAATTCGAACTTGCTTTCGATAGGTCTTACGTTCGATTCTGGGGGTGTGGAGACGACGATCAGCGCCCTGGCGGCCCAGCTCCAGCCGCCCCGGCCGACACCAGCGGTGCCGGTCCTGCCTGCCCTGCAAGATCTGCTCCCCGACCGCGGGCTCCGCCCGGGGACGGCGGTGCGGGTGGGCGGCAGCACGGCGTTGGCACTGGCGCTCCTCGCGGCGGCCACGACGGCCGGCACATGGTGCGCGGCCATCGGCTGCGAGGGCCTTGGCCTGGTTGCCGCCGCAGAGATCGGCGTCGCACTCGACCGCCTTCACCTGGTCGAACGGCCCGGCGAGCACTTCGAGGACGCGGCCGCCGCCTACGCGGACGCGGCCGAGGTTTTGCTGCTGCGCCCCGGCCGGCCGGTCAGCGACCGCAGCGCCGCCCGGCTCACCGCGCTGGCCCGCCGCCACGGCTGCGCCCTGGTGGTCGACGGCCCGTGGCCCTCGCCACAGGTGCAGCTCCAGGTCACCGCGCGCCAGTGGACCGGCGTCGGGATGGGCCGGGGGAGGCTGCGCGGCCAGCGGGTGGTGGTCGAGGTCGGCGGACGGGGTGCCGCCGCCCGGGGCCGCCAGGTGGGCCTGTGGCTCCCGGATGCCGACGGCCGGGTCCGTCCGGACGCTCCGGCGCAGCGCCTGCACGGCGCCCGGGCGGAGCGTGCGCAGCTGGCGGTCGCGCGATGACCGGCTCCGAGGTCGCGGCACCGCGGTCGGTGGTGGTCTTCAACCCGGACTGGCCGGTGACGGCCGCGCTCGGCACCGGCGGCGATGCCGAGGGGCGGCTGGTGGCGGTGGTGGAGGGCGGCCGGGTGCTGGCGGCCTCCCAGGGCGCCCGGGCCGCGGGCGTGCGCCGAGGGATGAAGGTCCGCTCAGCGCAGACCCTGATGGACGGTCTGGAGATCCACGACCGGGTACCGGACGACGAGGCCCGGCTGTTCGAGCAGGTCGCGGAGGCGGTCGGCGCACTGGCCGCGCACCTGGAGGTGCTGCGGCCCGGGATCTGCGCGATCCCGGCCTGGGGTGCGGCGCGGTTCCACGGCGGCGAGGAGGCGCTGGTGGAGCGGCTCTACGACGCGGTCGAGAGCGCCGGCTTCGAGTGCCGCATCGGGGTCGCCGACGGCCTGGTCGCCGCCCAGCTCGCCGCCCGGGCGCAGCTCGTGGTGCCCCCGGGCGGCAGCGCGGCGTTCCTCGCGCGGTTTCCGGTGGGCGAGGTCGCGCCGCCGCGGCTGGCTGACCTGCTGGTGCGGCTCGGCCTGGAGACCGTGGGGCGCTTCGCGGCGCTGCCCGGCGCCGCAGTGGCGGACCGGTTCGGCGCGGTGGGAGTGGCGGCGCACCGGCTCGCGCGCGGTCTGGAGGCGCGGCCGGTGGTCGCCCGTCCGGCCGGGGCCGATCTGGCCGTCGAGGTCCGCTTCGAGACCGCGCACACCGTGGCGGAGCCGATGGTGTTCGCGGTGCTGGGGCTGGCCGAGCGGATGCACGCTGGCCTGGCTGCCGCCGGCTTGGGCTGCGAGCGGTTCGCCGTGGAGGTGGAGTGCGCCGACCGCAGCGAGGCCTCGCGCACGTGGCGCCACGAGGGCGTGCTGTCCGCGGCCGCGGTGGCCGAGCGGGTGCGCTGGCAGCTCCAGGCCTGGCAGCACCGGCAGCGCTTCGACGAGCACGCCGGCGGAGTCGTGGCGCTGCGCCTGGTGCCGGACGGGCTGTTCGCGGATCCGGGCCGGCAGCTGTCGCTGCTGGACGGAGACCGGGAGTCGCTGGAGCGGATGGAGCGCGCCGCCGCCCGGGTGCAAGCCATCCTCGGGCACACCGCGGTGGTGACGGCGCAGCTGGCCGGCGGGCGCGGGCCGGGGGAGCAGGTGGTCCGCACTCCGTGGGGGGACGCGCATCAGGAGCAGCGGGCCGAGGGGCCGTGGCCCGGGCGGCTGCCGGCCCCGTCGCCGGTGCGGGTGCCGACCACAGCGGAGCAGGTGCGGCTGCGGGACGCCGAGGGCCGCGAGGTGCAGGTCACCGCGCGGGCCGAGCTGGTGTCCGCCCCGGTGTTCCTTGTCGTCGAGGGCCGGGAGCTGGCGGTGAGCGGCTGGGCCGGGCCGTGGCCGGCCACCGAACGGTGGTGGGCCGACGACGGCTCCCGCGTTGCCCGGATGCAGGTCACCGTCGCCGACGGGGGCGCTTTACTGCTCGCCGTCGAGGGCGGCCGCTGGCGCCTCGAGGGCGCCTACGACAGCTGACATCCGAGCCCCGTTCGGCCGCCGACCCCCTTCCCGGGTCGGCCCCGCCGCCACCTCCGAGTACCACCAGGACCACCCGTGCCCTTCGACAGCAACCGCGAGACCCCGTGGCGCGAGCTGCACCGCCAGCTCGCCGGCGGGGCGCCGGACGCTGACCGGACCGTCGTTCCGTTCCCCACCCGGCCCGGCCCCGAACCGTCGCGCACGCCGCCGCGCCCGAAACAGGCCGGGACCGGCTGGGCCGAGCTGCACGTCCACACCTCCTACTCCTTCCTCGACGGCGCCAGCGACCCCGCCGACCTGGTCGACGAAGCCGCCCGGCTGGGCATCGAGACCCTGGCCGTCACCGACCACGACGGCCTCTACGCCGCCGCGGTGCTGGCCGCCGAAGCCCGGCGCACCGGCATCCGCACCGTGTTCGGCGCCGAGCTGACGCTGGACGCCGACCTCGCCCCGACCGGCGTCGCCGACCAGGACGGCGAACACCTCCTGGTCCTGGCCCGCGGCGCGGAGGGCTACCGCCGCCTGGCCAAAGCGATCGGCGACGCGCACCTGGCCGGCGCCGCCAAGCGCCAGCCCCGCTACGACCGCGACGCCCTGGCAAACGCGCACGGCGGCCACTGGGCCGTGCTGACCGGCTGCCGCAAGGGCGCGGTGCGCCGAGCCCTGGACAGCGGGGGAGAGGCCGCCGCCGAACGGGAACTGCGGGAGCTGGCCAACCGCTACGGACCCGGCAACGTCTTCGTCGAGCTGACCAACCACCAGATGCCCGACGACGACGAGCGCAACGACACCCTGGCAGCCCTCGCCACCCGCACCGGCCTCACCACGATCGCCACCACCGCCGCCCACCACGCCGCCCCTGCCCAACTGCGTCTCGCCCAGACCCTCGCCGCGCTGCGCCAAGGCCGATCGCTAGCGGACGCCGAGCCCTACCTGGCCGCGGCGGGCACCGCGTACCTGCGCTCCCCGGCGGAGATGGCCGCCCGCCTCGCGCCGTGGCCGGGCGTCCAGCAAGCCACCGTCGACCTCGGCCGCGAGCTCGCCTTCGACTTCCGCGACATCCGCCCCCAGCTGCCGGGCTTCCCCGCGCCCGAGGGCCACACCGAGGCCAGCTGGCTGCGCGAGCTGACCCACCGCGCAGCCGCCGACCGGTTCGGGACAAAAAACCGGCGCGCCCACCAACAGATCGACTACGAGCTCCGCGTCATCGAGGACCTCGACATGGCCGGCTACTTCCTGATCGTCCACGACATCGTCGACCACGCCAGAGCCATCGGGATCTGGTGCCAAGGACGCGGGTCCGCCGCGAACTCGGCGGTCTGCTACGCCCTGGGCATCACCGCAGTCGACCCGATCCGCTTCGGCCTGCTCTTCGAGCGCTTCCTCAGTCCGGAGCGGGATGGCCCTCCGGACATCGACCTGGACATCGAGAGCCGCCGCCGCGAGGAGGTGATCCAGTACGTCTACGAGCGCTACGGCCGCGCCCATGCCGCGCAGGTCGCGAACGTGATCACCTACCGCCCGAAACTGGCCGTACGGGATGCGGGCCGGGCGCTCGGCCACCCGGTGGGCGACCTGGACCGGTACGCGCGGGAGGTGGGCTGGGAGATGCCGCCGCCCGACGGCCCGGTGCCGGAGGACGTGCGCGAGCTCGCCGGCCAGCTGCTCGGCCTGCCGCGCCACCTGGGCATCCACTCGGGCGGCATGGTGCTGACCCGGCGCCCAATCAGCGAGACCTGCCCGACCGAGTGGGCCACGATGCCCGGGCGCAGCGTGCTCCAGTGGGACAAGGACAGCGTGGCCGCCGCCGGCCTGGTCAAGATCGACCTGCTGGGCCTCGGCATGCTCTCCGCCCTGCACGACGCCTGCGACCTGATCGCCGAGCACCACGGACGCCGCCTCGACCTCGCCACCATCCCGCCCGACGACCCGGACGTCTACGACATGCTCTGCCGTGCGGACGTCGTAGGAACGTTCCAGGTCGAGTCGAGAGCGCAAGCCAGCGCACTGCCACGCCTACGCCCCAGGACGTTCTACGACCTGGTGGTGCAGGTCGCCCTGATCCGGCCCGGCCCGATCCAGGGCGGCTCCGTGCATCCCTACATCGCCCGCCGCAACGGCCGGGAGCCGGCCACGATCGCGCACCCGCTGATGGAGCGCGCCCTCGCCAAGACCCTGGGGGTGCCGCTGTTCCAGGAGCAGATGATGCAACTCGCCATCGACTGCGCGGGATTCACACCCGCCGAAGCCGACCGGCTGCGGCAGGCGATGGGCTCCAAGCGCTCGCACGAGCGGGTCGCCGAGCTGCGGGAGCGGCTGCTTGCCGGGATGGCCGAGCGCGGTATCCCGCCCGAGGTCGCCGAGGACGTCTACGGCAAGATCGAGGCCTTCTCCAGCTACGGCTTCCCCGAGAGCCACGCCGCGTCGTTCGCCCTGCTGGTGTACGCGAGCGCCTGGCTCAAGTACCACTACCCGGCGGCCTTCACCTGCGCCCTGCTGGCCAACCAGCCGATGGGCTTCTACTCCCCGCTCACCCTGATCCAGGACGTCCGCCGCCGCGGCGTCACCGTGCTGCCCGTGGACATCAACCACAGCCGCGCCGAGCCCACCCTCGAACCGCTGGCCCCGGCCGGTGACGCAGACGCAGCGGCCTCCGGCGCTCAGGTCGCGATCCGGCTCGGTCTGGCCTCCGTGCGCGGCCTGGGCGCCGAGCAGGCCGAAGCGGTCGCGGCTGGCCAGCCCTACGCGGACCTGGAGGACTTCGCCCGGCGCACAGGACTGTCCGAGCCCGTCCTGGAGGCGCTCGCAACCGCTGGCGCGTTCCGCAGCCTCGGGGTGAACCGGCGCCAGGCCCTGTGGTCCGCGGGCCTGCTCGCCCGCACCAACGCCGGCATGCTCCCCGGCACCGCACCCGCGCTGACGGCGCCCGACCTCGCACCGCTGACCGCCGTCGAGGAGACCATCGCCGACCTGTGGGCCACCGGCAGCTCCGCCACCGCCCACCCCGTCCAGCACGCCCGCCCGCACCTGGACCGGTGCGGCGCCCTAACCGCCGCGGCGTTCAAGAAGACCGCCGGAAACCAGCTCGTCTCGGTCGGCGGCCTGGTGACCCACCGCCAGCGCCCGCCGACGGCCGGCGGCGTGCTCTTCCTGTCCCTGGAGGACGAGACTGGCCTGATCAACGTCGTCGTCCAGCCCCATGTCCTCGAACGCAGCCGCAAGACCGCACTCCAGAGCGCGGGGCTGCTGGTCTACGGGACGGTCGAGCGCCGCGACGGCGCGGCCAACCTTCTTGCCACCCGCCTGGTTCCCCTGACGCTCGCGCCCGGTGCGCGCTCCCGCGACTTCCGGTGAGCCGCCAACCGGCCGGAGGGTCAACTGTGCAGGTCACCGCCTCAAACCCGCTGCGCGCTGTCGGTGCCACGGGTTACAGTCCACGTCCAAGATCACGCGAAAGGCGCGCCATGGCCGACCCCAGCACTGCCACCGATCGCAGCCGCAGCCGAGTCGTCGGTGGAGACGGTCTCACCGACCGCCAGCGAGCGGTTCTGGGCTTCCTCGAGTCGTTCCGCGAGGAACACGGCTACCCGCCGGCCATGCGGGAGATCGGCACGGCCGTCGGCCTGGCCAGTACCAGCTCCGTCAGCCACCAGCTCCGCCGCCTCCAGGACCTCGGACACATCGAGCAGGACCCCCACCGGCCCCGCGCCTACCGCCTGCCCGCCGCCGCGCGGACCGTCACGCCCGCCGCCACCGGGGTGAGCGTGCCGTTGCTCGGCCGGATCGCCGCCGGCCAGCCGGTACTGGCTGATCAGAGCGCCGAGGACCACTTTGAGCTGCCCCGGCGCATCGTCGGCGAAGGCGAGCTCTTCGCCCTCACCGTGACCGGCGACTCCATGGTGGGCGCCGGCCTGCTCGACGGCGACTACGTGACCGTCCGCCGCCAAGCGGTCGCCGAGAACGGTGACATCGTCGCGGCGATGATCGACGGCGAGGCCACCGTCAAGCGCCTCAAGCGTGCGGACGGGCGGATCTGGCTGATGCCCGCCAACGCCGCCTACCAGCCCATCCCCGGCGACAACGCCACCGTCCTGGGCAAGGTCGTGGCGGTGCTGCGCAGCCTGTGACCCGCCGGAGCCGGACCTGTCCGGATCGACCCGGCGGTGGTCATCACCTGCCTGGGACGGTGCAGCTACCCGACGCGGGCTTCATGCCACGGCCCGCCTTCCCGGGTGATCCGCCGCGCCATCGCCGCAACAGGCCAACGACCTTAAAGCGCCGAGGTAGTAGCCCCTCAGGAGGAGCACCCAGCGATGTGGAGGTCAGGTGGCAATGACCAATCACATGGCTACTCTGGAAGGAGAAGACATATAGATCGGAAACCTGACCGATGGGACGTGACACCGCTTTACTAGCAGCATTCGAGGCTGAGCCATGGAATATAAAAAGCTTGCTCCGCTCCTCAGGCTCGCCTACCAGGAGTACCTCGATGGAGATATTGAAACCCTAAGTAGACGATCCCACGCTCTGGGCTTCACACACATAGATGAAGCCATCGAGAATTCATTGATCCTCATTTCGCTGGATTGCAGGCCTGGTGCGTCCCTCGGCTACCTCTGCGATAATTATGGATTAGTTCTACGCCGTGGCAGCGGCCCGTCCATCCGTACCGGAATAGCGCCAATCGGCGCAATCTCTGCCATTACCGACTGCCCAAGTGTCAGATATGTCGCTTCCTCGCCCCTGCTTCAATCAAAAGTAGATGATGCAGCCAGAAGGATTAGGCTGGATGTTCTAAGAAATAGAGGCGATAACCCCGAACTCGATGGATCGAATGTCGTCATCGGAATCATCGACTCCGGGATTGATGCTGGCCATCCGGCTTTCCATGGTCGAATCGACATGGTCTGGGATCAGAGCACCCCCGGAAATGGTGTCCCCGGGGCGACCTACGGAACTGAGCTGACCGGGCACCAAATCTACCAGTGCAGGGATGTTGACGGGCACGGGACGCACGTGGCTGGAATTGCAGCTAGCGCCGGACTCCATCTCGGCGTCGCACCCGCTGCGCGGCTTGCGATCGTAAAGTTGCCCGAGATGAAATCCGGCAACATGGTGCTAGATGGGATCGACTACATCTTCAAGTATGCCGACCAGGTTGGGATGCCGGCCGTCATTAATATAAGCCTCGGTACACACTTTGGGCCCCATGATGGCACGGGTCATTTCTCACAGAGGGTCAACGAGTTGACCAAGGAAGGGCGAATTGTCTGCTGCGCGGCGGGAAATGAAGGTCTCGATGTAATTCATGCTGGGCCAACGCTCGCAAATGGAAAGGTCAGAGACGTCTACCTGCAGCCAGTGAAAGGCGATACTTATGTTTCCGCATGGTACTCCGCAGAGGATGACATAGGCGTCTCGGTGATATCTCCTTCTGGAGATTCTACTGAAATCGAGTACGGCCAATGCTATGCCGGTAGCTGGTCCTTTCCCGACGGGAAGGTGGAAATTGGTCGAGCTGTGGGCGCGGATGGCGATCGCAGCATCGAGCTAATTTTCAAAAATGTCAAGCCTTGCGATTTCATGGGCGCGCCAGTCGTTTGGAATATTCGCCTACATGGGCGATCCATTCGAAATGGCCGTATTGATCTTTGGGTAGAAGACGATCGCGGGTCACGATTCGCTGGACCTGATGCAAACTCATCAATGACGGTTTGCCAGCCGGCTGACGCAGCCTCTGCTGTTGCCGTTGCCGCGTACACGACGAAGGTAGAGTGGACTAACGCCGACGGTGAACGGATGCGGGCTCGGTTCGCACTCGACGACATCTGTGACTTCAGTAGCGAGGGGCCGCGTCGCGATGGTGCTCGAAAGCCGGATGTGACAGCCCCTGGGGCGGTGGTGACTTCTTGTCGCTCGCGTCATGCCCAGATCAGTGCACGCAGCGTAATTGATGCTGAGCATTGCGTCATGTATGGAACGAGCATGGCAACCCCCTTTGTCTCAGGAGCGGTGGCCCTCATGCTGCAGGCGAACCGAAGGCTTGCTCCAGCCGCAGTCATCAGTAAGCTTAGTGGCCTTAGCTCTGTGCCAGCTCATCCACCGGGCGCGTTCCACCCTAAGTGGGGGCATGGGCTTGTGGATCTATCCCGCATCTGAGGGGCTGAAGTGAATCTTAGGAAGCTCAGCGCCCGGCTGCGGCTAGCGTTGACATCTCCCGCCGATGTCAACGGCGACCCATTCGCGGTTTACATTGAGCTTGTTGACGCTCCTTCGCCTGAGCAGATCGTTGTGCTGCGCCAGATTGGCGCCACCGGAACGATTGAGGGCCACAAGATCATCACCGCATCGATGAGCAAGAGCAAGATCGAGGCCCTTTCCGACGAGCCATGGGTGAGAGCAATATCGCTCTCCGAGACGCTGCGGACACTTTCTTCCGAATCGGCCACCCACTCTGCTACTGAAGTTGAATCCGTGATGTCGCTCGGATGGGTGAAGCAGTAGCGTTCGCCTGCCCGCGGAGGGTCGGCCCCGGTAGTCGTGTGCTGTG
>NZ_JBVOOL010000038.1:46447-52016 GCF_055664045.1 Kitasatospora sp. NPDC023385 | reverse complement strand
CCAGGCGGGTGCGTGCTGCGGTCGGTACCCGCTTCGCGGGTCGTCGCTTCCGTGTCGCTCGCGTGCCGGTGGTCCGCTGGTCGCTTCCGTGCTGTCCGTCGGTCTGTCGGCGGTCCGGGTTCGGCTTCCGTGCTGCCCGTTGCCGTACTGCCGGTTGTCGGGCTTGTGTTGGCGGTGGGGGTTGTCGCTGCGGTGGTGTTCGGCCGGTGGGTTGTCGGTGGGCCGGTGTTCGTGTGTTGGCGCGCTTGTCGGGTCGTTGCTGCCGTGTTGTCCGTGGGAGGTTCGGGTTCGGTTCCCGAACTGCTCGCTGGCGTACTGCCGGTGGTCGGGCTTGTGTTGGCGCTTGCGTGGTGTCGGCTGTTGTTGTTGGTCGTGGTGGGGGTGTCGCCCGGGTGGGTCGGGCGGCGGATCTGGGCGGGGCGGGTTGGGGTGGTGCGGGCCGGGCGGGCTGGGGCGGGCTGGGGCGGGCTGGGGCGGGCTGGGGTGGTGCGGGGCGGGCTGGGGTGGGCTGGGGTGGGTCGGGGGTGGCCGGTGGTGTGCCGGTTGGTGGTTAGGGGGTGGTGGTGTGGTTGGTGTGGGTGGCGGTTTGGTAGTTGGTGAGGTCGAGGTGGCGGGTTTGGTGGCGGAAGCGCCAGGTGTAGGTGGGCCAGATGGAGGGGTTGTTGCCGTGGTTGTCGGTGTACCAGCTGTGGCAGCCGCCGGTGTTCCAGACGGTGTTTTTGAGGCGTTGTTGGAGGGTGTGGTTGTAGGTGTTCTGGGCTTCTTGGTGGACGTCGATGCTGGTGAGGTGGTGGGTGTGGAGGGTTTTGAGGGCGTGGAGGATGTAGGTGATCTGGGCTTCGATCATGACGGTTTGGGAGGAGTGGCCGAGGGTGGTGTTGGGGCCGAGGATCATGAAGAGGTTGGGGAAGCCGTGGATGGTGGTGCCGCGGTGGGCGGTCATGCCGGTGGTGTTCCAGGTGGTGGCGAGGGTGTGGCCGTGGCGTCCGTGGATGCGGTGGGCGATGGGGCGGTTGGTGGCGGTGAAGCCGGTGGCGAGGATGATGGTGTCGGTGGGGCGTCGGGTGCCGTCGGTGGTGGTGATGTGGGTGGGGCCGATGGCGGTGATGGTGTCGGAGATGATGTCGACGTTGGGTTGTTGGATGGCGGGGTACCAGGTGTTGGAGAAGAGGAGGCGTTTGCAGCCGACGGTGTAGTCGGGGGTGAGGCGTTGGCGTAGGGCGGGGTCTTTGACGGATTTGTTGAGGTGGCCGGCGGCCATGTTCTTCATGCCGGTGGTGCGGGAGGGGCGGGACATGAAGAACGCGACGATTTCGCGGCCGTGTTTGTTGAAGGTGCGGCGGAAGCGTTGGTAGCCGGGGAGGTGGCGCAGCATCCAGGTGTGGCGGGGGGTGTTGGGTTTGTCGGGTTTGGCGGCGACCCAGGGGGGTGTGCGCTGGTAGAGGTCGAGGCGGGCGAGGTGGGGTTGGATTTTGGGGACGAATTGGATGGCGGAGGCGCCGGTGCCGATGACGGCGACGTTGCGGCCGGTGAGGTCGTGGTCGTGGCGCCATTGGGAGGAGTGGAAGACGGTGCCGGTGAAGGTGTCGAGTCCGGGGAGGTCGGGGATGGCGGGGTCGGAGAGGTAGCCGGTGCCGGTGACGAGGACCTGGGCGGTGTAGTGGCCGTGGGTGGTGCGCAGTTTCCAGTGGTGGTGGGTGTCGTCCCAGCGGGCGTCGAGGAGTTCGTGGTCGTAGCGCAGGTGGGGGTCGACGCCGTAGCGGGTGGCGCAGGTTTTGAGGTAGGCGTGGACTTCGGCTTGGGTGGCGAAGGTGGATTTCCAGTCGGGGTTGCGGGCGAAGGAGAAGGAGTAGAGGTGGGCTTGGACGTCGCAGGCGCAGCCGGGGTAGGTGTTGTCGCGCCAGGTGCCGCCGAGGTCGTGGGCGCGTTCGAAGACGAGGAAGTCGTCTTCTCCGGCGCGTAGGAGGGCGATGGCGGTGCCCAGGCCGGAGATGCCGGCGCCGATGACGGCGACTTTGAGGTGGCGCAGGGCGGGGCCGCCGGTGGCGGCGCCGGCTTCGGCGGGCGCGGGCGTGGGGGTGGTGGTGTGGGGGGTGGCCCCCGCCGCCGGGGCGGTGGGGGCGCTGCCCGTATCCGTGCCCGTATCCGTGCCCGTATCCGTGCCCGTATCCGTGCCGGTGCCGGTGATGGTGGTGGTGCTCGCGGTGGTGGCGTCGGGGGCGGTGGTGGTGGCGCTGGTGGTGGTGCGGTTGGGGGCGGGGGTGGTGGTCATGGCGTCCTCGGGTCGGGGTGTGGGTGGTGTCCTTGGGTCGGGGGTCAGGCGCGGCGGGTGAGGGTGACGCGGAAGTTGTTGAAGATGTGTTCTTCGAGGGTGTAGGCGAAGATGTCGAGGTAGCGTTCGAAGCGGGCGACGGTGGTTTCGTCGGTCATGGCGACGGCTTCGTCGCGGCGGGCGGCGAGCAGGTCGAGCCAGGCGCGGCAGGCGCGGGCGAAGGATTCGGGTTCGTTGCGGATCTCGGTGACCTCGAAGAGGCCGTCGAGGCCGGTGGAGAGTTCGGGCAGGCGGGGGATGTGGCAGCCTTCGAACTCCTCGCGCTGGAGGAACTTGAGGTCGTCGAGGAGTTGGCGGCGCAGTGGGGGGTTCTCGACGGTCATGGTGTGCAGGACGAAGCGGGCGCCGGGCTTGAGGAGGGAGTGGACCTGCTTGAAGAAGACGCGGTAGCGCTGGGTGCGCTCTTTGGGGGTGAGGGAGGACAGGACGAAGTGTTCGAGGGCGTTGATGCAGAACGCGGCGTCGTAGGGGTCCTGGCCTTCGGGCAGGCGGTGGTCTTCCCAGCTTTCGACGCGGGCTTCGATGGCGGGGTTGGCGAGGGCGTCGACGAAGTCGGCCTGGGTGCGGGAGAGGGTGACGCCGACGGCGTGCTGGACGCCGTGGACGGTGGTGAGGCGGTTGAGCATGGTGCCCCAGCCGCAGCCGATGTCCAGGACGTTGGCGGTGCCGGCGGCGCGGGCGAGGTCGGTGAAGGCGTCGAGTTTGCGTTCCTGGGCTTCGTCGAGGACGGCGACGAGGTCCTCGCCGTCCTCCCAGTAGCCGCCGGAGTACATCATGGTGGGGCCCAGGATGAGGCGGTAGAGCTCGTTGGGGACCTCGTAGTGGTGGCGGATGGCTTCGACGTCGGGGTTGATGGAGCGGGCTTCGACGGTGGTCATGGGATGGGCCCCTCGGTGTGGTGGTGACGGGAATCGGTCGGGAGTGTGCGGGCGGGCGTGGCCCGGGGTGGGCGGTCCGCGGGTAGCGGGGTGAACCGCTGGGCCGGGGCGCCGGGTCGGGCCCGCCGGCCTGGGCGGTGCGGTGGGCCGCTGGATGCGGTCCGGGCGGGACGGGTGGTACGGCTGTGCGGCCGGCCCCGTTGCCCCCTGCCCGGTTTGGGCCGGGGGTTGGTGGTCGGCACTTGTCTGCGGGAACTTCCCTGCAGTGGAACCCGGTTGGGTCCGCGGGAGCTGGTGCGATGGGCCGCTGGGTGCGGTCCGGGCGTGCGACGGGTGGTACGGGCCGTGCGGCCGGCCTCGTTGCCCCCTGCCCGGTTTGGGCCGGGGGTTGGTGGTCGGCACTTGTCTGCGGGAACTGCCCTGCAGTGGAACCCGGTTGGGTCCGTTGCGCTGGTGCGATGGGCCGTTGGGTGCGGTCCGGGCGGGACGGGTGGTACGGGCCGTGCGGCCGGCCCCTTTGCCCCTCGGCCGGATGGGCCCCGGGGTGGGTCGGTCGGCGTGTACCCGTGCGAACTGCCGTGCCTGGTCGACAGGCTGTCGCTGGCCCCCCTGTCATGCGTCGGGCCGGTGGGTGTGGTCCGGGCGTGAGGCGGGTGGTGCGGCTGTGCGGCCGGCCTCGTTGCCCCTGTCCGGTTTGGGCCGGGGGTGGGTGGTCGGTACTTGTCTGCGTGAACTGCCGTGCTGTGGGACCTGGTTGGGTCCGTTGCGCTGGTGCGTCGGGCCGCTGGGTGCGGTCCGGGTGGGGCGGGTTCTGGGTCTGGCTGTCCCCGGTCCCTCGTTCCGGCCGGCGTGTCCCGGCCGGCGCGTTCTGGTCGGGGTGTTGCGGGGCTGGGTGGCCGGTCGGACCGTTGCGGCCCGGTGGCCGGTGGCCGGTGGCCGGTGCCCGGTGGTCGGCCGGTGGTGCCTGGTGGTGCCCGGTCGGCCGGTGGGTGGGTGGGTCGGGTGCCTGGTGGTGTGCGGGCGGGTGTGGGGTGTCGGGGGTCAGGTAAGCGTGTGTCTCGCAAGCGGTGCGCAAGGGGGTGTGGGGGTGGGGGGTTGCGGGGTGGTTGCGTGGGGGCGGGTTTCATGCGGTTTCGACAAGGCACGTGGTCTTCGTGGCCGGGTGGTCTCCTTCTTCGGTGGGGGGCTGGTGCTTGTCCGGGTCTGTCCGTTCGGTGGTTTCGTCGGCGGTGTCCGGTTTCTTTTCCTTGTGTGTGTCGCGGTGGTCGTCGTCGCTGCTGTTGCTGTTGCTGTTCCTGTTGTCGGTGTCCGTGGTGCCCTGGTTGCGGGGTGTGGCGGTGCGCCGGGAAGGGGGGCGGGGGCGGGGCGGGGTGGCGGAACCGTGGGTGCCGGGGTGGGGGCGGGGCGGGTGTCGGCGAAGTTTCGGGGGGTGGCCCTGGGTGTTTTCCATTCGGTGTTTTCGACAGGCGTCCACCGTCGTGTGGCGGGTGGGCGAGGAGAGGAACGATCACTGATGTCGCAGATTCCCAGCATCGAGGACCTGGCGCAGCAGCTGCAGGCGGTGTCCGGTGCGGTCGAGATCGACGCGGACGCGGCGTTGCAGCACATCGCGGATGTGGATTCGTTGGATCTGATGGAGTGGTTGTACGGGTTCCAGAACCAGTACCCGCACATTCCGGCGGACGAGTCGCTGTTCGCGGACATCGATGACACGACGACGTTGCGGGTGGTGCACGGGCGGATCCTGGCGCTCGTCGCGGCCGAGGGCAACTGAGGGCCGGGGGCGGGCGGGGAAGGGGGTCGGGCGGTGGGTGGTTTCGATGTCACCGGCTGGGGGTTGTCGGTGCCCGAGCGGGTGGTGACCAGTGCGGAGCTGGCGCGGCGTTTCGGGGTGGACGAGCACTGGATCGTGTCGCGGTGCGGGATCCGTGAGCGCCGGGCGGTGGGGCCGGGGCAGAGTACGGCGTCGATGGCCGTGGAGGCCGGGCGGCGGGCGCTGGAGCGTGCGGGGTTGTCGGGTGCGGATATCGCGCATCTGATCGTGGCGACGGCGACGCCGGAGCAGCCGTCGCCGGCGACGTCGGCGTTCGTCCATGAGGCGCTGGGGATCGCGGGCAGTGCGCACGATGTGAACTCGGAGTGTGCGGGGTTCGTGTATGCGCTGGTGACGGCGGCGGGTCTGATGCGGATGGATCCGCGGCCGATTCTGGTGATCGGGTCGGACACGCACACGTTGACGGCGAATCCGGCGGACCGGGACCTGTCGATCCTGGTGGGTGACGGGGCGGGGGCGGTGGTGTTGCAGCCGGGCGCGGTGGAGCGGATCCGGGCGTGGAACCTGGGTGCGGACGGCTCGTGA
>NZ_JBVOOL010000038.1:0-46349 GCF_055664045.1 Kitasatospora sp. NPDC023385 | reverse complement strand
GTCGATCCTGGTGGGTGACGGGGCGGGGGCGGTGGTGTTGCAGCCGGGCGCGGTGGAGCGGATCCGGGCGTGGAACCTGGGTGCGGACGGCTCGTGAAAGAAGGTCTGAAGGTGTTGGCGGGTGGTTCGCGGATGCCCACCAGTGCGCAGACGGTGGCGCAGGGGCTGCACTACGCGCAGATCAACGGCAACGAGATCTACCTGAACGCGGTGCGGTACACGGTGCGTACGATCCGCGAGACGCTGGAGCAGGCGAAGGTCAGCGCGGTGGACGTGGACCATGTGGTGCCGCATCAGGCGAACATCCGCATCATCAACTCGGTGTTGTCGCATACGGGGATTCCCGCGGACCGGCTGGTGACGAACCTGGAGCGTTACGGCAACACGGCGTCGGGGTCGATTCCGATCGCGTTGTCGGAGGCGTTGGACGCGGGGCGGATCAAGGACGGGGACACGGTGCTGTTGGCCGGGTTCGGTGCGGGGATGACGTGGGGTTCGGTGCTGATGGAGTGGGGAGGGGCGCGGTGAGCGGCAGGGAGGCGTTCGGGGTGCGTCCGCCGGCGCCGGTGGCGTTGGTCACCGGGGCTTCGGGCGGGCTGGGCCGGGAGCTGGCGTTGGCCCTGGACGCGGCGGGGTGCCGGGTCGCGGTGCACTACAACAGTTCGCGGGCCGGGGCGCAGGAGGTCGCCGACCGGTTGGCCAACGAGCATGTGCTGGTCACCGGGGACGTGGCGGACTGGGAGGCGGTGAGCGCGATGTACGAGCAGGTGCGTGCGGCGCTGGGCCCGGTGGACGTGCTGGTCAACAACGGGGCGATCCGCAAGGACGCGCTGATGGCGATGCAGATCCCGGCGGAGTGGCGCCGGGTGATCGACACGAACCTGGTCGGTTCCTTCCACACCGCGCGGGCGTGTGTGCCGGCGATGCTGCGGGCGCGGTGGGGGCGGGTCGTCAACATCGTGTCGCCGTCGGCGTTGATCGCCACCGCCGGGCAGACCGCCTACGCGGCGTCCAAGGCCGGTCTGATCGGGTTGACGCGTACCCTGGCGGCCGAATGCGGGCGGCGGGGGGTGACCGTCAACGCCCTCTCACCCGGCTTCATGATCACCGGGATGACCGACACCCTGCCCGAGCACGTGGTGGCCGGCATGCGCGAGAAGGTCCCCGTCCCGCGGTTCGTCACCCCGGGCGAGGTCGCCCGCTCGATCACCCTGTTCCTCGACCAGGACTGCATGACCGGCCAGGTCGTCAGCATCGACTCCGGCGCCTCCATCACCTGACCCCCGGCCCCGGCCCCCGGGGCCCGGGCCACCGCCCCCTGTCCCCGGGCCACCGCCCGCGGGGCCGGGGGCGGCGCCGCACCCCGCACCGCCCGGGGGCGGGGTGCGGGCCTGTCGGGGTGTGGGCGGATGCCCTGCGGGATCTGCGGTGAGCCCGCGGTGGGCCCGGGGGCGGCGCCGGGCACGCCCCGGTCCCGGGGCGCCTGGGCTTCGCCTGGGTGGCGGCGGCGCCCCGGTGGCGGGGATACGCCGTGACGTCCGGGTGCGCCGCGGACGGTGGCCCGGCGCCGCCCGCAGGCGCACTGCCCAGGGCGGTGGGGGTCGGGCACAGGGGCCGAGCGCCGCACCTCACGACCGCTCGGCTACTCCCGCGACACCGCCACAGCGCCACACCGCCACAGCGCGACAGCGCGACACGGCGGCAGCGGCAGGTCCTTGTCGCGGACTTGGCGCGGGATGACGGGCATAGGGCGGGGGGTGTCGTCCCGGCTGGGCAAGCCCCCCGGGAAGCGGAAAGCGCCCCGAATGGCAGCTCGAGGCGGCCCGAGGCGAAGCCCGAGGCGGCCTGGATGGGGTCCGAAGCGCCTGGAAACGGCGGCGGCCCGCCCCTGGTGCCGTCCTGCCGGGGCGGGACGGCAGACCGGGGGCGGGCCGGCGTTGACGCCCGTTGGGCGCAACGGGCGCGCAAGGGGTGTGCGGGGTGGGCTAGTTGAGGGCGGCGAGCGCGGCCTCGTAGTTCGGCTCGTCGGCGATCTCCGCGACGAGTTCGGTGTGCAGGACGGTGTCGTTCTCGTCCAGGACGACGACGGCACGCGCGGTCAGGCCGGCCAGCGGGCCGGAGTTGATGGCCACGCCGTAGGCGTCGTGGAAGTCGCGTCCGCGCACGGTGGAGAGGGTCTTGACGTTCTCCAGGCCTTCGGCGCCGCAGAAGCGGGCCTGCGCGAACGGCAGGTCCGCGGAGATGCACAGCACCACGGTGTTCTCCAGCGCGCCGACCTGGGCGTTGAAGGTGCGTACCGACGTCGCGCAGGTGGGGGTGTCGATGCTGGGGAAGATGTTGAGGACCTTGCGTGCGCCCGCGAAGTCCTTCAGCGAGGTGTCCGCCAGCCCCGCGCCGACCAGTGTGAACGCCGGCGCCTGGCTGCCGGCCGCGGGCAGCGCGCCGCCGACCTCGACCGGGTTCCCCTTCAGCGTGACCTGAGCCATGAAAAGCCTCCTACCAGCGGTATACGGGTGTGCAACGCCGCCGATCCTACTGCCCGCCCCGCAACGGCCCGCCGGGTGACCACCGACCGGACACCGCCGGCCCCGCACCGGGCCCGCACCGGGCCTGCGCGGGGCCGGCGCGGGGCGCCCGGCGGGCACGCGTCCCGACGGCGCGCGGGGTGCGGCGGCGGACCGGGCCGCGCCATCGGGACGCCCGCCCGCCCGCCCGGGTTCGCGGCAGCTGCCCGCCGTTCCCCGCCGTCCCCCGCTCCCGGCCACCGGACGGATGGGGATGGGCGACGCCGCACGCACCAGGTGGAGCCCCGGCGAACTCGACGCCTGCGCCGGAGGGTTCTCCTTCGACCGTGGCGACCAGCCCGCGCCAATCCGCGCCAATCCGCGCCAATCCGCGCCAATCCGCGCCACCTGCGCCAATCCGCGCCAGTCCGCGCCGCCTGTGCCTTCGACGCGGGACCGAGGGCCGTCCTCCTGGTCGGCGGCCTCTGTTCCAGGCGGCCCGCTTCCGGTCCTCCAGGTCCCCGCCGGTTCCGGGAGCCCGGCCGTGCCATGGAGGCCGTCGCCATCGCCCGCGCCGCCCTGGAAGCCACCCGCAAGGCCGCGGCTACCGTCGCCGTGTTCTGCTGTACGGCCGCCTCGCGCCGGGCGGGGCGGCCTCCGGTGAAGCCACCCGCGACGCCTTCGGCCGACTGCCACCTGGCGGCCGGCCGCCCCGAGCAGGCCACAGCAGCTGCCGCCGACCCGGGCCCTGGACCTCGACGACGTCACCTGCCCTCGCTGGGCCGCCTGTCTGGAGGCTTCGCACCACCGTGGCCGGAGCAGGCCTTCCGCAGAGCGAGGCCTTCGGAGAACGCCAGGACGAGATGACCGCCGGCTGACAGGAGCGGACCCGCCTGTGGACGCCGCCCACGCTCACCGTCGCCTCCTGCACCCACGCGGACTTCGCCCGCGTCGAACAGCAACCGATCGACGTGTACGCCGAGGTCTACGAGACGCAGGCCGCCACCGACCCGTGCTTCTCCGTCGACCGGTTCACCGCGCGCCTGCACGCACACGCCGCCGCCCCGCGCCGGGGCTGCGCGCTGGGCGAGGTCGACGGAGAGCCCGTCGGCTGCGGGTACGGCTTCGCCCGCACCGCCGGCTGCCGGTGGAACGGTCTGCTCACTGAGGCGCCGGCCGACGACCTCGTGGAGACCGGCACCCGGGCCTTCGCCCTGTGTGAGGTGATGGTCCGCGCCCCGTGGCGGGGAAGCGGCATCGCCCTCACCCCCGGCGCGGAACTGCGCTCCCACCGCGTCGAGGAGCGCTCCCGCCTCCTCGTGGAGGAGACCCACCCCATCGTCCGCGCCCGGTACGAGCGCTGGGGCCACCACCGGATGGGCGCCGTGCAGCCCTGCCCGGACGCCCCCCGGTACGGCTCGATGCTCCCTCCGATCCCCTGCACGGCCGGACCGGCGCGGCGCGGGCCGCCCCCGCCCCCACCGACGTCACCGGCGCCCCGGTCGTCCTCGCCGCCGAACCCGACGCCCGCCCGCCCACGCGGTGCGACCCGTGGCAACCGCCCTCCCCGCGCGGCGCCACGCCCGAAGCCCGGACGCACCGCCCCGGCGAGGCGGTGCGTCCGGGCTTCGGGCCGTCCGCGTGGCGATGAGGGCGGGCGGCCCCTCCTCGGCCCGGGTGTGCCGGGCGGGGCCCGGTGGGGGAGTGCCCCCGTCACGGGACGGGGGCCGGTGCTCAGTTGAGGACCACGACGTCGGTGCGCATCGGCAGCGGGCTGTTCCAGCCGATGCTGATCTTGAACGTCACCACGCCGTTGCCGGGGGCGATGCTCGACACCTGGAAGGGCGCGGCGCCGACGAGCCGGTGCCCGTTGCCGTCGATCTCGCCGGCGGTGACGACGACCGTCGAGTCGGCCCCGATGACGTTCCAGGGGATCTGCAGGTTGAACGTGCCGTTGCCCGGGGTCCACGTCCACCACCCCCGCCACACCGCGCCGACGTTGCCGCCGGTCACCGCGAGGGGCCGGTCCGTACCGGGGAGCTGTGAACTGCCCGCGATGTGCGGGGCCTGGGAGGTGGAAGACTCGGCTGCGGCCATGACGGCTCCCCTCGCGCCGGGACAGCTCCCACGAGCCACCCGGATACGCTGAGTGTCCACTGATGCGCTCAGAGCAACAATCACTCGTGCGAGTGAACCCGGCGTGTCGCAGGGGGCCGGCAGCCCCGCCCTGCGCGCCCGCCCCGCCCTGCGCGCCCGGACCGCCTGGAGTGTCCGGACCGCCTGGAGTGTCCGGCGTTTCGAGGGCGCGTCACCGAAAGGGCGTGCGGCGGCGGACGTGGCGTAGTACCCCTGGGGACGCCAGGACAGGTTCGTTCCCGTGGGGAGTCATCGATGGCCGTTCGCCGTGTCGTGCCCAACATCCGCTCGCAGGCCGTGGGGGAGAGCCGGGAGTTCTACGGCCTGCTGGGCCTGGAGGAGGTCATGGACCACGGCTGGATCGTGACGCTCGCCTCCCCGTCCAGCCCGGCGGCGCAGATCAGCGTGATGACCGGCGACAGGACCGCGCCGGTCGACCCCGACCTGAGCATCGAGGTGGACGACGTGGACGCGGCCTACACGGTCATGCGCGACAGCGGCGCGCAGATCCTCCACCCCCTGCAGGACGAGGAGTGGGGCGTACGGCGGTTCTTCGTCCGCGACCCCAGCGGACGGGTGGTCAACGTGCTCGGCCACCGCTGACACCCCCGCCCGCCCGCACCGGCACACCGCCGCCCCCGTGCCGGGGCTGCGCACGCGGCAGCACCGGCGGTGGGCCCCGCCGGCTGCGCGTACGGCTTCGCCCGTACGGCGAGCTACCGGTGGAAGCGGCCCGCTCGCCGAGGTGGTGGTCCGCGCCTCCTGGTGCGGAGCGGGACGGCGGAGGACCGCGCCAAGGTCGGTGCCCGGTGGGAGTGTTGGGGCCGGCAGGGGGCGGGTGCCGTGCGGCCGTGTCCGGACGCTCCCGCTGCGGCTCGGTGCTGTGTCCGGTCCGCTGCGCGGCCGGTTCGGCGCGGTGCGGGACGGTTCCCGGCGCCGGCGCTATCACGGTCACCGGTTTCGGCGCCGGAGTCCGGGTCGTCCTCGCCGCCCGCCTGCGCGAGGCGCCCGGCCGGGAAATCCGAGGCGGGCGTCGCGCCGAGCTTCTCGCGGTCCGGACGGCCGGTCCTGCGGTGTGACGGCCTGGGGAGAGTGCCCTCGCCGTGTGGCCCATGCCCTGCCCGGGTGCGGCGCGCTGGTGGCCGGGTGGTCAGGTGTGGTGGTCGAGGAGGGCGTGCAGGTAGTCCTCCAGGCGGGTGGTCAGGACGGCGGGGGTGAGGTCGGTGCGGCCCAGGTCGCGCCAGGGGCCGGCGACCTTGTGCGCGTCGGGGGCGAAGGCGAGGGCGTCCAGCAGGCGCCAGTACAGGTGGTCGCCGTCGTCGGCGAGGGGGGCGCCCGCGGTGCGGTAGCGGTCGGCGAAGGCCAGGCCGGCGGCGGGGCCGTGCAGCAGGGCCAGGGTGGTGGAGCAGTGGGCGACGTCGAGGTCGGCCGGGCCCCAGGAGGTCTCCACCCAGTCGACGACGCCGCTGACCGCCAGGGTGGCGCCCGCACCGGTGAACAGCACGTTGCCGGGGTGGAAGTCGCGGTGCAGGAAGCACGGGCGGTAGCGGGGCGCCTCGCGGCGGATCCCCTCCACCGCCCGCGCCCACAGTCCGGGGCGCGCCGTGCCGGCCGGGACCTGGACGCGCTCGGGCCCGGTCCACGCCTGCCAGACGCGCGGGCGCCGGTCCACGGTGACCTGGACGGCGTGGACGGCGGCCAGTTGGGCGGCCAGCAGGTCCGCGCGCCGCGCGACGTCCTGGTCCTCGGCCACCCGTACCCGGCCCGGCAGATGGGTCATCACCAGCGACGGGTGGTCGCAGCGGGCGCCGTGCGCGTCCACCGCGCGCAGCCGCGCGGCCGGCACGCCACCGTCCTCCAGCAGGCGCAGCACGCCGGCCTCGCGGGCCAGCAGGGCCGGGGCGTGGCGGCGGTAGAACGGCTTGACGAAGGAGCGCAGCACCAGCGCGTACGGGTCGGCGCCGCCGGGGCGTTCCACGTCCAGGCGGCGCATCCGCGAGGTCCACCCGCCCTGCAGGGCGGTCACCTTCGCGATCCGCTCGCCGGGCGCGAGCGCGTCCTGGACCCACCGCACGGTCGCGGCCCAGCCCCGACCCCCGCCGCCGCCCCCGCCGCCGTCGTCCCCGCTGCCGTCCGTGTCGGCGCCGTCCGGGCGGCCGCCGTCGTTCCCGATCACGGGCGGACAGCCTACGCCCGGCCCGCGGGCGCCCCGGCGCCGGGGCGCCCGCGGACCGCCGCACGGGCCGCGCCGCAGGGCAGCCCACCCGGGCCCGGGCCCGGGTGGGCTGCGGGCGTCTACCTACGTGCCGTGGCCGGCTGCCGGTTCGTCACGCCGTCACGCCGTCTCGGCGGGCCTCGGCGTCCGCGGCGGCCACCACCGCCGCCAGCAGCCCCGGGAAGCGGTCCTCCAGTTCCTCGCTGCGCAGCGCGTTCATCTTGGTGGTGCCCACGTAGTACTGGCGCAGCAGTCCCGCCTCGCGCAGCACGCTGAAGTGGTGGCTGGAGGTGGAGCGGCCGACCGGAAGCTCGAAGGAACCGCAGCTGAGGTCGGACCCCGAGTGCGCGAGTGTGCGTACCACCGACCTGCGGGCCGGATCAGCGAGCGCGTCCAGTACCTGCTGGACGCTCACGTCCTCCACACCAGGGTGCTCGATCACCCGCGCCGCCACGCGTGCCCGTCCCACACCCACCACCCCTTCCCACCGCTCGACCCCCGTCCGTCCCGTGGTCAAGAACCGCGCCGTGCGCGCGACTTCACGCCCCGACGCTACTACGCCCGGCCCGCCTGCCACGCCCACCGCAACACCTGCGCAACACGCCCGCCGGGGCAGGGGCGCACTCGCGGGGCGCGCACCCGGGCCCGGGCGGGGCGCGCACCCGCGCCCGGGCGCCGCACGGCGCCGCACGCGGCGGGCACGGCGGGCGGCAGCCGGCAGCCGCCGCCCGCCGCGGGGCCGCGCGCCGCACAGCCGCCCAACCGCCGCCCGCCGCAGGGCCGTTCGGCGGCCGCCCGCCGCAGGGCCGCCCAACTGCCGCCCGCCGCGGGGCCGTTCAGGCGGCGCGTACCGGGTTGGGCGCCGGGCGCGGCAGGCGGGTGAGGGCCAGCGGCTCGAAGATGCCCATCAGTACCGGGTCCACCGCCCGCACCGCCGCCGGCGCGGGCGGCACGGGAGCGGGGCTGCGCAGCAGCGCGAGGTAGAGCTCCTGGGTCTCGGCGGCCGGATCGATGCCCAGCTCCTCGGCCAGCACCCGGCGCAACTGCTGGTAGCAGCGCAGCGCCTCGGCCCGGTTGCCGCAGGCCGCCAGCGCCTCCATGCGGCAGCGGTAGGCGCTCTCCCGGAACGGCGCGCGGCGCACCGCCTCCTCCGCCCAGCGCAGCGCGTGGTGCTCCTCCCCGAGGACGGAGGCCGCCAGGCTCGCGGTCTCCAGCGCGCTGATGCGCAGTTCGTCCACGTGCTCGCGCACCCCCTGCGCCCACTCGCCCTCGTGGTCGGGCAGGAACGAGCCGCGCAGGTTCGCCAGCGCCCCGGCGGCCAACTGCTGGGCCACCGCGTGGCTGCCCGCCGCCAGCGCCTCGCCGGCCTCGCCCACGGCCGAGGCCGCGGCCTCCAGGTCCACCGCCGCGTCCGCGGGCAGGCGCAGCACGTAGCGCCCGCCCTGGGCGATCAGCGGCGTGGCACCGGGGCCCTGCCCCGGGTCGGTGACGAAGGCCCGCACCCGGCTCACCACGCTGCGCAGCGCCGAGGCCCACGTGTCGGGCAGGCCGTCGGGCCAGATGGTGTCGGCCAGCTGGTCGCGGCTGGTGCCGCCGGAACGCTCCAGCACCAGGCGCGCGAACGCCACCTGCGCCTGGGCGCTGGACAGGTGCTGCGGGGCACCGTCCTCGTGCTCGATCGCCACCAGACCGGTGAGGCGGATCAGCATCGCCGCGCCCCCGATCTTTCGGACGGACTGTCTTCCCTGAAGCCGTTCAACGTAGCTCCAACCCCCTTGAGCCAAAGCGGAAGTGACGGCCCGTGCCGGGCCGTCGGCATGGGAAAGCATGAAAAACCTGGACCGGAACGATTCACCGCCGACCAGCCGTTCGGGTTTCAGCGGTTTTCGACCATACATTCGCCGCGAGGCGCGGTGTCAACACCGGCCGCGAAAACATACCCGCCGGCCGGTCGATGCGTCGTGGACGCAGTGTTTCCGCACGTCAGAGCGTTACCGCAGGCCGGTAAAGCGGCTATTGCGGACGCCTTGCGCATCCTGGCGTAGAAATGTAGCCATCCTTGAGCACCCCGCGTGAACGCTTCGAGAAAACCCGCCCGAAGCCGCCCGCGCCACCTCCCGCACCGCTCCCGACGGAAAGAAACCGGAATCCGCCCGACAGTGAACCGGACGGAAACCGGAAACGAACCGGGGACGCGGAAAAGGGCGGCGGCCCGCAGCGCGACGCCGACCGCCCGCGAACACCACGAAACAGCGCACACCGAGAAACAGCGCACACCGAGAAACCCGCGAGCACCGTCAGTACCGCGAGCACCGTCAGCACCGTGAAGACCGCGCACCCCGTGAGCACCGCGCACCCCGTGAAGACAGCGCACCCCGTGAAGACAGCGCACCCCGTGAACACCGTGAAGTCCGTGACCACCGTGAAGTCCGTGAAGCCGTGAAGCCGTGAAGGAGAAACGCCCGTGAACGCCACCGGAGCATGGGACCGCCTGGAGCCGAAGCTCGCCGCAACGAATGCCCGGGTGGCCGCGCTGGAGTCCGACCCCTCCCGGCGCAACAGCTTCGTCGCCTACACGATGGAACGCGACAGCGCCTACTGCGACCTGGACGGCGAGCGCCTGCTCATGATGTCCGGCTACAGCTACCTGGGCCTGGCCGGCGACGAGCGCGTGGTGGCCGCCGCGAAGGCCGCCGTCGACGTCTACGGCACCGGCAACCACGGCGTGCGCGCCCTGGCCGGCACCATCCCGCTGCACGAGGAACTGGAGGCCGAGATCGCCCGGTTCGCCGGCCGCGAGCGCGCCCTGGTCTTCGGATCCGGCTACGCCGCCAACGTCGGCACCGTCGGCGCCCTGGTCGGCCAGGGCGACACCGTCCTGATCGACAAGTACGACCACGCCTCCATCGTCGACGGCTGCCGCCTGTCGGGCGCCACCGTCACCCGCTTTCGCCACAACGACGTCGAGCACCTGGAACGCCGCCTCAAGGCCGCCTCCCCCACCGGGGTGCGCCTGGTGATCGTCGACAGCGTCTACTCCATGGACGGCGACATCGCCCCGCTGCCCGAGCTGCGCGAGGTCTGCGACCGCTACGACGCCCTGCTGATGGTCGACGAGGCCCACGCGCTGGGCGTCATCGGCGCCGCCGGCGGCGGCATCGAGGAGCACTTCGGCCACCGGGTGCGCGTCGACGTCAAACTCGGCACCCTCTCCAAGGCCGTCCCCTCCATGGGCGGCTGGGTCGCCGGCAGCCACGACCTCATCGGCCACCTGCGCTACGCCGCCCGCCCGTTCCTCTTCTCCGCCGCCCTGGGCCCCGCCCAGACCGGCGCCGCGCTGGAGTCCCTGCGGATCCTGCGCCGCGAACCCGAGCGCGTCACCCACATCCAGACCCAGGCCGCCCGCCTGCGCACGCGCCTGAACGCCGCCGGCATCTCCACCATGGACTCCAGCACCGCCGTGCTGCCCGTCATCGCCGGCAGCGACGACGCCGCCTACGACTACGCCACCGCCTGCCGCAAGGCCGGCGTCATCGGCCTGCCCGTCGTCACCCCCGCCGTGCCCAACGACCTGGCCCGCCTGCGCATCGCGGTCACCGCCCGCCACACCGCCGCCGACATCGACTTCGCGGCCGAGGCGTTCCTGACCGCCGCCGCCCAGACCGGCCTGATCTGACCCACCCCCCGCCGCGCACGGCCCGCAACCGCACCACCCGCCCGCCGTACGCCCCGCACGCCCGGCGGCCGTACGCCCCGTACGCCCCGTACGCCCGCCCGCCGTACGCCCCGCACGCCCGGCCCGCGCCCGCGCCCGCCTGTACGCCCTGCCCCTGTACGCCCGCCCCCAGAGAGGAGAGGACGCCATGGCCCCCCGTACCCGCCCGCCGATCGCCGTCACCGGCCTCGGCGTGGTCAGTCCCGCCGGCCACACCGTGGAGGAGTTCTGGCGCACCGTCGTCTCCGGGCGCTCCACCGCCACCGCCCTGAGCGACCCGGCACTGGCCCGTCACCGGGTGCGCCTGGGCTGCCGGGTGAGCGCCCTGCCCCAGGACGGGCCGGTGCCCGCCAAGGACGCCCGCCGCCTGGACCCGTTCGCCCTCTACGGCACCCTCGCGGCGCTGGCCGCCCACCGGGACGCCGGCCGTCCCGAGCCGGAACCCGGGCGCAGCGCGATCGTGGTCGGCAACGCGGTGGGCGGGCGCACCACCAGCGACCGCGAGTCGGCCCTGTACGCCGGGCACGGGCCGCTGCGGGTGTCCCCGCTGATGCCGCTGGTGACGATGCCCAACGCGGCCGCCGCGCAGATCGCCATGCGCCTGGGATGGAGCGGGCCGGCGCTGACCATCGCGACGACCTGCGCCTCCAGCGCGGACGCGATCGGCCACGGCGCGCTGCTGCTGGAGAGCGGACGCGCGGACGTGGTCGTCGCCGGCGGCTGCGAGGCGACGCTGACCCCGGTCACCCTCGCGGCGTTCGGCAACCTCGGCGCGCACTCCCAGCGCAACGACGACCCCGCCCGCGCCTCACGGCCCTTCGACACCGAACGCGACGGCTTCGTGATGGGCGAGGGCGCCGGCTTCCTCGTCCTGGAGCGCCTGCACGACGCCCGCGCCCGCGGCGCCCGCCCCTACGCCCTGCTCGCCGGGTACGGCTCCAGCTCGGACGCCTACCACCTGTCCAACCCGCGTCCCGACGGCGCCGGCGCGGTGGCCGCGATGCGGGCGGCCCTGGCCGACGCCGCCCTCACGGCCGCCGACATCGCCCACGTCAACGCCCACGGCACCTCCACCGTGCACAACGACCGCGCCGAAGCCGCCGCCCTGCGCGCCGTGTTCGGGCCCCACGGCGTGCCGGTCACCTCCACCAAGGGCGCCGTGGGCCACCTGATCGGCGCCGCCGGCGCCGTCGAGCTGATCGCCGCCGTCCAGGCCATGAACACCCGGCACGTACCTCCCACCGCCAACCACGAGAAGACCGAGGAGGGCCTGGACCTCGACGTCGTGCACACCGCCGCCCGCCCGGTGCGCAACGGCGCGGCATTGTCCAACTCCTTCGGCTTCGGCGGCCACAACTCGACCCTGGTGGTGACCCCGCTATGACCACACCCACGACCACACCCACGACCACACCCGCCCCCGCGACGCCCGCGACGCCCGCGCCCACGGGCACGACGGCCGCAACGCCCGCGCCTGCCGGGCCGGCGCACCGCATCCGGCTGACCGTCACCGAGCAGGACCTGGCCGCCTACCGCGCCGCCGCCCGCACCGGCCTGGGCCCGCCCGCCCGCCCCGGCGCCGCCCCCGCCCACCCCTTCGTCGCCGCCCACGCCCTGGCCCGGCACACCGTCACCGCCCTGACCGCCGGCGACGCGGGATTCACCGGCGTGGTCCACCTCGCCCAGGAGATCCACACCCACACCCCCCTGACCGCCGGCGACCTCGACGTCCACGTCGAGGTGACCGCCGTGCGCCGCGAGGCCCGCGGCACCCGCCTGGCCCTGACCACCCGCCTCACCGACGCCGCCACCGGCGCCCCCGTCGCCGACCTCGCCACCGCCGCCCTGCTCCTGGGCGCCACCGGCACCGACCCCCACGGCACCCTCCCGGCGCCCACCCACCCCGGCACCACCCCCGACGCCCCGCCCCTGACCCTCACCCACACCCTCACCACCGCCGACACCGCCGCCTACGCCCACGCCTCCGGCGACCTCAACCCCATCCACCTCGACGACACCGCCGCCCGGGCCGCCGGCTTCCCCGCCGCCATCGCCCACGGCATGCACCTCCTCGCCCTGGCCGCCGAGGAGATCACCGACCGCCACGCCGACGGCGACCCCGCCCGCCTGACCGCCCTCGGCGCCCGCTTCGCCGCCCCCACCCACCCCCACACCCCGCTGCGCCTGACCCTGCAGCCCTACGACCGGGCCACGGTGGTGCGCTTCACCCTCGCCACCGACGCGGGCACCGCCGTCAAGGCCGGCTGGGCGCGCATCGCACCGGCGGGGGAGTGAGCGCCATGACCGCCACACCCGCCATGACCGCCACACCCGCCGAGACCACCCCGGCCGCCGGGACCACCCCGGCCGCCGGGACCACCCCGGCCGCCGGGACCACCCCGGCCGCCGGGACCACCCCGGCCGCCGGGACCACCCCGGCCGCCGAGACCGCCGCGCCCGCCGCGCCCGCCCTGGCCGATGACACCGCCGCGTCCGCCGTGGCGCCGCTGACGCTGCCCGACGCGTTCACCGCGCACGCCCGCACCCGGCCCCACGCGCCCGCCCTGCTGTGGCACGACCAGAGCGTCAGCTACGGCGAACTCGCCGCCCTCGCCCACGCCGAACGCGCCCGCCTGGCCGCGCTGGACCTCGCCCCGGGCGAACCGGTGGGCCTGCTCGCCGTCAAGTCACCCGCCGCGATCGCCCTGGTCCTGGCCTGCCTGATGGAGCGCCGCCCCTTCCTGCTGCCCTCCCCGCAGCTCGCCCCGGCCCTGCTGGCCGCCCTGTTCGCCCAGGCCGGCGCCCGCCGCCTGCTCACCCCCCGCGGCCAGGACGCCCCCGACCTGCCCGTCCCCGCCCGGCCCGCCCCGGTGCCCACCCTGGCGGCCGGCACCTCCTTCCTGCTCACCACCTCCGGCTCCACCGGCCTGCCCAAGATCGTCCCGCTCGCGCAGGGCCGCGTCGACCGCTTCACCGCCTGGGCCCACGACACCTTCGACCTCGGCCCCGGCCGCACCGTCGCCAACTACGCGCCCCTGAACTTCGACCTCGCCCTGCTCGACGTGTGGGCCACCCTCGCCGCCGGCGGCACCTGCCTGCTCATCGACCCCGCCCACGCCCTCAACGCCCGCCACCTGCTCGCCCAACTCACCCGCCACCGCCCGCACGTGCTGCAGGCCGTCCCCCTGGCCTACGCCCTGCTCGTCCAGGCCGCCCGCACCGACACCGTCCTGGACAGCGTCGAACACGCCGCGTTCACCGGCGACGCCATCGACGCCCGCACCCTGGCCGCCCTGCCCGCCCTGCTGCCCGCCGCCCGGCTGTACAACATCTACGGCTGCACCGAGACCAACGACAGCCTCCTGCACCGCCTGGACCGCCTGGACGCCGCCGCCCTGCCCGTACCCCTGGGAACGCCGCTGCCCGGCGTCCGCACCCTCATCGCCACCCCCGACGGCACCGCCCTGCACGGTGCGGGCAGCGGCGAACTGTACGTCTCCACCCCCTTCCAGGCCGCCGGCTACCTCGACCGCTCCCGCGACGCCGGCCGCTTCACCACCCGGCCCGAAGGCGCCGGACCGGGCCGGCGCTGGTTTCGCACCGGCGACCTCGTCACCCGCGACGAGCAGGGCCGCGTCCACCTCACCGGCCGCGCCGACTTCCAGGTCAAGGTCCGCGGCACCGCCGTCAACACCGCCGAGGTCGAACGCGTCCTGCTCGCCCACCCCGAGGTCCGCGAAGCCGCCGTCGCCGCCCAGCCCGACCCGCTGACCGGCAACCGCCTGCACGCCGCCGTCCAACGCGCCCCCGGCTGCGCCCTCAACACCCTCACCCTGCGCGAGTACCTGGCCCGCAACCTGCCGCGCGCCGCCGTCCCCGAGAAACTCGCCGTCCACGACGCCCCGCTGCCCAAGACCGCCACCGGCAAGGTCGACCGCAAGGCCGTCCTGCCCGCGACCACCCCCACCCCCACGACCACCCCCACGACCACACCCGCACCCGTAACACCGACCACGACCACGCCTGCGCCGTAAGACCCGCATCCCTATTTCCGTACTCACGCAAGGGAGTTGCCGCCATGAGCAACGTCACCCAGATCAAGCGCTTCCTCATCGAGGAGTTCCTGCCCGACGTCACCCCCGAGCAGCTCGCCGACGACCACGACCTGCTCTCCGACGGCGTCATCGACAGCCTCGGCGTCCTCAAACTCATCGCCTGGGTCGAGGACCACTTCGCCCTGCCCGTCGACGACACCGACCTGGACCCCAACAACTTCCGCTCGGTCACCGCGATCGACGCCTTCATCACCGAACGCCGCACCGCCGCCACCGCCACCGCGGCCACTGCCACGGTGGGCGGCTGAGCGATGCACCCGGCCCTCACCGCACTCCTCGCCGGGCGCCCGGTGCCCCTGGACGCCTGGCGCTCGTGGTGGGACCAGCTGGAACACCGCCCCCTGGGTCCGGCCCGCGACAGCGACCGGGCCCAGGCGGCGGCCCTGCTGGCCAGCCTCACCACCCGCCTGCCCGACCCGGGCACCCTCGCCGCCCTCACCACCTCCCTCACCGAACGCGCCCCCCACCCCGGCCCCGCCCACCCCGCCAGCGTCAACATCGTGGGCACCGGCGGCGGCCCGGCCACCTTCAACCTGTCCACCGCCGCCGCCCTGACCGCCGCCAGCATCGGCGTGCCCGTCGTCAAGACCGGATCGCGCGCCTACACCGGCACCACCGGCTCCATCGACCTCCTGGAACGCCTGGGCATCACCCTGACCTCCAGCCACGCCGCGACCGCCGACCACCTCGCCGACCACGGCATCGCCTTCGCCGGCCCCCACGTCTACCCGCCCGCCCTCACCCGCCTGGCCCGCATCCTCTACCCCCTCACCCTCAAACCCTTCGGCGCCTTCCTCAACACCCTGGGCCCGGTCCTGGCCGCCGTGCCCGTCACCGCCCAGCTCACCGGCACCAGCACCACCGCCTCCCTGGACGCGCTGCGCCACCTCGCGCCCACGGCGGCCGGCCGCACCGTGTGGCTGGCCCACAACAGCGCCGGCGCCGACGAACTCCTGCCCTTCGCCGACAACACCCTGCACACCCCCGACGGGGCGATCCACCTGCCCGCCGGCTCCGTCGCCCCCGCCACCGGCACCCTCGCCGACCTCGCCCCCCACCCCGACGACCTCACCGGCCACTTCCTGCGCGCCCTCGCCGGGCAGGCCGGCGCCACCGCCACCCACACCATCGCCCTCAACGCGGCCGCCCTCGCCCTGGCCGGCGGCCGCCACACCCGCTGGGCACCCGCCTACACCACCGCCCTGGACGCGCTCGCCGACGGCGCCCCCCGCGCCCTCGCCGAACGCCTGCGCGCCCGCCACCGGGAGGCAGCCGGTGTCTGAGCCCCTCTTCCCCCCCGGCGGGACGGGCCTGGCGGTGTTCCTCAACGCCGGCGACCCCCCCGGGCGCCTGGCCGACCTCGCCCTCATGCTCGACACCCAGGGCGTGGACGTCCTCGAACTCGCCGTCCCCTTCCCCCACTCGCCCACCGACGGCCCCGTCATCCGCCGCTCCGCCGCCCGCGCCCTCCAGGCCGGCACCACCCTGGACACCGTCCTGGCCGAACTCGCCGACCTCACACCGCGGTTGACCCGCCTCAAAGTCGCCCTGCTCGCCGACTGGAGCCACAGCCTGCGCCACCGCGACCCCGCCGCCACCGCCCGCGCCATCACCCGCGCCGGAGCGGCCGCCCTGCTCGTCCACGCCCTGCCCCCACGCCTGCGCCCCGCCTGGCAGCACGCCCTGCGCACCGAAGGCCTCCCGCAGGTCACCACCTGCTACCCCGCCTCCACCCCCGAGGTCCGCACCGCCGCCGCCCGCGACGCCACCGGTGCCTACGTCTACCTCGTCGCCCACTACGGCCGCTCCGGCACCGCCCCCGCCACCGGCCACCGCGCCCTCGCCGGCACCGTCACCGCCCTGCGCGCGGCCGCCCCCGGCGTCCAGGTCGCCGTCGGCTTCGGCGTCAGGACCGCCGCCGACCTGGCGGCCGTCGCCGACAGCGGCGCCGACGCCGCGATCACCGGCTCCGCCGCCGTCGCCCGCCTCGAACACGCCCACACCGAAGGCCTCGACCCCGTAGCGGAGTTGCGCGCCTTCCTCACCGACCTCCGCCCCACCCGTCCCCCCTACCGGGACGCCCCCGGCGGACGCACCACCACCTCGACACCCGCCCGCACCACCACCCGAGAGGACCACACCGCATGCTGATCCGCGACATCGCCGACGTGAAGACCGTCGAGTGGGGCAACGGCCTGTCCCGCCGCTTCCTGGTGGCCGGCGACGGCCTCGGCTACAGCCTCACCGACACCATCGTCAACGCCGGCACCAAGTCCCGCCTGGAGTACCGCAACCACCTCGAGGCCTGCTACTGCATCGCCGGCTCCGGCGAGGTCATCGACATGGACGGCACCTCCCACCCCATCACCCCCGGCCGCCTCTACGCCCTCGACCGGCACGACGCCCACTACCTGGTCGCCTCCCCCCACGAGGACCTGCGCCTGGTCTGCGTCTTCTCCCCGGCCCTGCGCGGCGACGAGGTCCACCAGCTCGACGCCCACTCCTCCTCCGCCTACTGAAAACCCCCGGGCCGAGCCCTGGGCCACGGCCCCCAGGCCGAGCCCCCGGGCACGGCCCCTGGGCGAGGCCCCCGGGCCCCAGGCGGGACCTGCTGTTCAGACGAGCGCCGGCGCCCCGAGCGCCGGCCTGCCACCCCGGGCCCCCACACGGGCGGGCCCGGGAGGAAGGCGGCAACACCGTGATCCGCTGGAACGCCGACCAGAAGGCCCTGCGCGAAGGCCTGGCCCGCTTCGGCGACGACCTGAGCGCCGGCCACATCGAAGGCGACGAACAGGGCGCCTTCTCCCACGACAAGTGGCGCCTGATCCAGAAGAGCGGCATCCTCTCCCTGCCCTTCGACGAACGCTACGGCGGCCTGGGCCAGTCCCTGCTCACCACCATGTACGTCCTCGAAGGCCTCGGCCACGCCTGCCGCGACGGCGGCCTCAACTTCTCCGTCACCACCTCCATCGCCTCCACCGGCGTGCCCCTGCAGGCCTTCGGCTCACCCGCCCTCAAAGAGGCCTACCTGCCGCGCATCGCCTCCGGCGAGGCGATCGGCGCCCACGCCATCACCGAGTCCGACAGCGGCTCCGACGCCATGCGGATGCGCACCCGCGCGGTCCGCGAAGGCGACCACTTCGTCCTCACCGGCGCCAAGACCTTCGTCTCCAACGGCCCCGTCGCCGACGTCATCGTCGTCTACGCCCGCACCCACCCCCAGGGCGGCGCCCTCGGGGTCACCGCCTTCCTCCTGGACGCCGACACCCCCGGCCTGACCTGCGGCAACCCCATCAAGAAGATGGGACTGCGCACCTCCCCGCTCTCCGAGCTCTACCTCGACGCCGTCCGCGTCCCCCGAGACCGCGTCCTGGGCCGCGTCGGCGGCGGCTTCATGGTCCTGGACCACGTCATGAAACGCGAGATCCTCTACTCCTTCATCGTCAACACCGGCGAGATGCAGCACCGCCTGGAACGCTGCCTGGACTACGCCAAGACCCGCATGTCCTTCGGCAAGCCCATCGGCTCCTACCAGTCCGTCGCCAACAAGGTCGTCGACACCAAGATCCGCCTCGAAACCGCCCGCAAATGGCTCTACGACACCGCCCAGCGCCTCGAAGCCGGCGACAACGTCACCATCGACATGGCCATCGCCAAACTCCTCACCAGCGAATCCAACCTCGCCACCTCCCTCGCCGCCGTCCAGGTCTTCGGCGGCAACGGCTACATGTCCGAGTACGGACTGGAGAAGGACGTCCGCAACGCGGTCGCCGGCACCATCTACTCCGGCAGCAACGAGATCCAGTACAACCGCATCGCCGCCATGCTCGGACTGGGCACATGAGCGCCCCCACCGCCCCCACCGCGACCGCCCCCACCGCGACCGCGACCGCCGCGACCGCTCCCGCCCCTGCCGTCGGGCCTGGCCCCGTGCGCTCCGGCCACCTCAAAGTCTGCGGCGCCCGCACCCGCGCCGACCTCGCCCTGCTCGCCGACACCGGCCCCACCCTCGTCGGCCTGTGGCACGGCATCCCCGGCGGCCCCGCCGACCTGCCCGTCGACGACCTCGCCGACCTCGCCGCCACCGCCATCCGCCTGGGCCTGGAACCCGTCCTGGTCACCTTCCTCGACGACGCCCGCCACCTGGCCCGCCTCGCCCGCGCCACCGGCATCCGCTGGATCCAGCTCCACGCCTACCAGAGCCCCGCCCTCGTCGCCGACCTGCGCGAACGACTGCCCTACGCCGTCCTCGTCAAAGTCCTCCACCTCGCCAAAGGACGCTGCCTCGAACGCGCCTTCACCCCCGCCTTCGAACGCGCCGGATGCGACCTGTTCCTCCTCGACACCGTCACCGACGACGGCCGCATCGGCTCCACCGGCCAACCCCTGGACCCCGCCCACGTCCACGCCCTCCTCCCACGCCTGCGCACCCCCTTCCTCCTCGCCGGCGGCCTCGACACCGCCAACCGCGACACCTACCGCACCGTCACCGACCACCCCCTCTACGCCGGCGCCGACATCGACACCGCCGCCCGCGACCGCACGGGCCGCCTCACCCGCGAAGCCGTCACCGCCCTCACCCGCGCCTGGCACCCGCGCCCCCAGGAGACCCCCGCATGACCGCCTTCACCGACGCACTGCTCACCGCCGCCCGCCCCCTGGTCATGGAAGTCAAACTCCGCGACCCCCACGGCGCCGACCTCCTGGGCGAACGCACCGTCACCGACCTCGTCACCCGCTACGAACAGGCCGGCGCCCCCTGCCTGTCCGTCGTCACCGGCCGCTGGTTCGGCGGCACCACCCGCCTGCTGCGCGAGGTCACCGCCGCCACCACCCTGCCCGTCCTGCAGAAGGACTTCCTCACCCGCCCCGCCCAACTCGAAGCCGCCCACGCCATGGGCGCCGCCGCCGTCCTGCTCACCGCCGCCCTGCTGCCCGCCGCCTCCCTGCGACGCCTGGTCGCCTGCGCCCTGGACCTGGGCCTGACCCCCTTCGTCGAGATCACCGACGCCCGCGACCTCGACCCCCTGCCCGACCTGCAGGACTGCGTCGTCGCCGTCAACAACAAGGACATCCGCACCCGCGAACGCGACCACGGCGACCTCACCCGCAGCCTGCGCCTGCTGCCCGCCCTGCGCGCCGCCGGCTGCCGCCTGCCCGTCTCCGCCTCCGCCATCACCGACCCGGCCGACGCCGCCCGCCTCCTGGACGCCGGCTACGCCGCCCTGCTCATCGGCACCTCCCTGATGCGCGCCGGCGACCTCACCGCCTGGCTCACCGCCCTGGACGACGCCCGCACCGGAGCGCCCGCATGAGCGCCGCCGCCGCCCGCACCCGCACCCGCTCCCTGGTCCTCGACGCGGGCGGCACCGCCCTGTCCGCGCTGGTCGCCGAACCCGAACACCGAGCCCCCAAAGCCGTCATCCTCGCCATCCACGGCCGCGGCATGCGCGCCGCCTACTTCGCCGGCCCCGCCCACCCCGACACCAGCCTGCTCACCCTCGCCGCCGACCTCGGCTACACCGTGCTGGCCCTGGACCGCCCCGGCCACGGCGCCTCCGCCCACCGCCTGCCCCAGGGCCAGCTCATCGCCGACCAGGGCGCCACCCTCCACGCCGCCCTCACCGACTACGCCCGCGCCCACCCCGTCGGCGCCGGCGTCCAACTCCTCGCCCACTCCTTCGGCGGCAAGATCGCCCTGCACCTCGCCGCCCACTGGCCCCACGACCCCCGCCTGCCCCTGCTCGGCGCCGACCTCAACGGCCTCGCCCAGCACTACGCCCCCGGCGCCTGGGAGCGCCCCGACGACCTCGCCGGCGGCGGCCGCCTCAACTGGGGCCCCCTGGCCCTCTACCCGCCCGGCACCTTCCACGCCGCCCGCGCCCTGCTCACCCCCGTCCCCGCCCTCGAATCCCGCGAACTGGCCACCTGGCCCGAGCGCTACCGCGCCCTCGCCGCCCGCGTGCGCGTGCCCGTGCGCCTCACCCTCGCCGAACACGAGCACTGGTGGCGCCTGGACGCCGCCGACCGCACCGCCCTGACCGCCGCCTTCCCCCCGGGCCTGGCCCGCCTGACCACCGCCCACGGCGCCGGCCACAACCTCTCCCTGGGCCACGCCGCCCGGCCCTACCACCTGCGCGCCCTGGCCTTCACCGACGACTGCCTCACCCGAGCCGCCACCACCCCCACCCCCGCCCCCGCCCCCGCCCTGGCCGGGGCCGGGGCCGGGGCCGGCTGACCCGGCCCACGGCCAAGGCCCCCTGCGGCCGGGCCGGCCGGCACGGGTGCCGCGTCGGCGATCGGCAGCGCCCGCCCCCGACGGCCCAGGGCCGCGCAGACCGAAGCCGGGCAGCGGCCAGGCCGACAAGGCGATCGGGGACCGGCCCGCTTCCTGACAGGGTGCGGGCACGGCCACCCCCGACGACCAAGAACCGGCCGCGGCCGCACGCGATGCCGACTCACCGTCCTGGGCCGTGCGCGCCGCAGCCGGGCGACGGCTCGCGACATCGGACCGGATCGGCGAGACGGCGGACGTCCCGCACCGCCTCCTCCTGGACACCCACGACACCGCCGCCACCCAGGAGACCGCCCACGCCCTCCTCACCCGCAGGGACACCACCGGCCTGCGCTGCGTCCTGCCGGCCCTCAGCCGTGCGGCCTCGACCTGGACCGCGGACGAGATCCAGACCGCCCTGGACTGCGACCCGACCGGATGACGGCCGAAGGCCTGGACGGGCTGGACGCACGGCTGCACGAACTGGCAGCCGACGAGGACACCGGCGTCCGCGACGAAGCCCGACGGGCCCCCGCCCGCCTGCGGCCACGCGAGGACCAGGCGCGGCAACCGCAACGCGACACCCCCTGACCCCCGGCGCAGGCACCGCCACCGCGGCTGCCGTGGCTGCTGTGGCTGCTCGTGCACCGGGTGCGGGTCGTCCGACGGGGCCGGTTTGCCGATGAGTTCACCGCCCTCCAACGGTCTACCCAGGGACACGACCGTTCTCGACAGGAGGGCCCATGTCCACCATCCAGCCGGTGATCCTCACCGCCCGCCAGGACGTCCTGCTCGCCTTCTACACGGCACTGTTCGGCGCCGAGGAGGTCTTCCGGGTACCGGACCAGGGCCCGGCCTTCTACCTCGGCCTGCGCATCGGCGACACCGACCTCGGCCTGGTGGCCAAGCCCGACCCCGGGACCGGAGCGCCGCCGCGGATCCTGCTCAGCATCGGTGTCGACGACGTCGACGACACGCTCACCCGGGTGGAGGCGCTGGGCGGTTCGGTCGCCGGAGGCCCCAACGACATGCCGTGGAGACAGCGCGTCGCCCACATCCAGGACCCGGACGGCAACCCGCTGAACCTCACCCAGCCGATCCCGATCCGATGACGCTGCGCCGCCGAGCCTCCTGCCGCAGCGGGGGAGCCGGGGGAGTGGGAAGTCGGCGGGGTCGACTTCCCACGCCGGGCGATGGCGGCGCACAACGGCCCGAGAGGGGCGCCGGGTTCACCCAGCCGCCGGTCAATTCCCGTCCGGGGGCGTCTGGAACGCCTTTCAGGACAAGGGCTGTCTGTGTGCGGACATTCGGCGGTGCCAGAAGTTGATCAAGCACCGGTTCCTGCGCGATGATCGGGCACCCAACCCACCCGTTCGCACCCGTAAGAGGCCGCCATGCACAAGACCAGGACCGCGCTCGCCACCCTCGCCCTGCTCGCCACCACAGCCCTGGGCGCCGCACCCGCCCACGCCGGCGACCTGCCGCTGGTCTGCACCAGCAAGCACGGATTCGACAACGGCAGCTTCTACTGCGGCGGCGCCTACGGCGAGGGCGAGAGCCTGTGGCCGCTGAACTCCGGCGACTGGGTGGACTTCGTGATCGGCCTCGACCACGCCGTCTGGTTCCGCACCACCACCAGCGGCTGGAACTCGCTGGGCGGCTACTTCACCGGCAAGGTGACGTTCAGCAAGAAGCTCAACGACCTCAACTTCACCATCAACGCCCTCGGTTCCGACGGCGTCACGACCTGGTCCCGCGACCGCACCCACAAGGGATTCGTCACCGACTGGTACGTCAAGAGCTGACACCCCTGCGGCCGGCCCCCACGGTACGTGTGCGCCGCCGCCCCGGCCCGGGACGGCGGCGCACAAACAGCCTCAGCGGGCGTCGAATTCGCCGGTGCGGACGGCGGTGACGAAGGACTGCCAGGCGTGGGAGGAGAAGGTGAGGGCCGGGCCGTCGGGGTCCTTGGAGTCGCGCACGGGCATGAGGCCGGTGAAGCCGTCGGCGACCTCCACGCAGCCGTTCGACCCGCCGCTGTAGGTGCTCTTTCGCCAACCAGCGTTGGTCAGGTCAACGTGCATCCTCATAGTCCTTCCGTACCGCTCGGATCATCTCCATCGATGCGGCCTGATTCAGTGCCTCGATCTGCAGCCGATCGTAGCCCCTGGCAAGCGGAAGGACAGTGTTGATATCGCGGTCGAGGTATCCACGCAGCTCGGTTTCTGTGTATCCGAGTACTTTGCGGTCGGGCATGGTCAGGAGAATCACAGGAAGTGTGAACGGGCGGTCCTCTCCCAGAGAGAACGGGGCCACCTGGAGGAGGATGTTCGGGGCCGTGGCGAGTTGCTCAAGGTGCAGCAGCTGCTCGATCATCACCTCCGTCCCGCCGACAGGTCGGCGCAGGCAGCTCTCGTCGAGAACTGCGTGGAGCAGGGGCGCCGGTGTGCGGGTCAGCAACTGTTGGCGAGTCATGAGGAAGTTGACCCGTTCCTCGGCTTGTTCGGAAGTTGCAGTTCCGCGCCTGATGTTGGCCGCTTCCCAAGCATCGGCGTAGGTCTGGGTTTGCAGCAGTCCAGACATGATGCCGATCGAGAACAGCCTGACCTCTGCGGCCCGGTTCTCGTAGTTGGCGTACTCGGGGAAGCCCGGTACCAACGCGGTGTGCTTGTGCTGCCACCACATCAGCATCAAAGTCCCGCCCGTTTCCAGGACTTCGTCGGCTTTGGTAGCAAACTTTTCACTCGGGGGTCGACGCGCAAGTTCAACGAACGAGACGTACGACGCGCTGACTCCGCACTTGCGGGCGAGTTGGAACTGCTTGAGGCCTTTCGCCCTGCGTGAGTTGCGGAGTTGGACCGCGAAGGGGGCCCAGGGGCCGGACGCCGGGTCGATCTCCTTGATGTTCACCATGGTCGCTCCAAAACAACGTGCCCACGAAATCAAGTTGTTTGACGCTTCCGATGCTAGGTGACTCCAGGCCACCATGTGCACAGAACGTGAAACATCGATTGCGGAGGGTTCCCCCCATGGACCAAGATCAAGTTCCCCGCCTCCACGGGTACGGGGTGCGCTTCGACCCCGAGGCCCGGCGCTACCGGGTCCGTAACGAGACGACGGGGGAGTGGCTGCGCCAACCGGCCGGTGAGCCGCAGGAGTTCACCTTCTTCGGTGATGCCTACAGTACGTGGCGCCTCTTCGAGGTCCACAAGCGGCCGGGGGAGTGAGCGTGTCCTCCATCCTCTCCCGTGTGACAGCCGAGCAGCGCCGGCACGCCGCCTCCGTGGTGGAGGACCTGGTGTCCGTCCTCGCCCTCGGTGGGGTCAAGTGGCCTTCCGTCGAGGTGGATTGGGAGTACGGCCGGATCACGGGCGACTACCTGGTCGACCTCGGTACGGCCCGTCCGCTCGACCTGCTGCGGGTGGTCGACCTTCTGCGGAAGGGGCTGCGGTACGAGCGCCTGACGTATGACGACTGACGCCCTGGCCCGTCTGCTCTGGTGGGCGGGCTTCTCCCTCATGCTGCTCGCCGCTCTCAGGAAGTGACCCCCCGATATGCGCGATCCCCGCCTTCTCGCCAAGCCGCCGGTGTGCCGGCTCGGCTGCCTGGTCCTCGTCCGCAACCGGCGCGGGGACGTCCTCCTCGTGGATCCGGACTACATGGACGGCCTCATCCTGCCGGGCGGCTCCGCGAAGCCGAACGAGCCGCCGAACGTGGCCGCCGCCCGGCACCTGCACGCCGAGACCGGTCTGCACCTGCGCCTGACCGATGTCGTGGCGGTCGACTTCACCCCGGCCGACCGCCACCTGGAGCGCCTGAACCTGGTCTTCGACGGCGGCACGGTCCGCGACGACACGCCTCTGACGGTGCCGCCGCAGCAGCGCAGTGGCCTGCTGGGTGCCCGCTTCGTCGCCGTCCGTGACCTGCCCGACGTCATGGCGCCCTCCCAGTGCGCCCGCGTCACCGAGGCGTTGGCCAACCGCACCCTGCCCGTCCTCCTCCACGGCCAACGCACGCTCTGACGCCTGGACGGCAGCAGGACTGCCTGCACCTCGACGGCGACCGGGAGTTGCTCGACCTGCTCCTCGCCTGGGAACCCGAGGACTGGGCGTGACGACACGCCACCGCGCACGGACCGGCCGCTCGAACCGCGAACGGTCTCGTACCGAACGGTGGCGGTCTCACCAGACGGCCGACTCCACGGGGCCGGGGTGTGAGGTCCCCTGCGGTCGATTCATCCGGTGACGGGCCCGAGGGATGTCCGGGCAGGGTCGGAGCACAGGGAATCCACCTCCCGGTGATCACCTTCTCGGGACGATCGGCCGCGTGACCACCTTGCCCCGCCTTCCTCACGTCTCGACGCCGTGCACCAGGGCGCTCGGGTGCTCGAGCCTGCTGTTCGCCCTGGCCTCTCCGCTCCTGCTGGTCCTCGAACCCGACCTGCTGCGACCACGCTGGGACGTGATCGCCACGGCGGGGCCGCCCTCGGTCACGTACCGAACGTCGACGACGTCCTGCGGGTCCTGGCGGTGCTCGACCGTTCGGAGCTCGGCGGGTACGTCGACAAGTCAGGCCGCCCGGAACGGTACCTCCAGTGGGAGATGCCCTGTTCGCGGCTGGCGGCGGCACTGCCCTTCGCCGTGCTGTTCGTCCTCATGTACCGGCTGGGCGAACACGCCGATTTCGACGTCCGCCGGATCAACGTGGTGCGCAAGGACGCGCGGGACGGCGAGGTCCCGGCCGTCCGGGTGGTACTCGAAGCCGCCGTACGCGAGGAGACGACCGTCCCGGGCAGCCGACCCGGGTCGGCCACGGTGGAGGCCCGGCACTTCCTGCGCGTGACCCGCCAGGGGGGAAGCCGCACCGCCGAGATGACCATGCTCCCCGGCGTGTACCCGCCGGTGGTGATCGCCCAGCTCGGCCAGGCATCCGGCTGGCTCGTGGCGGCGCGCCGATGGCGGCTCATCCAGGGAGGCATCCCCCTGGCGTTCGTCAGTGACGACGGCTTCTGCGTCTGGGGCGAACTCGGCCACGCCCACACCCGCGCCCACGAACGGGCGTTCCGATAATCCGAGCGGCACCCGGGTCCTCTGGCTATCCTCCAGGGCATGGCCGGTGACGATGACGATCTCGACGTGCTGCGCGCCGCGGCGCTCCTGGACCGGGAGGAGCACGACTACTGGCAGGTCGTCGGCGAGTTCCACGCCCGTTCGGACCGGGCGGCGTTCGACGCCGCGCGCGTGCTGGCCGGCGGCGCGGACCTGCACGAGCGGATGATCGGCCTGAACGTGCTGGGCCAGCTCGGCTGGGCTGCCGGACGCCCGTTCCTGGAGGAGACCCTGCCGGTCGTCATCGAAGCCTGCGCCGACCCGCGGCCCGTCGTGACCGAGTCGGCGGTGGTGGCACTGAGTCACCTCGCCGACCCCCGAAGCCTCGCCACCGTGCTGGCGCAGGTGGACCACCACGACGACGAGGTCCGCGAGGCGGTGGCGCTCACGCTGCCGTCCGTCGCCGGCGAGCCCGCCCGCCCCGAAGCCGTCGCCGCGCTGATCCGCCTCAGTGGCGACCGGTCGCATCGCGTCCGTGACTGGGCGACCTTCGGCCTGCGGCTGGAAACGACGGGTGACGACGAGCAGATCCGCCGCGCCCTGTGGGAGCGGGTGGCCGATCCCGACGCGGAAACGGTCGGGGAGGCGCTGCTCGGCCTGGCCGAGCGCGGTGACCGGAGCATCGTGGCGGCGCTGGGCGCGGCGTTGGAAGGCCCCGACCCCGCCGACAACCTCCTCGTGGCCGCCGCCGTGCTGGCCGCGCCGGAGCTGCTTCCCGTCCTGCGCGGGCTCAAGCAGCAGCAGGCGCCCGGCGACGACGGGCAGGCGCGGGACCTCGACGAGGCCATCACCGCGTGCTCCACCGCGCCGCGCCGCAGCGCCGGCCCGGATCCGCAGGCGCGCTGACCTCCTCCCGCCGGCCGGGACGGTCCGCCCGCGCCTCACCGCCGCCGTCCTCGACGGCGGTCCGCCGACCCCGTCGCCGTTTCACAGCCTCCGCAGGCGCAGCACGCAGGTCAGCATCGGGAGGGTGAACTCGCCCTCGGCGGTCTCCGTCCGGCTCGCGAGGTAGGCGCGGATGCGCCCCAGGGCCGCCTGGCGTTCCCCCTCCGTCCATCCCCGATCTCGCAGGGTGGTATCCCCGGCTTTAGCCGGGGAGGGAATGCATCCTTTGGCCCGGAGCCTCGAAGCGGCGGAGTTCCCTGCGGTTCCGGGGTGACGGTCAGATCGGTTGCTTCTGCCCTTCGATGTACTGGCGGACGATGCTGAGCGGTGCGCCACCGCAGGAACCCGCGAAGTAGGAGCGGGACCAGAAGGCCGAGCCGAGTCCGATGCGGTTGATATGCCCGGTGTACTCGGCACGAAGGTATCGGGAGCTGACGCCCTTGAGCGAGTTGATCAGCTTGGACAGAGCGATCTTCGGCGGGTAGTGCACCAGCAGATGCACGTGGTCGGTCTCGCCGTTGAACTCCCTCAGTTCCGTCTCGAAGCTGGAGCAGACCTCCCGCATGATCTCCTCGCACCTCTTGAGCATGGCGTCATCGAATACTCCTTTGCGGTCCTTCGTGACGAACACCAAATGTGCGTGCAGGTTGTAGGCGACGTGCCGCCCGGTACGGATATCGGGGTTTGGCTCCCAGCGTGGTGACATACCCCAAGCGTAGTATGATCCGCTGTCAGCGCTGAAAGGGGGCAGGCCGGATGATCCGTGCGTACAAATTCCTCATGCGGCCCACCGTGGGCCAGGCGCAGGCTCTCAGTGAGATGCTGCGTGACCACTGCTCCCTCTACAACGGGGCCTTGCAGGAACGCCGGGACGCCTACCGACACCCGTCGAAGACGAGCATCAAGTACGGAATGCAGTCGGCGCAGCTCAAGGAGATCCGGGCGTTCGATCCGCAGCGTCAGGGCCGGTGGTCGTTCTCCTCGCAGCAGGCCACGCTTCGCCGCCTGGACAAGGCATTCACGGCGTTCTTCCGCCGGGTTAAGTCCGGGGAGACGCCCGGCTACCCGCGTTTTCGCGGGGTGAACTGGTTCGACACAGTGGAGTTCCCCAAGGACGGGGACGGCTGCCGGTGGAACAGCACGCCGCACGACCCCGTGACCCGCGTCCGTTTCCAGGGCGTCGGGCACGTCAAGGTCAACCAGCACCGGCCGGTGGTCGGCAGGGTCAAGACCGTGAGTGTGAAGCGCGAAGGCCGTAAGTGGTTCGTCGTGCTGACCGCCGAACAGGAACGGCCCGAACCGCTGCCGCCGACCGGCAGCGTCGTCGGGATCGACCTGGGCATAGCGAACTTCCTCGCCGACTCGGGCGGCGGATTCGTCCCCAATCCGCGCCACGGCCGCACAGCAGCCGCGAAGCTCGAAGCAGCGCAGCAGGCCCTCGCCCGGTTCCCGCGCGTGCGCCGAGACAAGCGCACCGGCAACCACCAGCGAGCCGTGGAGAAGGTCGCCACCCTGCACGGCAAGGTCCGCCGCCAGCGGCTCGACCACGCCCAAAAGACCGCTCTCGCCCTGGTCCGCGCGCACGACCTCATCGCGCACGAAGACCTCAAGATCCGCAACATGACCAGGACGCCCGCGCCCAAGCCCGACCCCGGAACGCCGGGCGTGTTCCTGCCCAACGGGGCGGCGGCCAAGGCCGGACTCAACAAGTCGATCAACGATACCGGTTGGGGGGTGTTCCTCACGATCCTCACCAGCAAGGCTGAGAGCGCCGGTCGGGAAGTGATCGCCGTGGACCCCCGCAACACCTCCCGGCGGTGCCCCGAATGCGGGCACACCGCCAAGGAGAACCGGCCCACCCAGGAGAAGTTCCACTGCGTCGCCTGCGGCCACACGGCGCACGCTGACACAGTGGGAGCCGTCAACGTTCTACGGGCCGGGCTGGTCCGTCGCGACGCCAACCCGGCCTAGCGAGAAGCCCCCTCGTTCACGAGGAGGAGGAGTCACGACCAGCATCCCCGCGCGCGTCGCGTGGGTCGCGACGAGGGAGTCGGCGCTACGGCGCTGCCCGTACGGGAAGCAGGCCTGTCCCGGCGAGCCGAACCGGGCGGTGGCCGGGGTGGGAGGGGGCGCGCGCGGAGCCGGGCGCCGGCCGGCTCCGCGCGCGCAAGGGGGGGGAGGGGCGGCCTCAGGCGGCGGCCCGCTGGTGGGCGCGCACGCTGGTGACCAGCTGGTCGCGGATGCGGGCCGGGACCTCGGGCGCGAAGCGGGCCAGGTAGTGGTCCAGGTGCGTCTCGTCGCCGGTGAGGAACGGCAGGTCGAACACCAGCAGCTTGCGCACCGCCAGCAGCGGCACCGGCGCGCGCAGCGGACGGAAGGAGCGGTTCCACAGGCCCGGCTCCTCGCACACCGGGTGGAACTGGCCGATCATCAGGCCCTGTTCGACGAAACCGTCCTTGGCCTTGCGCTGCGCCTCGTCCAGCGCGGTGGAGTCCGCGCGGTCCACACCGGGCAGGACCAGCAGGACGGTCAGCAGCTCGCGGTCGGACTCCTCGGCCAGCTCCGCCAGCAACTCCTCGTAGCGGGCGCGCAGTTCGCTCACCAGCGCCGGCAGGTCACACCCCCCGCTGCCCCCGCTGTCCCTGTCGTCGGTGTCGTCGTCGGCGACGGCGATGTGGAACAGGCCGCGGCGCAGCGAGGGCTGGGTGTAGGGGCACACCGGGCCGCTGCGGCCCAGGTCGGGGTGGGCGGTGGTGAGGAAGCGGCGGGCCCAGTCGAGGACTTCGGCGGCCTCGGGGTGGGCGGCGGCGTCGCCGGCGTCGATGCGCTCGGCGCTGAACAGGCGCAGGACACCGGCCCCGGCGGGGGCGGGGGCGGGGGCGGTCATCGGGGGCCCCGCCACATCGGGGCCAGGCGCGGGCCGCCGCCGGGCAGGGCGATGGCCTCGCCGAAGCGGGTGAAGCCGTGGGTGGTGCACAGGTGGGCGCCGCCCTCGGAGCTGGTCTCGGCGTAGGCGGCCTGGCCGGCGGCGTCGACCCGCGCCAGGACGGCGTCCAGCAGCGCCCCGGCGGCGCCGGCGGTGCGGGCTTCGGGGCGCACCCCGACGAACGCGAGGTAGTGGTGGGGGCGGTGGCGCGGGTGGCGGCGCGCCTGCAGGGCGGTGATGGCGGCCAGGCGGCGGGCGCACTCGCCGTGGTGTCCGGCGTCGACGGCCTCGGCCAGGGCGCGGGTGGCGGCGCCGTCGGCCTGGCCCGGGTCCTCCCACACGCCCGGGGGCAGGAACAGCAGCGCCCCCAGCAGCCGCCCGTACGCCGTGTCCTCGTGGGCGACCAGGACGCCCTGGTGGGCCAGGCACTGCTCGACGTGGACGCGGAAGAAGGCGGGCAGCACCCGCGCGCGGTGGTCGGGGTCGGGGAAGGCCCAGAGCATCAGCGCGTCGTCGGCGAAGGCGTCGGCGAGCAGCCGGGCCAGGGCGGGCGCCTCGTCAAGGCGGGCCTGGCGTACGGCGGTGCGTACGGCGGGCCGCGCGGCGGTGCCCGCGGCGTCGGGCGGGGCGGTGGCGGTGGTCAACGGACACTCTCCTCGGGCGAGAGGACGGACGAGGGGACAGGAGAGGGAGCAGGAGAGGGAACGGAAGAGGAGGCAGGGGAGGGAACAGGGGAGGGCACGGGAGCGGCGGCGGGCGGTTCGGCGGCCAGGGCGGCGACGCGCGCGTGCAGGCGCGGCACCCACGCCTCGGCCTCCGGCTTGATCAGCACGCTGCGCAGCACCCGGGCCCCGTCGGCGTCCGCCGTCACGCCCCGGTGGCGGCGGGCGAAGTCGGCGGCGTCCACGCGCAGCACGCTCAGGTACACGGGGTCGTGTTCGTCGGCCATGCCCCGGCGCAGCACGCGTTCGCTGCCGGCGTCGATCGCGGACAGGGTGGGCGCCCCGGCGGGGGTGGGGAAGTAGGTGACGATGTCCAGCTGCGGGCGCTGGTGCAGGGTCAGTTCGCCGCTCGCCTCGATCCGGTCGGCCCAGGCGAGGGCGGCGCGCCGGCTCGCGGCCAGGCCCGCGCCCAGGCCCTGGGCGGTCAGCGGCAGCAGTTGCAGGGTCAGCCACAGGGCGGCGGCCGGTGCGCCGGCGCGGGAGCATTCCAGGCTGATCTCGCCCAGGTGCAGGTCGGCGTCGGTGAAGTAGGTGTACGGGGAGTCGTGGGCGAAGTGGCGGCCGATGGCCGGGTCGGCGAACAGCACCGCGCCGCAGCCGTAGGGCTGCAGGCCGTGCTTGTGCGGGTCGACGGTCACCGAGTCGCAGCCGGCGATCGCCTGCCACGGCGCGGCGTCGATGCCCAGCGCCGCGGCCTGGGCCCGGTCGCCGGCCAGCAGCGTGAAGAACCCGCCGTAGGCGGCGTCCACGTGTACCCGCGCCCCGTACCGGCGGGCCAGCGCCAGCACCTCGTGCACCGGGTCCACCGCGCCGAGCCCGGTGGTGCCGCAGGTGACGACGACCGTGCCCACCCGGCCGGTGCGCAGCAGTGCCTCCAGCGCCTGGGGGTCCATGCGCCCTTCGGCGTCGGCGGGCACCGCGTGGCCGGTGACGCCCAGCACGTGGCACATCCGGCTGTGGGTGTAGTGGGCCTGGCTGCTGTACGCGACGCCCCGCCCCGGGTGGCTCTGGCGCGCCACGTACAGCGCCTCCAGGTTGGCGATGGTGCCGCTGCTGGTCAGGTGCCCCACGTGGGCGGGCAGGCCGAACATGGCGGCGAGCGCGGCCACGCACTCGCGTTCCATGTCGTTGGTGGCCGGGCCGCCCTCGTAGGCGTGGTTGTTGGGGTTGAAGCGCATCGCCGTCAGGTAGCCGACCAGCGCCGCCGGGTGCGGGGGCTTGACCATCTGCCCGGCGTAGCGCGGGTGGAAGAACGGGTAGTTGTGCTCCAGGCGCTTGGCGAAGCGCTCGAACGCGGCGGTGAAGTCCGCCTCGTCCACCAGGTGCGAGGGGTGCGCGGCGAAGGCCCCGAACCGATCCCCCCACCGTTCGGCCACCTCGGCCGCCTTCGGCAGCCAGTACCGCAGGTCCACGCTCCGGCCCTTCCCTTCGAGTGCCCCGCGAGCCCGCCGGGCCCGGGGCTCCTTGGTGTTGCGAGCGTTCCTCGAGTGCGTCCCGAGCCACGGTGGAGGCGCCGCGCAAGGCGCCCGCAACACGCCCAGCTCACCGCGCCGCCCCGCCCGCACCCGCCCCCGCCCCGTCGGCACCCGCCCCCGGCGTACCGGCCCCGCACCGCGCGCGCCGCCCCAGCCGGACCCCAACGGCACGCAAGGCGGCACTGCTGCAATCACCCCCGGACAAGCCCGGACACGGCCGCCCCGGCACCCGCCGGGCCGGGCGGGGGAGCAGCATGCGGGAGGAACGCGCGATGGTGACCAGACGCAGGATGATCGGCGCCGCCCTGGCGACCGGGGGAGGGGTCCTGCTCGCGCGCACCACGCTCCGCCCGGCCGCCTCCGCCGCCTCCGCCGCCGATGCCGCCGCCTCGGCCGACGCGGCTTCCTCCGTGCGGGACACCGAAGCCGCCGCCGGCGCGCACACCCACCCGCCGGGCACCGACGCCCCCGACCCCGGCCCGGACGCCGGCCCCGCCCTGGCCGGGAAGTTCACCACCGCGCTGCCACTGCCCCCGGTCCTCAGCCCGGTCTCCACCGACGACGGCGCCGACACCTACGCCGTCACCATGCTCCCCTCCTCCGCCCGCATCCTGCCCGGCCACCGCACCCCGGTCCTCACCTACAACGGCGCCTTCCCCGGCCCGGTCATCCGCGCCCGCTCCGGACGGCCGGTGATCGTGCGCCAGACCAACCTGCTGGACGACGCCGTCTCCGTCCACCTGCACGGCGCCCGGGTACCCGCCGACAGCGACGGCGGCCCGATGAACCTGCTCGCCGCCGGCGCCACCCGCACCTACACCTACCCCAACGACCAGCCCCACGCGAGCCTGTGGTTCCACGACCACGCCCACCACATGGAGTCCGAACACGTCTACCGGGGCCTGGCCGGCACCTACCTGATCACCGACGCCACCGAGAGCGCCCTGCCCCTGCCCTCGGGCCGCTACGACCTGCCCATCGCCCTGCGCGACGCCCGCTTCGACGCCTCCGGCGCCCTCGTCTACCGCATGGACGACCCCTTCAACCGCACCACCATCCTCGCCAACGGCCGCCCCTGGCCCAAGGTCGAGGTCGCCGCCCGCCGCTACCGGCTGCGCCTGCTCAACTCCTCCAACCTGCGCTTCTTCTCCCTGCGCCTGGCCGACGCCGGCCCCATCACCCAGATCGGCTCCGACGGCGGCCTGCTCGAACGCCCCCACACCACCGACACGATCGACCTCTCACCCGGGGAACGCGCCGACGTCGTCATCGACTTCTCCCGCTACCGGGTCGGCACCTCCGTGGTCCTCACCAACTCCCTGCCCCCCGGCCCCGCCGAACACGTCGGCCAGGTCCTGCGCTTCGACGTGGTGCGCTCCGCCCCCGACCCCAGCAGCGTCCCCGACCGGCTGCGCACCCTGCCCGCCCTGGGCCCGGCGGCCCGCGAGCGCACCGTGGTGCTGAAGGTCGAGGACAACCCCGGCGCCGCCCCGCGCGGCCTGATCGACGGCAAGGCGTACGACCCGGCACGGGTGGACGCGGCGGTGGCCTTCGGCACCTCGGAGATCTGGACGGTCGTCAACGCCAACACCGACGTCCCGCACAACTTCCACCTGCACCTGGTGCAGTTCCGCGTCCTGGCCCGCAACGGCAAGGCGCCCGGCCCCGAGGAGGCCGGCCTCAAGGACACCGTGCGCCTGATGCCCGGTGAGAGCGTGCGCCTGCAAGCCGCCTTCGACTCCTACCGCGGCCGCTACCCGTACCACTGCCACCTGCTCGACCACTCGGCGATGGGCATGATGGCGCAGATGGAGATCAGCTGACACCGACCGCCCCGGAGTCCCAGGGCCCGGGGCGCCGCGAGCGGTCGGCGCCCGGAGCGCCTACTGCGCCGCCCGCCCCGGACGCAGCTCGAACTGCCGCAGCTCCGCCACCGTGTAGTCCCACATCCGTACCTGGTAGGCCGGCGCGTCGGCCGGGATGCGCGCCGCCGCCGCCCGCGCCTGCTCCAGCAGCGCCGCCCGCGCCCCGGGCAGCCCGGCCACCCGCGCCCCCTCGGCCTCCTCCCGCAGCACGAACGCCAGCTTGAAGGCGTACGCGTCCGGGCTCACCGTGACCAGCGCCCGGTAGACCCACAGGCCCTCCTCCCCGTGCAGGATCCGCTCGTTGTGGCTCAGCAGCCGCATCCGCGCCTTCAGCACCAGGTCCTTGTGCACGCCCGTCCCGCTCATGTGTGTCCCCCTTCGTCGACCCGCTTGGCATCACCCGCCCCCGGGCACGACGGCAGCACGCACCGGCCGCCCGCAAAGGGGGCGCCGGCGCGTCAGGCCGTCAACAGGGGGTGGGATGTCGCACGAGTCTGCGGCCCGCGCCCACCGCGCGGCAAGGCGGAGAAAGGGTGGGCTGCGTCCTACCGCAACCCTTGCCCGACCTGGCAGGATTGGGGTCGGCACCCTCCCGGGGCCGGAGTGCGAAGCCGCCCCGCCGCCGCCGTCCCCGCTGCCGTCCCCGCCTTCGCCGCCGCGGTGACCGCCCCCGCCGGGACCGCCGGCCGGCCCGGGTCTAGCCTGGGCGCATGTTCGTACTGGAGCTGAACTACACCGCCCCGCTGGAGCAGATCGACGCCGCGCTGCCGCAGCACGTCGCGTGGCTGCAGGAGCACTTCGCGGCGGGGACCTTCCTCGCCTCGGGGCGCAAGGTGCCGCGCGAGGGCGGGATCATCATCGCGGCGGGGCCGGACCGGGCCGCGATCGACGCGCTGGTGGCCACCGACCCGTTCGTGCAAGCCGGGTTGACGGAGTACCGGGTGACGGAGTTCCTCGCCACCACCACCGCCCCCGTCCTGGACGCCCACCGCCAGCAGCTGCCCGCCTGAGCCGAAGCCGCCCGGGCCCGGGCGCTCTGGTGTGCCGTCGTGCCCCGTACCGCCGTGCGCGGTTCGGGGCACGGTCGCGTCCGCGTTCTGGCTACGATCGGTGGCACGGGGCAAGGACGGGTACGGCACCCACAGTCGGACATCGGCGGGAGAAGACGAATGGCACACGCACGGGCCGGGCAGCCGGCGCAGCCCGGTGACCTGGTGGACGTGGCGCGGCTGGTGACGGCGTACTACACGCTGCACCCGGACCCGCAGGAGGTCGGCCAGCGGGTGGCGTTCGGGACCTCGGGGCACCGGGGCTCGTCGCTGGACGCGGCGTTCAACGAGGACCACATCGCGGCGACCACGCAGGCGATCTGCGAGCACCGCGCCGAACAGGGCGTCGCGGGCCCGCTGTTCCTGGGCGCCGACACCCACGCCCTGTCCGAGCCGGCCAAGGCGACCGCCCTGGAAGTCCTGGCCGCCAACGGCGTGCACGTGCTGATCGACGCCGCCGACGGCTACACCCCCACCCCGGCGGTCTCGCACGCGATCCTCGCCCACAACCGGCGCAGCCCGCGCGCGCTGGCCGACGGCATCGTCGTCACCCCCTCGCACAACCCGCCGCGCGACGGCGGCTTCAAGTACAACCCGCCCAGCGGCGGCCCGGCCGGCTCCCAGGCCACCGGCTGGATCCAGGACCGCGCCAACGAGCTGATCCGCGAGGGCCTGCGCGGCGTGCGCAAGGTCCCCTACGCGCGGGCGCTGGCCGCGGCCACCACCGCCCGCCACGACTACCTGAGCGCCTACGTCGAGGACCTGCCCGCCGTCCTGGACCTGGACGCGGTCCGCGCGGCGGGCCTGCGCATCGGCGCCGACCCGCTGGGCGGGGCGTCGGTGGCCTACTGGGCGCGCATCGCCGAGACCCACCGCCTGGACCTGACCGTCGTCAACCCCGTCACCGACCCGACCTGGCGGTTCATGACGCTCGACTGGGACGGCAGGATCCGCATGGACTGCTCCTCCCCGTCCGCGATGGCCTCCCTGATCGGCCGCCGCGCCGACTACGCCATCGCCACCGGCAACGACGCCGACGCCGACCGGCACGGCATCGTCACCCCCGACGGCGGGCTGATGAACCCCAACCACTACCTGGCGGTGGCCGTCGACTACCTCTACCGCCACCGCGCCGACTGGCCCGCCGACGCCGGCGTCGGCAAGACCCTCGTCTCCTCCTCGATGCTCGACCGCGTCGCCGCCGACCTCGGCCGCACCCTGGTGGAGGTCCCGGTCGGCTTCAAGTGGTTCGTCGAGGGCCTGCTGGAGGGCTCGATCGGCTTCGGCGGCGAGGAGAGCGCCGGCGCCTCCTTCCTGCGCCGCGACGGCGGGGTGTGGACCACCGACAAGGACGGCATCCTCCTCGCCCTGCTCGCCTCCGAGATCACCGCCGTCACCGGCACCACCCCCAGCACCTACTACGCCGAACTGACCGAGCGCCACGGCGCCCCCGCCTACGCCCGCGTCGACGCCCCCGCCGACCGCGAGCAGAAGGCCCGCCTCGCGCGCCTGTCGCCGGAGCAGGTCGGCGCCGGCGAACTCGCCGGGGAGAAGATCACCGCCGTCCTCGCCCACGCCCCCGGCAACGGCGCGGCCATCGGCGGCATCAAGGTCTGCACCGACAACGCCTGGTTCGCCGCCCGCCCCTCCGGCACCGAGGACGTCTACAAGATCTACGCCGAGTCCTTCCACGGCGCCGACCACCTCGCCCGCGTCCAGGACGAGGCCCGCGCCCTGGTCGGCGACGTCCTCGGAAGCTGACGGGTACGCCCGTACGGCCGCCCCCGCGCGGGGGCGGCCGTACGGGGTGGCGGTACGGGCACGCGCCTACGGCCTCACACCCGCGCCGGGACCGCCCCCGCGTCCGCCGGGACGGGCGGGCGCTCATCGCGCGTGGTCGCCGCCGCCACCGCGCACGCCGCCACCGCCAGCACCGCCGCCGCGAACGGGAACCACCGCCCGCCCAGCACCGCGATCGCCGCCGACCCCGCCACACCCCCGGCCGCCGTCCCCAGGTACAGCGCACTGCTGTTCAGCGAGATCAGCAGCGGCGCGCTCGCCGGATCGATCGACGCCAGCCGGTGCGGCAGCGCCACCGACACCGCCCACCCCGCCAGCGGCACCACCGCCGCGTACACCAGCGCCCCCGCCATGCTGCGCCCCAGCCAGGGCAGCGCGGCGAACGCCGCGGCCGCCACCGCCGAGCCGGTCAGCAGCACCCGCCGCACCCCCGCGCGGTCCACCAGGCGCCCGCCCAGCCAGCTGCCGGCCACCGACATGACGCCGGTGGTCAGCAGGATCAGGCTCAGCCGGTCCGCGTCGCCGCCGGTGGCGCCGGCGACGGCGGTGGCCAGGTAGATGTAGACGCTCTGGAAGGCGAGGAAGAACACCAGCGTGGTGGCGGCGGCGCCCAGCACCCGGGGCCGGCCCAGCGGCGCCAGGCGGGCCCGGAGGGTCGGGGTGGCGGCGGGGGCGGGCAGGCCGCGCAGCAGCGCCGCCAGGCCCGCCAGCGCGGCCAGGCCCAGCGCGGTGACCAGCCACATCGTCATCCGCCAGTCGGCGCGCCCCACCCAGGTGCCCAGCGGCACCCCGAGCGCGGTGGCCACCGTCATCCCGCCCAGCACGGTCGCCAGCGCCCGTCCGCGCCGCTCGGGGGCGACCAGGGTGGTGGCCACCGCGTTGGCGGTGGGCGTGTAGAGGGCGGCGCCGGCCGCCGCCAGCACCCGGGTGGCCAGCAGCAGGCCGTAGTCGGGGGCGATCGCGCTGAGCGCGTTGGCCGCGCTGAACACCGCCAGGGCGGTCAGCAGCAGCTTGCGGCGCGGCCAGCGGGCGGTGAGCGCGGCCAGCACCGGGGCCAGCAGCGCGTAGCCGAGCGCGAAGACGGTGACCAGCTGGCCGGCGGCCTGCACCGACACCCCCAGGTCGGCGGAGATCGGGCCGAGGATGCCGGCGACGACCATCGAGTCGGTGCCCATGGCGAAGGTGCCGAGGGCGAGCAGGAGCAGACGTACGGGCACGGGAGAGCCCCCCAGGGCGGAACGGCCGAACGGACGGATTGTTGGACGGACATGCAACAGTTTGACGCTCGTCAAACACTCGGGGATGGGTGGATGATTGTCAAACCATCCGTTCCAGCCCATCCCCGCGCCCCGGAGGCCGAGCGCCATGAACAGCGCCATGAGCGACGACGAGCGGCTTCCCCAGCCCGCCACCGCCGACATCGACCTCGTCACCGTCCTGCACGCCCTCGGCGACCCGGTCCGCATGACCCTGCTGCTCAGCTACGCCGACGACGCCGAGCACTCCTGCGACCCCCGCAGCCTGGGCCTGGACCACCTCCACAAGTCGACCGTCTCCCACCACATGCGCGTGCTGCGCGAAGCCGGCGTGACCACCACCCGCGTCGCCGGCCGCAACCGCTTCGTCAGCCTGCGCCGCACCGACCTCGACACCCGCTTCCCCGGCCTGCTCGACGCCCTTCTGACCGCCGCCCCCACCCCCGCCGGCTGACCCCCGCCGCCCCACGGCCGCCCCGGCCGCCCGGCCCGCCGCACTGAGGCTTGCCGGAACCGGGGGGCGCGGCCGTAGCCTTGCGGCGGACTCCCCCCACCGGGCGGGGGCGAGACGGGGGAAGGCGGAAGGACGGATCGTGCCGGTCAGGGGTGTGCTCTTCGATGTCGACGACACCTTGTTCGACTACTCGGGATCGGAGGAGGCCGGCCTCCTCGCCCACCTGCGCGACGTCGGCCTGCTGGAGCGCTTCGCCGCCCCCGAGGCGGCGCTCACGCTGTGGCGCGAGGTCATGGAAGTGCAGTACGCGCGGTTCCTGGCCGGGGAGTTGACGTTCACCGGCCAGCAGTACGAACGCACCCGGCGCTTCCTCGCCCGCCTGGGCGAGCACGGCGCCGAGGCCCTGACGGACGGACAGGCGGCCACCTGGTTCGCCGGCTACGCCGCCCACCGCGACGCCGCCTGGGCCGCGTTCCCCGACGCCGCCCCGGTGCTGGCCGCGCTCGCCCCCACCCATCGGCTGGGGATCGTCTCCAACTCCTCCACCGGTCACCAGCGCCGCAAGCTCGAAACCGTCGGCCTGATGGGCCACTTCGACGACGCCGTGCTGGTCTGCTCCGACGAGCACGGCGAGGCCAAACCCGCCCCCGGCATCTTCCGGGCCGGCTGCGAGCGCCTGGGCCTGGCCCCGCACGAAGTCGCCTACGTGGGGGACAAGTACGACCTGGACGCGCTCGGCGCCCGCGACGCCGGCCTGCACGCCTTCTGGCTCGACCGCACCGCCTCCGGCGCCCCGCCCGCCCCCGGCATCCGCGTCCTGCACTCCCTCGCCGCCCTGCCCGCCGCCCTGGCCGGGATGTGAGCAGGACCCCGCCGACCTCCCCGCCCGTCAGCCGTCGGCGCCGAACAGCGCCCGGCAGCCGTCCGTCAGACCGGTGACGGTCACGGGCGTCCGCCGGCAGCGCGCCCAGTCCTCGCGGGACAGGCGCAGGCGCTGCGACTCCACCACCCGCCCGTCCAGCACGTCGCGGCTGATGCCGTCGGGCCGGTAGCCGAGCTTGCGGGAGACCGCGAGGGAGGAGTGGTTGTCGGAGAAGGACACCGAGGTCGCAAAGTGCGCGCCCAGCGCGGCGAACGCCAGGTGCAGCATCGCGGCGCGCATCTCGGTGCCCAGGCCGCGTCCCTGGTACTCCAGGCCCACCCACGAGCCGGAGACGACCTCGCGGCGCACCCCGAAGTCCGTGGCCCGCATGTCCTGCACACCCACCGCAGAGCCCTCGTGGAAGGCCGTCAGGTCCAGCGCCCAGCCCTGCGGCGTCCAGCGGCCCCGGCGCCGCCAGTGCATCTGCAGGACGTGCCGGGCCCGCTCGGCACCCGGCAGCTCACCCCACGGGGAGAGGAAGGGACGCACCTGCGGCGGGTGGACGCCACGGGCGGCGAGGTCGGCCACCTCGCCCAACTCGTCCTCGGTGGGCAGCCGCAGCTCCAGGCGGGGCGTGGCCACGCGCAGTCCGGTCAGGGGCCAGTGGTCGATGAGCATCGGCACAGTGTGCCCGGCGAAGGTCGGCCCCCGCACCGAGGTTTCCCCACGCCTCACGCCCAGCCCCACCCCAGCCTCACCCCCGGCCCCGCCCCCCACCCCCGGCCGGGCGTGCGAACGCGCGGACGGGTGGGCTAGAGTCCCCGGCGATGACGACTGAGCTGATGGACGGGGCCACCGCCCGAGGGTGGGCCCTGGTACGGGGGAAGACAGCGGAGTGCGGATGGCGGCTACTGGCCGTGCACCTGGCGTTCGCGGCGGTCGGCTGGGGCGAGCTGAAACTGTGGGAACACCTCAGCGAGGCCGGCCTGTGGCACACCCGCGACGTCGCCGCACTGGCTGTCAAGGGCCTTGCCGCCGCCTGGTGTTGGAGCGCCGCACTGCGGGTCCTGGACGGCGGCCGGGGCCTGGCGTCGGCGCTGCGCCCGGACGTGGCGCGGGTGGGGCGGCTGTGGGGCTGGCTGGTGCTGGTGAACGTGACGGGCGTGCTGGGGCTGATCGTCGACGTCGACGCCGAGGCCTACGCCGGGCTGGTCTTCTCGCCCGCGTGGAAGGCGATCGTGCTGGCCTCCCTGTACCTGGCGTTCGCCGCCGCACTGCTGCCGATGGCGGTGCTGCTGGAAGGCCGGGGCGTGCGGCGGGCCTGGCGCCTGACCCACGGTTCCTGGCGCACGGTCGCGTGGGTGCTGCCGGTCGTGGTGCTGAACGCCCTGGCGTCCGCCGCACTGACGGCCCTGCCGCTGACCGCCGCCGGGGTGTACCCGAGGCCGTCCTCCTACCCGCTGCTGCAGGCCGCGTCGCTGGCCGGCGGCGCCGTGAAGGGGACCGTCGTCGCCGTGCTGCTCTACGCGGCCTACCGGCGGGCGGCGGCAGCGGCCCCCGCCAGCGGACCGGCCGACACCCCGAACGGCGGCCCCGAAGCCCGGCCGGCCCGCCCGCAGGTGCCCGCCTGACGCCCGGCGCCCGGCTTCCAGCACCCGGCTTCCAGCGCGTGACTGCTAGCGCGTGACGACGGCCCCGTCGTAGACGTGGTCCGGCGTGACGATCCCGGTGACCGCCCGCGCCAGCAGAGTGGACGGCTCCTGGCCCTGGACCGTGGAGTCCGTGGTGGTCTCGATCGCGGGTAAGACCGGGACTCATCCCGGCGCAGCGCGAAGAAGCAGGAACCCACCCGAAGCCGAGCCGGTCAACGGCGGGGCAGGCGGGAATCTCCGTCCTTTGGGGCGGAGAGGATGTCAAACCTGGGCGCAGACCCGCCCGGCCTGACCCCGATCCTCTCCGGCTGCCCCCGCCCGGGTGCGTGTCCCCGCCCGGCGGGTCGCCGGGAGGGGCAGGGCCGGGGCGGCGGCGGCGGTCAGGTCGCGTCGGGCAGGTGGCGTGCCGCCGCGAGTTCGGCGAGCGTGCGCAGCCGGGTGAAGTAGGCGGCGCAGTACTCCTCGTTGAGCAGGGGCACGGCCCGGCCGAGGCCGGCGACGCACGCCCACAGGTCGGCGACGCCGCCGCCGTCGAGTCCGCCGTCCAGCTCCCGCTCGACGAGGGCGGCGACGTCGGCGTCCAGCAGGACCAGGTCCGCGCCCTCGATGCCCACGCCGCGAAAGCTCGCGGGGAACGGGGCGCGCCGGTGCTCCTCCCACAGCCGGGCGAGCCGGTCCCGCGGCCCGCCCGGCCCGCCCTCCGCCGGTCCCGCCGTCTCCGCCGGTCCCGCCGTCTCCGCCGGTCCCGCCGTTCCTGCGGCTGCGCCCGCCGCGGTGGGCGGGTGCAGGACCTGCGCGACGGTGTCGAACACGGCGCGCAGCAGGTCCACGGCCCTGACCGGATTGACGGCGGCGCTGGTCGAGGCGCCCCGCGCGAGCCGCTCGCGCAGCCGTACGCCGCGCTCCAACTCGCCTGCGAGATAAGCCGAGACGAGCCCCGCCCCGCTCGCCCGCCGGATCAGCTCCTCCAGCGGGGCGTCGACGGCCAGCCGCTCGGCGAGGACCTGCTCCACGGCGCACAGGGCGTGCGTGACGGCGACGGTGGCGAACTCGTACCGGTAGAAGGAATGCCGGATGAGCTCACGGGAGGTCTCCAGCGCGCTCATGACGGGCATCGACGCGCCCTCGGGCAGCAGCAGGTCGGCGACCAGGGGGTGCATGGCCGCGTAGTCGGGCACGACATCGCGGACGCGCAGGTCCGGTACGGGAGTGTCCATCCGTGCAGTGTCGCCGCCCGCAGGCCGCCGCTGCCAGCGGATTCGCCCACAAACCCGGAACGGGCGGCCGCCTACGGCCGTCGCGCCGGCAGTGGCCGCAGCCCGGGCCACCGCGCGAGCATGCCCTGGCGCACGGCCGCGGCCAGCTGCCCCAGGCCCCGCAGTCCGCCGTCGTCGTCGGCCATCGAGGCGACGACGCCGAGGCGGTGGAGCAGCCGCTGGCGGGCCGTCGCCGTACCCCACGTCCAGTCCTGGTCCGGGATCCTCGCCAGGTGGTCGACGCTCCCGCGCTCGGCCCGCTGGACCAGCGCGTCCCCCCGCAGCAGCCAGCCCGCGCACGCGTCGGCGACACCGCCGCCCACCTCCGACCCCGTCGCGCCGCGCCACGCCGCCCGGTAGGCGGCCTCCGCCGCGTCCAGCAGCGCGGCGGGCGGGGCGGTGGCACACCAGCAGGTCGGGAAACCGATGCGCAGGTAGGCGAGTTCGACCAGCCCGCTGCCCAGCGACGCCTGTTCGAAGTCGATGAACCGCACGCCGCCGCTGGTGTGCATGTCGTTGCCGGGGCACGGGTCGCCGTGCAGCAGGGCGTGGCCGGGCAGGTCGCGCAGCCGCTCCAGCAGGGCGTCCAACTCGCCCCGCACGCCGGGCGGAACGCTCGCGCCCGTGCTCTGGGCGAAGGCGAGGAAGGAGTCGACGTCACCCGGCGTCGGGCCGCGCCAGGCGGGCAGCGCGCCCGCGTCGCCGGGGCCGGTGGCCGCGTGCAGGCGGGCCAGCGCCGAGGCGTAGTCGACCAGCCAGTCCTCGGCGGGCGGCCGGTGGTCGAGGTGTTCGAGGACCAGGACCCGCTCGTCGGCATCGGTGCCCAGCAGCCGCGGCACCACGGCCGGCTCCACCCGCGACGCGAGCCGCAGCGCCGTCACCTCGCGGGCGTAGCGCTCGGCGGCCTCCGGGCCGTCGACCAACTGCTTGACCACCACGGGCGTCCCGGACAGCTCCACCCGCCACACCCGCGACCTCGGACTGCTGTCCAGCGGGCGGGCCCCCCGCGGCGTGCCGAGTTCGGCCCGCAGCGTCTCCCCGAACGGCAGTTCTGATTCCATGGCCCCATCCTCGCACGGGGGCCAACGGCTGTGGCCGGGCGGCCGGTTCCCCGCCTGCAGGGCGCCGGCGGGACTGAGGTAGCGTCAAGCCCGGACCATTCCAGGCCCCCGGGGGGCGGCCAGGGACGCGACCGCCGGCGAGCGGCTGCAGCACCCGCCGGGCACACCGCCGGGCGACCCGCCCTCCCCGGCCGCCCACCACTTCCCACGGAGCCCTTCGATGACCGAAACCCCCGGCGCCCTCGCCCCCGGCACCGCCCTGGTGCTGGTCGACCTCCAGCACTGGATCGTCAACCGCCCCTCCGCCCCGCTCACCGGCGCCGCCGTGGTCCGCTCCGCCGCCCGGCTGAAGAACGCCTTCGAGAGCGCCGGCCTGCCCGTCGTCCTGGTCCGCTACGCCCGGATGGACGGCAGCGACGGCGGCCCCGACTCCGAGTTCAACCGCTTCGAGCCCGAGGTGGACGCCCGCCCCGGCAACGAGGTCGTCACCAAGTACGGCATCGACGCCTTCGAAGGCACCGACCTCGCCGACCGCCTGCGCCGCCTCGGCGCCACCGCCCTGGTCATCGCGGGCATCACCACCGAGTACGGCGTCGGCGAGAGCGTCCGGACCGCCGTCACCCTCGGCTACCCCACCACCGTCGTCGAGGACGCCGTCACCGCCCTCGCCGCCCCCGCCCACACCGCCGCCCTCCAGGCCTTCCGCGACCTGGGCGCCACCGTCACCGACACCGACGCCCTCCTCGCCACCACCCCGGCCTGAGCCCCGACCCCGGCCCGACCGACACCGGCTGGAAGCCCGAAGCAGAAGGCGGACACGGCCCGCCTCACCTACCCCGGGACGCCTCGGCGTGCCGCAGGACTGCACGAATCCCGTCCCCTTCCTCCGCTCCACGCGCAGGGCGGCCGGACCCACGCCCAGGTGCTCCGCCGCGACGCCTCGTCCGCAGCCGTCCACTGTCGTCCGCAGCCGTCCGCAGCCGTCCGCAGCCGTCCGCGGGAAGGGGCGGGGTGCGGCTGCCGGTGCGGTGACAGCGATGTGTCGGCGCCCTGCAGGCGGCTGCTGCGATCGTCAGGTGTGGGCGGGCCGCCCCGCACGAGCGCTCCGGCCCGCCCGTACCCGCCCGTACCCGCCCGTACCTGTCCGTACCCGCCCGTACCCGTCCGGTCGCCCCGAGCGTGAGGAGCCCGCCGCCGATGACCCCCGAACCCCAGCCCCAGAGATGGGACGTCCACCGCCTGCCACGTGCCGAGGGCAGGACGTTCCTGGTCACCGGCGCCAACGCGGGGATCGGCTACTTCGTCGCGGAACAGCTCGCCGAGACCGGGGCCGACATCGTCCTCGGCAGTCGCAGCCCCGCGAAGGCCGAAGCCGCCATGGCCTCGATCCGCTCCCGCGTCCGCGGCGCGCGCCTGCGCCACCTCCAGCTGGACCTCGCCGACCTGTCGTCCCTCAGGACGTCCGTGGACACGCTGGACCTCGACCACCTCGACGCGGTGGTCTACAACGCCGGCGTCGCGCTCGACGAGCCGCCGCGCCGGGAGACCACGGACGGCAACGAGCTCATGTTCGGAACCAACCACCTCGGCCACTTCGCGCTGACCCAGTGGCTGGCGCCGCTGCTGTCGGCCGCGCCGGCCGGCCGCATCGTGACGGTCGGCAGCTTCGCGGCGAAGTCCGAGCGCCTGGACCTGGACGACCTGCAGTCCACCGCCGACTACCGGCCCAAGCGCACCTACGGCCGCTCGAAACTGGCGCAGATGTACTTCGGCTTCGAACTCGACCGCCGCCTGCGGGCCGCCCACAGCACGGTGCTCAGCGTGGTCGTCCACCCCGGCGGCGCGCTGGACTCCCTCACCCCCGCCCGTCCGCCCGTGCACGTGACGACCGCCGGCGAGCGGCTGAGCGGCCTGCCGGCCGGCCTCCTCGTCCAGGGCAAGTACGCCGGAGCGTGGCCCGCCGTGCGGGCCGTCCTCGACCCGCAGGTACGGGGAGGGCAGTTCTGGGGGCCGAGGGTCTTCGGCCTGCGCGGCAAACCACGCCCGGAACCCCCCTACAGCCAGCTGACCGACACCACGGTCGCCGCCCGCCTCTGGGACGCCAGCCGCGCCCTGACCGACACCGACCGCAACCTCGGCTTCCGCGCGGCGCCCTGACCCCGGACACCCGAGGACGGGAACCGGCTCCGGCCATACCGGGCTTGCGCGGCGGCCGTGGCCGGGGCGGGCGGCCTCAACTCCGGACGGCCTCCGCGATCCGCAGGGCAGCCTGGGCGGGCGTCAGGTGCGTGGTGTCGACGACCTCGGCCTCGGCGTGCAGCCACGTACGGGCCGCCTCGGCGTAGGGCTCGAGGTACTTGAGCCGGAACGGGGAAGGGCCGACAGGAGCCCCTTCGATCCGCCGGCGCAGGGTGGCCTGGTCGGCGTGGAGGACGAAGTGCCGTACCGGGATGCCGTATCGGGCGAGCCCGGCGCTGATCTCGCGCCAGTACTCCTCGACCAGGACGGTCATGGGCATCACCAGCGTGCCGCCGGTGTAGTCGAGCACACGGCGGGCGGTCTCGACGACGAGCGGCCGCCACGGCGGCCAGTGCTGGAAGTTGTCCGTCCCGGGCAGCCCCGGCGTGATGTCCATGAGCGTCTCGCCCACCTTCTCGGCGTCGAACACCCGCGAATCCGGGATCAGCGGGTGCACGAGCGCACCGGTCGTCGTCTTGCCCGCGCCGTGGGTACCGTTGAGCCATACGATCACGGCCCCGATGCTAGCGCCGTGCGCCCACCGCCCGATCCGAAACCACGACCGTCGGCACGATGATGCCTCGGACCATGTTCTTGTAGACACCGGTCAGTTGGCCGTGGCATGTTCATGAGCTCGCTGGTCAGAGAGAAATCAGGCGTTCTGTGACCTGCGACAGCGAATCCTGAGCTTGACGTTTAACCTCGCGCGGCGAGGTGGGCCTGGAGCGTGGGTTCGCGTTTGATGGTCTTGCCGACGTCGTGACGGGATGCCGGGTTGCGG
>NZ_JBVOOL010000037.1:0-60062 GCF_055664045.1 Kitasatospora sp. NPDC023385 | reverse complement strand
GGTGATCCATCCGACACCCGAGCGACCGGTCAGACGTCAAGCTGAGCACGTTCAGCTGTACCTGACTGAGCACTTCGACGAGTACGCGGACACCCCCGGAGTGACGAACCTGCGGGGCGCTCAAGAGTTCCAGATGAGCAGGCGGAAGCGGTCGACGGCGGCCGACCAGACATCGGGATCGGGACGGGGAACGGCCCCTTCGCCACCACGGCCGACGTCGCCCGGCTCGACCAGCGCCGCCTGCGGGTCCTGGAGAGCGTCCAGCCCGGCAGTGGGCAGCCCCAGAAGCATCGCGGTCGCCTGCTGCAGAAGGATCCCGGCGTCCTCGACCAAGGCCAGCGCACGGCCGATCGTCTCGAAGTCGAGACCACGCCTTTGGGCCACCTCACCGGCTGCGAGTGCCTTGCCGTGAATGCTCAGGACCAGCTGCGCCACCAGGTCGACCGCCTTCTGCGGCTCCGCCAGCAGCCGCCGGTGAAGTTCGGCCTTCAGTAGACCCTCCGCCAGAGCCAGGGCCGCCTGCTTCTCGTCGATCGTCACGCCCTCTCCAACGACCACATCCTCGAACCGCCACGGCCTGCTGCGGGTGGTCGTCCTACGACGCGCTCGCCCCGCGTGCTGTTGGCGATTCGGAGTAGCGTGTGGCGTCGGCGGGCAACCGGCTCGCCCCTGGCGAAGGGCGAAGCATGTCGTACGACCTGACCCCGCTGGAGGGCTCCCCGGCTGACCGGGAAGTCCGGATCGGATGGGACGGCCCCCTCTCCAGCTACTTCCTCCAGGTTCTCGACTACCCCAGCGACTCCGACGCGGAGGAGGAAGTGATCGAGCTCGTCTGGATGGGCGCCGCTCCGTTTGAGCACCCGGAACCCGACGACCTGCTCGAGGTCGCCCGCCGGTTCGCGGAGGTCCCCGACGACCTGGTGTCCCGGCTGGCCGCCGACAAGGCGTCCGGCACCAGCACCTTCGCCGGCCGGGTCGGCACCCACCTCGTCGGCGAGAGCACCTTGGCCGAGGTCACCACCCCCGAGCAGGCCGCGCAGATCTTCACTGCGCTCGGGCAGACCGCCCGGGACTGACCCGACGCCGCGCTGCGGCGGCCACGCCGGCTCGATCGGATTCCCATGACACCGTCCACCAGGACCCGCTGCTGGCGGGCTGCCCGGACGTGAGACGCTCGTCGGCGCAAGCGAGATCACCGGCCCCATGCAGGCCGACCCCCGGAGAACTGCCGCGTCGCCGAACAGCTGGCCGACGGAGTAGCCGGAGGCTTCGGCTGCCTGAACCGGTAGGACATGCGCCGCTGAACGCCGCCCACTACCGCTCCCGTTCTCCCCCGGCCTTTAGCAGCACAGGACCGACGGACCACAAGCCTCTGCTCAGCGGACCCCAACGGCTGATGTTCGCCAGATCGGATGGAATCCGCTCCGGCCGAGCCGTGCCGCCTGTAGCGTGCCGATCGCGCGGCTCCTCGGGGCGGCCCCGGCCGACAGCACCTCCGGCCGATCGCGTCGGTCCGGCCTCGGCCCAGCGAATCCCAAACCCACAGCCACTCGGCTGCGCGTCCACGAAGTCGGTTCGTGACGAACCGGCAGAACGGACTAATGGCTTGAACCCGGAGGAAATGGCCAACCGGAAGCCAGTCGGTTCGTGACGAACCGCTAGGGTCGGGCCGTACAACGGACACGATTAGTGATCATGGAGGGCGAATGCCGCGAAAGGGCGCAGGGGGAGCGGGCTACAGTGGGACGGGCAGCTCCGGTGCTTCACCGAACCCCACCACCCAGGCATCTCCGGCGACGCAGCCTGCCGTTGGAGAGCAGCAAACGCCGCAGACGGACAAGGTCGTTCTTCGCTCCGTCCCGCTCATCCCGTCGCCGCGTCCCAGGGGGCACGGCTTCTCGGTTCCGCTCGCCGAACTGGCACCGTGCCCTCGCAACCTCCGCGGCGGAGACCTCTACCGATCCCCAGCTGACCGCGAGAAGCTTGTCACCCAGCTCCGTGAGACCGGGCAGATCCAGGCCCTGGTCGTCATCGACATCGGGGTCTACCTCGACGCCTACCCCGGAGACCGGCACCACTTCAATGACGAACACAAGTACGTCATCGTCGCGGGCCACTGCCGGCGCGACTGTGCCCCCGACGCCGGCCTGACCGAGCTGCGCATCGAGATCCAGAACCACTACGTGGACAAGCTCACCGAGGTCTTCCTCGGGGAGAACCTCGGCCGCAACGACCTGACGGTCTTCCAGGAGGCCGAGGGCTACCGAAGGCTCAGGGACGACAAGGAGTACAGCTACCAGCGGATCGCCGAGATCGTCGGGGTCAGCAAGAGCAATGTCGTCAAGCGGATGGCGATCCTGCCTCTCGCGGATGTGCCGGAAGCCCGTACGGCACTCCTGTCCGGCGACCTCGGCCTTGAGGCGGCCTATGTCCTCCTCGTCGAACTCGGCGACCCCGCCCTGGTGCTGTCCACCTTCAACCGGGCGAAGTACTCCGGCCAAGCCCTCAACGCCGCGACCTTGAAGGCGCTCGCGCAGGAAGTGCTGATCGAGCGCGCCAGGGCGCAAGAGGGCAGGGTCGAGGAGGAGACAGACGCATCGACCCTCGCCGCCGACAGCGGTTCGTCACGAACCGATGCGCATGTGCCGACTCCCTACTCCGAGAGCGACGCCGGTTCGTCACGAACCGATGGATCGGAGAGCAACCCGACACCGGATGACTCCGACGCAGAAGCTGCCGCGAACCCCAACGCCGGTTCGTCACGAACCGGGCAAGCGCCAGCCGACACCGCCCCGGCACTGCCCAGTCCCCGCACTACTACGAAGCCGGGTCAAGCCCCGGGTTCGCGGTCCGTAAACCCTGACCGCGCCGAGCGCGCGCTCGCCGCCCGGGCTCGCAGCGAGGCATGCCAGCGACTCCTGTCCGCCTTTGACGATGAGACCCCAAGCTGCGCTGCGCTCCGCACCGCTCGGACGCTCCTCACTCTCGCCAGCCGACCCACCGTCGAACTCGCTCACCGGTGGGCGCAGAAGATCGGCGTCTACGAGGCGCAGACCATGGACGCAGCGGTCTACCGTGACCACCTGCTGACCGCTGGCGACCCCGCGGCAGTCACGAGGTTCGCCTATGCCGTCTCCCTCGCTGACGACGAAGTGCGTTCGACGGACAGCCGCCGCAGCCCGGATGCCCGCGTCATCAACTACTGGCGACACCTCACGGACGACGCCGGATACGAACCCAGCTGGGAGCGGGACCACCTCCAGGTGTAGTGCCAGGCCCACCACTCTCGACCAACAGCTACTCCCGGAGACCCGAATGCTGCTTCACGCCCATCGCCCGCTCTACGCACCCCACGTGCCACCCGTCTTCGCCGCCACGAACCGAGCCGGATCCGTCGGTAAGACATCAATCGGCTACAACCTCTGCGTCCAGGCCGCCCGCCGTGGCTGGAAGGTCCTCTTCATCGACGCTGACCTTCAGTCCGACGCCTCGTTCTGGGCCGGCTGGGACGGCGACCAGCTGCCGAAGCACGTGATGACTGTCCACAACGTCCTCCTCGGCGAGGCCACGCTCAAGGACGCGATGGTTCCGGCCCGGACTCGCATTGCGCCGCCCAACGAGAAGGGCGAGGACCCCGACTCGAACTTCGCGATCATCGACAACCTCTGGCTCATCCGCGGCGACGAGAAGATGAGCCAGGCCGATACCGAGATGGCCCAGGACCCCAGGTCCGTCTGGTGGCTGCAGCGCGCGCTCCGAAGGGGTCTCCAAGAAGGCGACTTCGACTTCATCTGGATCGACTGCCCTGCGTCCCTGAGCCTGTTGTCGATCTCCCTGCTGCTCGCCACCACCAACGTCGTCCTCTTCAGCAAACCGGGCCGCAAGGAGTTCCGCGGCATCGACGCCATGATCCGCCGGGTAGCTGAGATTCGGGACGGCTACGAAGAGCTGAACCCCTCGTGCGAGGTCACCTGGTACGTCTTGAACGAGACCAAAGCCACCGAGACGCAAGGCAAGTTCTACACGGAGAAGCAGAAGGAAGCGCGCATCAAGTACGGCGACCGCGTGCTTGGCATGGTCCGCGGCGCCACGGTCGTACCCGAGGCCTACGACGCGCAGGAACCGCTGAGCTACTGGGTGGCCAAGCATGACACCACCCTCACCATCGATGCCATGCTGACCCGCATGGGCATCATCGACCGCCTCGCGGCCTAGCCCCGGTTCGTCACGAACCGACCCCGGATGCCCCGGCATCGCAGACCAGCGAGCCGGGGCAGCGCCGTCTCACGGCTGCCCGGTGCGTCGCAGCGGCGGACGCGCGCTGAACAGCTCCCCACTGACCGTCCCTGGGGGGCGAAGCCAGCCCCGACCGAAGCCAACCATGCTGGTCCGAACCGGTGCCGGCACACGAGCGCTACTTAGGCCAGCCGTAGCTCAAGTTCCGCGCGAGCCGCTGATACACCTTCCGCTGTGCGAAGACCGCAGCGTCCTGGGTCCGTCCAGGGATGACCGCCTTCAGGGGGTCACCAAGGAAACCCCATCGCCACACCTCCGAGCTGCCGATCAGCTGAATGCCGTGCTGTCCGGCAAAGATCAGCGCATTCCGGGAAAAGCCGCCGTTTGTCACAAGCAGCGCGACGTTCGCACCGTGCACATCCCAGGCCGTGCCCTTGAACCGCTGAAGATCAGGGGTGCCGACGTTGGCGTCTACCGCGGTGTGCTTGCACTGCACGACGTACCGACGCCCGTCCGGGCACAGAGCGATAACGTCGGCGCCCTGGTCGCCAGGGCCGCCCTGGTGCTGCTCCACCTCGAACCCGTCCCGGAGGAGCAGCTTCGCGACGAAGCGCTCGAACTGCCGGTGATGGAGCCCGCGGACGCTCTCGAGCGAAAGCGCAGCGCCCGACCGGACCCAGTCATGCCGGCGGTTGATCCGCAGGCCAACCCGGTGCTGGTCCTCAAAGTGCTGACGCAGTGCTCCTTCGAGTCGAGCCCGGGAAGCGGCGACCTCGCGGGAGAGCATCCCGAGATCGGCAACGAGCGCCATCAGGTCGACTCCGTCACCTTCCTCCGGGGCGTCACCCAGCAGTTCACCGCAGTCGGCCATAGCGTCCCAGAACTCGGTTGCGCGCTGGACCAGCCGCTCGCCCGAGGCGTGCTCCTCGCGCACCACCTCTGCCCAGCGGCGGTCAGGCCGGGCAGCGCTGACGTACTTAGCGTGTGCCAGCTCGCTATCACCTTCGGACCGGCCTGGGCACATTTCGCGCCGCTCCAGTTGCCCAAATTCATGCCCGGCCCTCTCCAGCAGGGCGTGTGCGGCAACGTGGACGCTGCGGAGGAAGTACTCCTCGGGCGTCAGGGATCCTGAGACAGCGCGGCTTCGACGGCTGTCCTCCTCCAAAGCGGCGATGTGGACATCCTCCCGAAGGCTTGCCGTGACCTGGGTGAGGTCTCGGCGGCAGTCCTCCAGGAAGGCAATCTGGCGGAAGCTGTCCTGCACGGGGGATCGTTCCCGCTCGCCCTCACGCAGAAAGGCACCGGTCGGGTTCAGGCCGAAGGATCCCCGCATCATCCTCCACGCCCGGTTCGCCTCCGACCGGTGGCTTTCGGCGGCCTTCAATACCCGATCCAGATCCGCCTTCGCCCGCTCAAGGGCACCCTGAACCTGCTCCCGGAGAGCGACCGGAGCTCTATCGCCACCTCGGTCCTGCCAAGCCGCGCGTATACGGCGCAGCACATCGGTGTGTTCTCTATGCACGTCGTCGCGCAGAACATCGGACGCTTCTGCCACCGTGCGGCACAGCCGGGCTTCTGCGGACCAGATCCACGCGGCCAGGAGATCATCCGAGTCGGCCGCCGCGATCTCCGCCCCCATCCTCCTCCGAAGGTCGCGGTCGTCGTAGCGAGTCGGGGTTACGGCAGCATGGCGGTCGATGATCATCGGGGGAGGCTACCCCCTGCCTCCGACAAGCGCCGCATCCTGTCGCAGGTGTGCCGGTCCGACGGCCACGACGAACTCCGCTGCGACGCTGCGCAGCGACTGCGACGAGCGGCGGCCGCTCCGCATGCTTCGCACCGTCGACGAACACCTTGCCTGCCATGACAGCCGAACCGTCAGCGCGCACTGCGAATGCGATGCGCGAAGTCCGTCCTCTCCCCACCCGTCGCAGCCGCCGTGCCGCTGCCCGTCGCAACGAGTCCACGCCGCGGGGCCAGAGCGTCGCTGGCGGCACAACTGCGACTGCGAACGCCTCGGCACCGATAGCCGGCCCTCCCCCGCTGCCTGTGATCCACAACGCCCGACGGCCATGCGATTCGTGAAACCGGCAGGTCAGACAGCGTGCGACCCGCCACCCGGACGCCCGATGCCGTTCGTGACCCTCAGACACGCGGGTGCGACGGCCCCGTTGCGGCAGTGCTCCATGCAGCCGATGAATCGGCAACCTGCGACTACGCCACCGACCCCGGATCGCGGCCGAACGCGTCGGCGCGGAAGCGTTCCGCAGTGTGGCTGGGGATGTTGCGACTGCGACAGCGACGTTGCCCTGTCGTGGGAGGCCGACTGCGACTGCCGCGGCCCCGGAGGCACTCATGCGAACGGTCACCTCCTGCCTTGCGAACGCTACGCCGGGGGCGGAGCGCGCCAGCCCTAGGACGAAGATCACTAAGTGCCTTTGATAGGACAAATAGCGCAGATGACCCTATATCAGGCGCAGCGCCATGCAAGTCCCGTGCGTACCACCGCCCCCCCATGAAATGGTGGACCGGCTCAGCCAACGGGAGGGACAGCTTGACCAGGCCCACGCTCAACAACGGCCACAAGACGCTCATCGGCATCGTCGTCCTCGGCGCCGTCGTAATCTCGGCCATCGGGTTCGCCGGCTCCTACAACTCGGTGCGCGCACTCGCCGCCGACGAGGGCTTCGGCCGTTTCGCCCAGGTCCTCCCGATCGGCGTCGACGCCGGCATCGTCGTCCTCTACGCGCTCGACCTCCTGCTCACCTGGCTGCGCATGCCCTACCCCCTGCTGCGCCAGACCGCCTGGTTCCTTACCGCCGCGACGATCGTGATGAACTCGGCGTCCGCGTGGGGCCGACCGCTCGCCATGGGCATGCACGCCGTCGTGCCGATCCTGTTCGTGATCATCGTCGAGGCCGCCCGCCATGCCGTCGGCAGGTGGGCGAACCTGACGGCCGGCAAGCGGGAGATGGAGGGCTTCGACCTCCGCCGCTGGCTACTCAAGCCCTTCGGCACGTTCTCGGACTGGCGCCTCAAGATGATCTGGGGCATCTACTCCTCCGAGGAAGCCATCGAGCTGGCCAAGTGGAAGCGCATCCTTCGGGGGCAGCTCAAGCGGAAGCACGGGCGCAAGTGGCGCAAGCTCGCGTCACAGGAAGCCCTCCTGCTCCTCTACCTGGCGCAGTACGGAGAGGGCAGCAGGGAGCAGTACATCCACGTGCTCTCCTCGATCGGGATCCCGGTGGACACCCTGGTGGGACTGCGCCCGGGCGAGCTGCCCCGTACCCAGCTGTCGGCGATCGAGTCGGGCCGCGACTTGGTCAAGGCGCCGGTGCCCAACGGTCGGGTGGAGGCCCAGGGGGCAGCCCGGGAGACCGGGCAGAGCGATACAGGAGAGCCGGCGATAGACCTCCTCAAGCCCGCTGTTCCCGCTCAGCAGGGCGTCGAGGTCCGTGTCCCAGCGGCCGAGGGGGAGCCTCACCCCGCGGAGCCGACCCAGGTGCTGGTCTTCGAGACGGAAGCGCCCGAGGTCCCGTTCGAGCAGCCCGTGACTGCCGGCGACGAGCTGGCCCCCGTGGTGCCGGAGGAGTCCGCGCACGACGAGGAAGACCTAGATTCCGAGGACCTCGAAGACTCGGAGGCGGACCCCGGTCAGGACGGCGGCGACCAGGCCGGCGGAAGGCGCAAGCGCGAGGACGTCCTGTACGACTACTACTGCGCCTACGTGCACGAGAACGGCAACCACCCGACGAAGGAGGACTACGTCGAGTGGATCCACAAGAGGTACGGCGAGAAGGGCCAGGACGGTGGCCCGCTCAGCCCCAACAGCGTGAAACGCTACTGGGCCGGCTGGGGGAAGACCTACCGAGCCGAGTACGAGACGCCCAAGCACCCGGACCTGCTTGAGCTCGCCGGTACCTGACCGGACGACGGTGCGCCCCGACTTCACGAAGCCGGGGCGCACCGTCGTATCTGGCACCGGACGCGTCTGGGCCGTGGGGCCGGCAACGTCCAGGTGCGGACTGCGTTGTGCCGCCTCCGTTGACCAACCGGCGTCGTCTGTGCCGCCTGCTGTACAGCGGCCGCGGTTCTGGCGGGCGCCAGGGGGGGCGAAACCACGCTCGGCCCGACCTCATCGATGATCAAAAATCGCTGGAGGGCGCCTCAGGCGGCCTGGCGGGCGCCCGGAAAGCCCCACGCACCGGCCGTATCGTGAACGGCGGCTGAGGGGGCCATTCTGGGGCCCAATTTTCGTCATGACCATGCAATTTTGGCGGGCGGGCGGCTCGGAGCGTGCTGAAAGTCGGGCGCCGTGCCCGGCCCCTGCCCCGCACTCTGTTCCGGTGCGAGAGGGCTTGCCAGGTCCAGACGCGCTGCGCCGGCCACCCGATCGGAGGGCAAGACCTCCGGTCACAGATCCCGGCCGGTGACGATCAGCTGCCCGAAGTCATTGCGGGCCCGCTCGATCACGGCGGCGGACGGACCATCGGGACCGAACCAAGCTGCCGAGTCCTGCGCCTCGACCACGAACCGGTCGGTGTGCACTTCGGTGACCTGCCAGCCGGACAGGTCCGACGCCTGGTCAAGGTGAGCGCCGCTGAGGAGCTGGATGCCGTGGGCATCGGGGACCTTGCGTCCCCACACCGGAGAGTTGCCGCGTAGGGCGTGCGCCGGCACGTTGGGCAGGGGAGGCAGATCGCGTCCGCGGTCCTCCCACCCGAAGGCCCACGTCGGCGTCATGGCCACGTAGGCGAGCCGGGTGTGCTCCGCGTCGGCGAGAATCGCCTCCCGCACCCGGCCAATGAGCGAGTGCCAACTGCTGGCGGGGGAGTAGGCCTGGTAGGTGGCCATGCCGTCCTGGTCCGCCCTGGCTCGCACGGCTCGGGGAGCGGCCGGGTCGACCATGGTGAGTGCGGAGTTCCCGTTGACGAGCAAGCCGGCGGCCAGATGACCGGCGACATCCACCGAGGTGTCGTGCTGAAGGATCGCGCCGGCAGCCAGGCAGGCGTCGCCGCCGTGGGGACGGGTCCACCCGGTCGCGAAGCTGGCCCACCGCTCTGCTGCGGCCGCCAGGGTGAGCGGCTCGTGCAGGGCGACGAAGGCGGTGGCCCTGGGCTCGTACTGGTGCCGGAGCCAGCGCGGCGGCCTCACGACCGGTGTCGCCCGGACGAGTCCGGCATGCCCCTGCCGCTGCAAGGCCTCGGTGAAGGCCGCGAGCCAGCCGGTGAGCGAGTCCGGCCCCCAGTAGTCCTTGAGGCTGAGCCCTGCGCCATCGAGGGTCAGGACCGCGCGCTGCCCCCACATGCTCTGGCCTGTAGCAGCCGCGTTGGCGGCTCCGATCGCCTCGTCGACAGCGGCGACGAGCGCATGGCCGTCGACGCTGCGCCCGTGCGCCGTGGGCACGAGTTCGATGTTGCAGCTGTCGTGCCCGTTCTCCTCCAGCGACTGCTCGATCGTTGCGAGGTCGACCTGGATTCCCCCTGTGATGCTCATGGGCGGACTGTACTGGCGCGCGGCGACAAGGCGCCCCCCGCGCCGGTGAGCGTCGCCAACGGCACCGCGATGGGTGGGCGACGCCGTGTCAGCGGGAGGCGGCCGGCGGGCCTGCCAGGGCAGCGCTCGATGGGCGGTGGCCGACGTTCCGGCCGGGGAGCGGCGGCAGGCCGTCGCGGAGAATCTCCATGTAGCGGCGGGGGTCGGCGAGAATCCCTTCGCTCTCGTGCTCCCACGAGCCGGGTCGAGTGAACGCGATGCCGAAGCACGCCGTCATCGAGCCCTCCGGCCAGGTCGGGTCCACGGCTTCCGCCGCCTCGTTCGCGCACCAGGCGTGTGCCAGCGGGAATACGTCCGAGATCGCGATGCCCTCCACGTAGAAGAGCGAACCGGCCGACCCGGTGGCCGTGGCCGCGGCGTTGTTGTAGCACAGGCGCTCGGGCATCTGCTGGATCCCGGCTGGCCTTGAGACCGGCCGGAAGAAGCGTCCCTCGGCGAGCAGGAGGTGGTGGACGGACGGGTACCGCCACCCCTCCTCCCGTGCAGCGGATGCCGCACCGTTCAGGTCGATGACGGCGGTCATCGCCCGCAGGTACTCCAACAGCTCCTGTTGTGCGGGGGAGAGCACATCCATGCGGAGACTGTCTCACATGCGCTGGCCGAGGTCAGGAGAATGCGACGGACGCCAGCAGGGTGCCCACCACGAGCGCCGGCCCGAGCGGCACCTTCGTTTTCCGCGTTCGGCCGGGGAGTATCGCCAGGACCACGACCTCCTGTAGCAGGAGAACAGCCCAGGCCGTCAGGGCCCCGAGCGAGGCGAGCCCGCAGGCCCACCAGACCGCGACGCCCGCGGCCGCGGACACCGCCAGCATCGCCGGCGCCAGCGCCGGCCACCACCGGCGCCACGGCGCCCGCTGGGCGATCAGACCGGCGCAGGCCAGCAGCGGAGCCAGGAAGATGCTGACCGCCAGGCCAGCGCCCACGGTGCTCCAGCCCGTCCAGGCCAGCAGGCCCCCGAGCGCCGGACTCAGCCGGAAGTCGCCCCAGAACGTCGTCTTGGTGAGGACCGTGAGGAAGAACAACCCCCAGACAGCGGCAGCTCCTGCGAGGGCCCGCACCGCGACCGACACCGGCTGCCCAGCGATCGTGGCACCGATAAGCAGCACCGCGAGCCCAATGCAGGCAGCCCCGGTCAGATCGTGCGGCAGCCGCCGCACCTTGGCATCGGTCAGAACCAGCACGGAGCCCACAAGCGCGAACCACAACTGCGCGGCGAGGAGCCAGCCGGCTGCCTGGCCGGCGACAACACCGGCGACGGCGACGCCGGTGAGACCCTCGGCCACTCCCGGGGCCGGGCCCAGCCGCTCGGCGCAGCCCGGACAGCGGGCCCGTAGGAGGTGGACGGCCGCGCGGACGCTGAACCCGAGAGCCACCTGGCCGCACCCCGGGCAGGTTGTCGACGCGGGGTCGGGTTTGGGGCGGGCGTAGGCGACGGCTATCGGGCGGACGACGGCGGCGCCTAGGACGGCGCCGCCGATGAGGGCGGCGCCGGTGGCGATGGTGTTCATGCGTGCTGTCCCTGGAGGAGATGCTCGATCAGGCGCTTGGTCTCCGGCGTCAGGTCACTGTCGAGCGATGCCGCCGCGGTACGGGCTGCGTCGATGACGGCGAACACACCGGGCCGGTTGCCGCTCGCGGCCTCGATCCGCAGCCAGTCCCGGTACAGCATCTCGTCCTCCTGGACCTCCAGACCGACGGCGACGGCACGGCGGGCAGCGTCCAGGTCCAGGGCCTCGTCGCGCAGGCGCAGGCATGCGGTGGTGTGCGCGACGTCGATGATGCGGCAGATCATCTGCTGCACGTCCGGGGTGGCCCAGTCGTGGTCGCCGTCGGTGCCGAAGGGCCGGCCGCGGACCATGCCGAGTGCCTGCTCCAGGTCCTCCAGGCCCGCGACGCCCTGCGGCAGGCCCCGTTCGGCCAGGTACTCGAACCAGGTCCAGTCGCAGTGGAGCTGCTCGGACAGGCGGTAGGTGCCGGCGGCGGACTTGCGGGGCAGGTACTGCGTTCCGTCGGGGGCGTGCCCGAGTTGGCCGCGCAGCTGGGAGATCCGGGTCTGGAGGGTGTGCGGCTCCCAGGGGGAGACGGGGTCCATCGCATATGCGATCGCGCCGTAGTCGCGGTCGGGCCGGAAGTAGAGGAACGCGGCGAGCGCGGCCAGCCGCGGGCCGTGGGTGGTCTCGGCGCCGCTGGAGTTCGCGATCTGGACCGGCCCGAGGACCTGGATCTGGGGCTGGTCCGGGCTCGGCGGAACCGGCTTGCGGTCGCGCACCGCGGCGGGCTTGACCATGTTCACCACCGCGGTGGTGCGCGCCGGCGTGGCCGCCTCGTCGTCCTCTGGCGTGCCGTGGTCGACGTCCGTGTCGACCTCGGCGTCGGTCTGCGGAGCCGAGGAGGACGGCGCAAGGTCGTCGTCGCCGTTCTCCTTCGGGGCTGCGCCGGTGACGTCGGCCGGGATCCGGTCGGCGAACAGCGGCGCGGGGATGGAGGCGGGGCCGAAGCGCGGCGGGACGGCGTCGGGGTCCGGGACGAACTCCCACGGACCGGCGGCCGGGGTGGCCGGCTTGGCTGTGACCTCCAGCGTAGAGACGATCTGCGCATGCTCCTCGTCGCTGACCCGCGCCAGCACCACCTCGAGGTCGGCCAGGCCGCAGGCCTGCGCAGCCAGCGAATCGGCGTCAAGGATCTCGGCCTCGGGGAAGAAGTCGTGGACCTGCTGGGCGTCGGCCGGCAGGACCACGGCGATGTCCCGGCCGCGGGTCTGGCTCAGGATCTCGGCGAGCTCCCAGGTGTGCTCGCCCGGGTCGTCGGTGCAGACCATCAACCACGGCAGAGGGCCGTCCTCGCCGCTCTCCTCGGCCTGGATCGTCTCGGCGCGCAGCCCGGCTAGGTCCACGATCCCGGCATGGGCGGTGGGCACGAAGCGCGCGCGGCCGGTGGGCAGCAGGGGAGCGAGGTCGCGGCCGAACCCGGCCGTCAGCACGTCGATGTGACCCGCCCACGGGCAGGTCGCAGCGTCCAGGGCGATGCTGCGTGCCACGGCGCGCACGTTCGTCAGGTCGCCTTCCAGCAGCAGGACCTGGACGTGCGGGAGGTGGAGCAGCACCTGGTTGCCCGCCTCGTCCCGCCCGATGCTGGCCAGGCCCGGGTAGGGCGCTGCCACGCGGCCAGCGTGCTCCTCGTCCAAGAGGGGGGCCTTCGGGTCGAGAGTCCACCAGCCGTTCTCGCCGGCCGTGAACGGTGTGGCGGGCTCCAGGCCGTGGTCCTCGGGCAGGATCTCGACGCTCTCGCTGGTGACCCGTGCGGCGCGCAGTTCCGGGAGTGCCTCGTCCTCGGGGAGTGCGTCGGCCAGGGTCCGCAGCGCGATGTCGAGCAGCGCGGCTGAGCCGGGCTGGGCGGTCCGGCCGAGCAGGGCTTCGAGGCGGCTGGTCTCGTCGGGGACGGCGATGGTCTCGCCCGGCCGCCGGCGCCGGTACTGGAGCAGGCGTCGGACGGTGATCGCCCCGAGCAATCCGGCGCCGGTCAGGGCACCGAGACCGGCGACCGACCGCGCGGAGATCAGGGACTGACTGGAAGCCTCCTCGCCGACGGGGGAGGAGTGCTGAGCCGGGGCGGGAGCCTGGGTCGGTGCTTCTTGTGCCGGGGTGGGCGTCGGCTCGGTCGGCGCCTGGGTGGCCGGTGCTGCCGGAGCCGGAGTGCTGGAGGTCGGGGCACTCGGGGCGGCGGTGCTGGGAGCTTGCGGCGCCGGGGTACTGGGAGCCGGGGGCGCCGTAGCCGGTGCGGGAGTGACCGGGGGCTCCTGGACGGTCGGGGCTACGGGCTGCTGGGCCGGCGCAGGGGCAGCCGGGGCTGCCGGCGGGGTGGCCGTGGCGGCGGCCGGGATGACGATCTTCTGGCCCGGGAACAGCTCGTCCGGGTTGGTGAGGTGCCCGCCGCCTGGCTGGACCAGGTCCTTGGAGGCGTCGAGAAGCTCGGGGTACTTGTCGCCGTCGCCGAGTTCGCGCTCGGCGATGCCCGACAGGGTGTCGCCCTTGACCACGGTCACCATGTGCTGGGCGGCGGTGTCCTGGGCAGCGGTGCTCGCCTGCCGCGCGGGGCCGGAGTCTGACCGGATCACGTCCGTCCCGGACGCGTCGGCGGGCAGGAGCAGGGTCCAGCCGGGACGGATCAGTCCGTCCGCACCGAGCGCACCGCCGTCGGCCTGAGGGCGGCCCTCGTTGAGCTTCTGGATCTCGTTCCAGCGGGTGCCGTCGCCGAGCTTGCTCTCCGCGATGCCCCACAGGGTGTCGCGGTGGCCGTCGGCAGAACGCTGCACCTCGTAGGTGGGCAGGTTGTGGTCGGACGAAGCCGTGGCGGATGCCGCAGCGCTGACGGTCGCGGGGGCTGCTGCCTGCTGGGGCAGCGCGGTGGCGGTCGCCGCGACGCGGGGCGCCTGAGCCGGGGTGGCCGCCGTGGCGGCCGAGGCCTGGCCGACGGTCAGCGCGCCCACGCCGATGACGAACACCGAGGCCACGAGCTGACGGGCCAAGGCCTGGCTGACACCCGCGGCGGGGACGCGGACGGCCAGGCCGACGCCCTTGACGGCAGCGCGGACCTCGACGAGTACGCACAGGGCGAACTGAGCCCAGGCGGCCCAGACCACAACGGCGATCACGTTGATGATCACGTCGACGCTCACGGTCTGGGCAGTAATGCTGTCCCAGCTCGGCACCGTGCTCGGCAGGGGGTTGCCGATGAATGTGATCAGGCCCCAGGGCACGGCGGCGAGCAGGGCGAGCAGCGCGATGCCGGCCAGCACGGCGCGCACCACGTCGCCCAGGCTTCGGGCAGCCGTTGCCGGCTTCGTCTTCACCATCGCGTTCCTTCTGTTCGTCGGTCCGGGCCAACGCAGTTCGGTCAGCCGGTGACCGTGGTCTGGATCTCCTTGACCACGACATTCTGCGGGGTGCTGTCGGTCAGGCCGTTCGGCAGCGGGTTCGCCGGTGCGGCGTGGGGGTCCTTCGACGGGGTCCAGGTCACGCGCCAGGTCACCCGGCCGGTCAGCGGGTACGTGCCGCCGCGGGAGGAGCGCGTGTAGGTGATGTTGCAGCTGCTGGAGGACGAGTCGACCTGGTAGCCGCCGCCGGACTGGGTGAAGTCGTAGGTGCACGAGCGCGGTGACGCGTCGTCGGTGCCGGCGTCCACGTTGAGGGCGACCGGTACCGCGAGGGTGGACGCGGCGATGCTGAACCCGGCGTAGTCGAGGCTGGCGGTGACGGAGACCGGCTGGAGGGGCTGGTCGAAGGAGATGAAGGTGGGCAGGTTGACGGTCTGCCGGCCGGCGTCAGGGGAGAGCTTCACGGTGGGGGAGGGCAGCTTGGTCGCGCCGTAGGCGATCTTGGAGAGCATCTGCGGAGTGACTGCGAGCATGCCAGCCGGCGGATTCCCCGCAGGGACCCACTGGACGCCGGGGCTCTGCGTGCACGGCGTCGTATTCGGCAGGTCCCAGGACTTCTTCGACTTCACCATGACCCACCACGCGCCGTTCTCACCGCGGTGGAAGTCGTGGTCCTGCTTCAAGGCGTCGTACTGCTTCTGGGCGTCCGCGCCGCCGGAGGCGCCCGAGAGGCTCCGCAGGAGGGCCTGGAAGGCGGCGTCGAACTGCTCGGGCGAGTACTCCGGCTCGTACCAGCACGCCGGCGGATCCCAGGCACCCGATGAGACAAGGTGCTTGGCATCGGCGCCCGTTCCGTTGTCGTGCATCGTCAGAGTGACGTGCGACTCGATCGACCACGGCGTGGGCGTGCCGCCGCCCGGGTCGCCACCGAAGTCGGCGAACGCCGGCGTGGGGACCGCGACTGCGGTCCCCATCGCGAGCAGCACAGCGACGGCCGCAAGGCGCCGCCGGATCAGGTGTTCTGGCACCGCGTGGCTCCCTTCTCGCCGAGGGCCTGGGTGACGCGCCACACGCCCTGCGTGCTCAACTCCAGGCCGAGGTTCCACTCGGTGTAGTCGCGCACGGAGGGCGTGCTCTGCTGCACCTGCCCGCTCGTCTTGTCCTTGGGGTAGCCCTTCGATTCGTCCTCGCAGTAGGTGGCGGCCGCGTGGGTGGTGTCCTTGACCGTGATCACCGGGGCGTAGTACCGGGTCTCGCCGGTGATCGTCTGGTTGCGCTTGGCCAGCTGGCCGATGATGTCGGCCATGTAGGGCCGGGCCATGCCGTCGTAGGCGTACACGAACGCCGCATCCTGCGGGTCGCCCTTCGCGAAGGCGGAGTTGTAGGCCCGCAGCGCGTAGGTGAGCCCCTGCGCGACGGCGTCCTGGGTCGCGTCGCCGGTGGCCGGGAACTGCACAGTGACCTTCAGGTCGGCCGGCAGCGTGACGGCGGGAGCCCCAGCAGGCGCGGTCGGGGTGCTGCTGGGGGCCGTGCTGCTCGCGGCGACCGTCGGGACGGTCGTCTGGGCGCCGCTGATGTCCCCGCTCGGGTTGCTCTTCGAGCTGGAACATCCGGCCGCGGCGACCAAGGCGAGCGCTGCGCAGCCCAGCACGGCGAGGCGGCGGGCGTGGTGGTGGGTGATGATGGATCGCATGGGGTATCTCCCGTCCCGGTGGCTCATTGTTCCTGTACGGCCTGTGCTGTCGCGTTAGCACGCACGGTAATCGACGCTTGTCCGAGCAGGCGAAGCAGTATCGGTTCGTAGGTCAGCTGCACCTGGACGGTGACGGTGTTTCCGCCGGCTGCGGTGCAGCTGGCGGTGGCGCCGGAGCGGGAGGCGAAGCCGTTCGCGTAGCCGCTGCACGCCGGGTTGGCCGGCACGCTGACGGTGCCGTTGGCGCGCAGCGCGGCGGGGTCGACCTGGTTGGCCGCGTAGCGGGCGGCCTGCTCGGCGATGTCGGCCGCTCTCTCCCGCTGGTGGATGGCCAGGCCTCCGTCCACGACGAAGCCGGCCAGGAGCAGGCAGAGCATGGCACCGAAGATCAGGTAGAGCGCGCCTGACCCTTCGTCTCCGCGGCGGCGTGCGGCGCGCAGGCGCCGGAGCAGCCATGGGCCTGGGGCAGACCAGGCGGCGGGCGTGGTGGTCATCAGGAGGTCCGCTTGTAGGTGTCGAGCGGGGCGGTGGAGGTGGCGCTCACGTGGGTGGTCATGTTGAGGCCGAGGGCGCGCAGCCCCGGCACCTCGCAGCTGACCGTGACGGTGAACAGGCCGTCTGGCCGCCAGTCCCCGGACGGGTCCACCCGTACGGCGCCGCCCTCGCACACCCCGGCGGCGTCTGCCTTGGCGGCTCGTGTGGCCTCGGAGACGGCGCTGTTGTAGTCGCGTTGCAGCGCACCGGCGCGGGCAGCGTCGCGGGCGGCGCCGTCCAGGCTGCTGCGGCTCTGGACGATCAGGCCCAGCCCCACCACGAGCAGGCCGAAGAGGAGCAGGAGAGGCGCGGCGAGGACCATGTCGATGGTGGAGGCGCCTTCGTCGCTGCGGGCCCGGGCCAGCTGGCGGCGCAGAACGTCAGCCGGCATCGGGCACGAACCTTTCGACGGGGCCCTGGCTGACGGAGGTCAGCGTCATGTGTAGGAAGGGGATGACGGGGACGACGTCGACCTGCACCGTCACTCGCACCTGGTGCTGGCCGATGTCCTCGGTCTTGATGACGGGGTTGTCCGTCAGCGACGGTCCGAGGCTGGAGATTCGTGCGGCGGCCACGTCGTGGGCCTTTTGCTGCCAGCCGGACGGGTTGGCGTCGGCGGTGGCTCGGGCGTCGCGGGCGCCGGCCTGCGCGGCCGCGAGGGCGACCTCGTGGGCGAACAGGCCGAGCGCGAACTGGACGGCGAGGAAGAGGAGGCCGATCAGGATCGGGGTGGTGACCACGAACTCGATGGAGCTCATGCCGTCGTCCGGCCCTTGGGCGCGCCGCTGCTCCAGCAGGCGGCGAAGACGCTGCACCTGGTCCCCCTCCTCTTCCTCGTCCGTCCTGACCGGCAGCGTTAGCTGCAACCGCCGTTGTTGGTGCTGGTGGCGCCCTCGATGCACTTGCCGACCGAGGTGGCCTTGGTGGTGATGGCCTGGCTGATGATGACGGCGGCCGCCACGAGGATCGCGACGATGATGGCGATGCCGATCACCATCTCGACGGTGGAGAAGCCGGCGTCGTCGCCCTCCTCCTTCGCTTCCTCCACGCGTCCGCGCAGCCAGGTGGTGGCGAGCGTGAGGTCGGGGTGCCAGCCGGTGGCACGGTCAAGGATGGCGTTCATGGTGCAGTCCCCTCGTGAAGGGCACCCGGCTGGAGGCCGGGGCGGTGGATCGGTTCTGGGCCGGAAGGCCGGCTGGGGTGGCGCCGCCGGGGCGGGCCGTGGGGTTGGAGAAAGAGGGTCACAGGGCCATCACCCGCATCAGGGCGGGGTAGATCAGGAACACGAGGAATCCGAGGCACAGCACGATCTGCGCGACGAGCATCGTCTGCGACTGCGCACCGGCCTTGCCTTCGGTCTCGGCAAGTTCGCGTTCGGCGAGCGTCCTGGCCGTGGCCATGAGCGACTGGCGGATCCGGGCCCCGTCATCGGCGGCGAGCGCGATGCGGGTGGCCAGGTCCTGGAGCTCCGGCACGGCGATTTCCTTGCCGAGGTGTTCGAGGGCCTGCCAGTGTGTCCGGTTCGTCATCCGGGCGCCTGCCAGTGTCTGGCGAAGGCGCAGCATCGGCCAGGTGTCGGTGATCTCGGTGGCCGTCTTCAAGGCTTCGGGGAGACCGCGGCCGCCGGCCAGGTTGTTCGCGACCAGGGAGGTGAACGAGGACAGGGTGTGCAGGAACTCGGCGCGCCGCTCCTTGGCGTCGCCGCGGACTTCGATGTCGGGCAGGAAGAAGAACAGCAGCCCGAAGGCGAGGGCCAGCCACAGCGGCATCAGCGGGTTGGTCGTGAAGTTCACGATCCACAGCAGTGCGAAGACCACCGGCCCGAAGAGCAAGCCGAACAGCCCGACCATGATCTTGGTGGCCAGGAAGCTCTCGAACGACCGCTCCAGGATGTTCAGGTCGGCGCGCAGCGCCGGGAGCTCCCAGCCCTGACGGGCGCACAGGTCCGCGGCCCGGAGCCCGATGAGCTCACGCAGGCGCGCGGCCTTCGCCGCACGGTCGCTGGCCGGCTCGGGCTCCGGGAGGGCTGAGCCGAGGCCCAGGCGGGCCTGGGCGTCTATCCGCAGCACGATCGACGCGGCGCTGGGCCGGCTGGGGAACAGCGCCCGCACCAGGAGGAACAGGCCGAAACCCATGCCCGCGCCGGCCAGGAGAGTCCATGCAAGGTTCATGAGGCCGCTCCCGTCTGCTGGACCAGGAACCGCTTCGGGGCGGGGACCCGGGACAGCCGTTGCAGCCACACCAGGCCGACCGCGAACAGCATGAGCACCAGGGCCAGGACGGCCTGTCCCTGCGGCGTGCCGTAGGGCTCGGTGTAGGAGGGGTTGAAGACCCTCATGCCGACGACGACCGAGACGATCACGCCTACGACGATCTGGACGCTGCGGCGTGTGCCGGCGCGGCTGGCGAAGACGCGGCGCCGCATGCCGACCTGGGCGCGGGCCGAGCCGGCGAGGTCGGTGAGGACGTCGCGCAGGCCTTCGCCGCGCAGGCCGGCCGACTGCTTGAGAGCGGCGATCACCAGGTCGGCGCCGCCGTCGTCGAGGTCGTCGGCGAGCCGGTCCAGGGCTTCGCTCAGCGGCATGCGCGAGCGGATCCGGTCGTCCAGGGTGAGCAGGTGGGGCCGAAGGGTCTCGCCCGCGGTGCGGGCGCTCGCGCCGATGGCCTGCTCCAGGCCGGCCGCACCGGCGATCGTGTCGCGCAGTGCCTCGGTCCAGGTGGCCAGCGCCTCGACCCGGGCCAGGGCCACGCGTTCGGAGCGGGCGCCTCCGAAGAGGGCCGGCCAGAAGAGCACGAGCAGGGCCGCGCCGACGGCGGCCACCGGCCAGCGGAGGGCGACCAGGACGACGAGGCCGACGATTATGGCAGCGCCCGCGCGTCGGCGCAGGAACGCGGCGATCTGCTTGCTGGCGCTCACCTTGGTGCCGGTTGGGCGGGCCCAGCCGACGAGCGCGGCGACGAACAGGGCGATGCCGCCGCCGATGCCGCAACCGGCCAGCAGCGCGAGCATCAGGGAGGGGGTGAGGTAGTCGCCGCTGTTCATGACCAGCGCCCCGCAGCGGGGTACGCGTCGGCGGAGAAGCCGTGTCGCTCCAGGCGTTCGCGGGTCCGGTCGGTGAGCGCGGAGTCCCACTCGACCATGTCGTTGGCCTTGAGGGAGTACACCTCGGAGGACAGCACCCGGCCGTCGGCGTACCCGCTGACCTCACGCACCGAGACCACCCGACGGCGCTGGTGGCCGGTGACCGGGTCGGTGTCGCGGGAGACGAAGATGACCAGCTCGATGGCGTCGGAGATGAGCATCTGCGAGGCCTCGACCGGCAGCCGTTCGGCGGCCTGGATGGCGTAGGTGGAGATCTTGCGGAAGACGTTGAGGCTGGAGTTGGCGTGGATGGTGCTCAAACTGCCGTCGTTGCCCTGGGACATGGCGTTCAACATCGCGACGACTTCGTCGCCCAGGACCTCGCCGACGATGACCCTGTTGGCGTTCATGCGCAGCGACCGGCGGACCAACTCAGCCATGCTGACCCGGCCGTGGCCCTCCGAGTTGGGGAGCCGCTCTTCCAGCGCGACCACGTTCGGGTGCAGGTGCTTGAAGTCGTGGAGGTTGAGTTCCAGGGCGCGTTCGATGGTGATCAGGCGCTCGTGCGGCGGGATGGCGTTGGCCAGGGCCTGCAGCAGGGTCGTCTTCCCGGCGTTCACCTCACCGGCGATCATGATGTTCATCCGGGCCCGGACCGCAGCACGCAGGAACACCTCCAGCTCGGGGGTGATGGTCCCGCTCTCCCGCAGCGTCGAGAGGTGAGCCTCTTTCAGGCGCTTTCGCCGGATCGACACCACGACCCGGGGGCGGCTGAAGGACATCACCGCGGACATGCGGTGCCCTCCCCGCAGCTGGATGTCCAGCTGCGGATTGGAGTCGTCGAAGGGACGGCTGTTCAGGCCCGAGGTCGCCGCCAGCACCTGGATCTGCTGGATCAGGTCGTCGTCCGACTCGGCGATCGGCCCGACCTGCTCCTGGTGGCCGTCGGCGTAGCTGACGAACACAGTGTCGAAACCGTTGATGTCGACGTTCTCGACATCGGGGTCGTCGAGCAGCGGCTGGAGCCGGCCCACGCCGAACAGCGCGGCGAGGACCGCAGCGGTCAGGCTCTCCTCGTCCTCGAGGCTTAGCGGGTTGGAGCCCAGGTTCATCCGCTCGCTGGAAAGGCCCTGCAGCTGGCTGGCGAGGATGTCCATGGCGATCGCCCGCAGATCGCCCTCGGTCAGGCGCCGGCCGTCGGCCTCCTGGCGACGCCGGCGCTCTTGCAGGAGCTGCCCGGTGGCCTCGCGCAGCCGCTTGACCAGCGCCTGGTCGACGGGGACGGGCGTAGTCACGGCGGTGGTCATCGTGCCGCTCCTTCCATGCTCGCGGCCGGCGCCGGCAGGGTCGCGGCGCTGTTCTGGCCGAGACCGAAGCGGCCGCCGAGGTTGCTCACGATGTGGCGCACCGACGCCATCAGCTGCGTCTTGTGAATGCGTCCTGCGCTGCGAAGGCGCGTCAGCCGCTCCGCAGCGTCGGCGTCATGGGCGACGACGCCCGCGACCTGCGCGGGCACGCTGCCCTGGGCGAGCACGGTGGCAGCCATGCCGGACGCCTTGGCCTGCTGGCGCAGCGGGGCGACGACCAGGACGCCGACCGGTGCGCCGCCCCGGCCGCCGGAGGACGTCTGGGCGATCACATGGGCCGCGCGCGAGCGGACGTGGGCAAGGTCTTCGGGCGCGGCCCGGGAGACCAGCAGGACGAGGGAGGCGTGGCGCAGGAGTGCGGCCGTGGGCGCGCCGGGGTGGTAGCGGCCGATGTCCGCGATGATGTCGGTGGTCCCGGGCGCGGCCAGACAGCGGCCCAGCTTGTCCCAGTGCTCGCTCCAGCCGGCGCCCTGTTCGGGCTTGGTCAGGCCGACAAGGACCTCGAGGCCGCCGGGCAGACGCTGGGTGTGCTCGCGCACGACGTCGGGGGTCAGGATCCCGCGGGCCGGCAGCGCCAGGGAGAACATCCCCTTGTTGGGGTTCAGGTCCATGCCGCTCTCATCGACCTGCCGGTAGAGCAGGTCGGAGCCGAGCGGGTCGAGTTCGGCCAGCAGGGACTGGCGGGGCCACTGCGACGCCATGGCCAGCGCGGTGGTGCTCGCGCCAGGGGAGCCCTTGGCGGACGCGACGATGATCAGTGACATGTCGAGATCTCCGTAGGACCGCTACTGAGCGGTGCCGGGCAGCAGGACGAGGGCCACGTCGCCGGAGGACGCGGCCTGCGTCACCCCGCCGGAGGCCGTGGCCGGGACCACCACGGACAGGGAGAGCGCCGAACTCGCTTCGCCGTTGCCGGGCTTGAAGACCTCGCGCACGATGGCCGAACCCGCAAGCTCGACCGCGCCGCTGTTGCCCTGCGCGTTCGGTGCGCCGGTGGCGGTACCGGCCGGCGTGCCCTTGGCGGCGGCGTCACGACCAACCCACATCACCCGCACCCGGTCGCCGGCCTTGAGCCCGGGCGGGAACTGGCCGCTCTTCAACGCGAGGCCGACCACGGCCTGGTCCGCGGCCAGCCCGGCGGCGTCGGTGAGCATCCGCCCGGTCAGCAGGGTGCCGGGCGGGATCTCTACGGCTGCGGTGTACTTGCTGATCAGCAGGTCCCGCTGTTCCCACGGGACGAACTTGACGCCGCTGTCCTTGGCCACCTGGACCTGGGTAAGTGCGCTGGGGCTGATTTTCTGGCCGGGGGCGATCTGCTGGGTGATCTCGACCGCCGCGACGCGCTCGCCGGCCTGGCGCACCAGGACGGCCGTGCCCAGGGCGCTGGCGAGCAGGACCAGTGCGGCGAACGCGGCGAGGCCCGGGCGCCGCTCGCGGGGCTGCGTCGGGATCCTGGGGCTGGCGGCGGGCGCCGGCTTGATTGTGCCGCCGCCCGCCGCCGGCTTCGGCTTGCGGGTGAAAATCCCCGTGCTACTCATGCTTCATCCTCAAACCGCTGATCTGTTGGCCTCATTTACCCCGGCGTCCACAACCCGTTCGCCTGGAAAGCAGGGCTGAATCGGTTGGTCTCCGCTGGGGTTATCCGTGGTCGCTCCGTGTATTGGCGGGGCGGCTTATTGCTCTGTGTGCCTAACACGGAGTGATCAGACAGGGTTACCCAGCATGACGGCCCCCTCGATCAATGCCATGTCCGGTTTGTGCGTAGATGCGACCAGAGTGGCGCCGCCACTCCCGCCTCACAGCTACCACTTGGTCACAATACGAAAGATTCTGCCAGGTGCACAGCTACTTTTGGTCGCGGCTGACCATGTCGGTGGCATAGTCGCTGGCAAATTGCAAGAATCGGTATAAAGCGGACAGTAGTTCGAGACGTGCTTGCCCTAAGGGTCCGCTGACTTTCCGACAGGCGGGACGTCCGGCTATATCCAGGGCGGGTGGTCGCGTTGTCGACAGATCGCTACTGCGGCGTGGCGGCACATATCTGACTGTTCATCAAATCGGAAACTCGGCGCTGCGAAGGCGATCTGATTGGGGCGACCGACGGGCCCATCGGCGGGCGGGCGGCACGACATTCCAGACGACGCTTGCTCGGGGTGTGGCCCGATTACCGGCCCACTACGGGCTCCGCCCGTTTCGGCCACCTGCCGGGCACCGATCTGGCGGGCCCAACTATCGTGCGGCCCGTTGCCGGACGGCCTGAAGGTGTGGAACGAGGAGGCAGATGCATGCCTCCATGATCGGGCCGCCTCGGTCGTGGCCGCTTGAGTACCCGTACTCAAGCCACTCGGCGATGGTTGCCCGGCTTGTTCTGCGTACCGGCGACGTCGGATGCCGGTATCGCACCTATGGCTGGTCGGCGGAGCCTGCCTCTGAGCTGCGAGGCGACCCGGTGGCGGAAGGCCAATCCGGCTACGCGTCGGCCCGCTGCCGCCGGGCCACCGGAATGCAGATGTCCTGATGGCCGTCGCCCCACCCAACAGCCGACGGCTCGTTCGCCAGATCCCCGGCCGCGTGTCCGCACAGCGTGCAGCGGGCGGAGCGTTCCGATGGCGACCACCAGATGCCCGCCACGACCTCCATGCTGCGCCCGGCCTGGTTCAGTGCCAGCATTCCTGTTCCTCCTCGTCCTGGTCCGGCGCCGGTCGGCGCCGGGTTCGTGGAGGGTCGCCGGGCCTGCGCCCGGCCACCCCGGCCGGCTAGGGCGCGACCGGTGTCACCACTCCGCCTTCGCCCTCGGACTGCTGTCCGTCGCCGTCCTGGGCCGGCTCCTCGAACGGGTGGTCGTCCTCGGGCGGGGCCTCGCCCCACTCCCCAGGATCCGGTGCGGCACTGTCAGGGGCGGCGTTCGGCACTGCAGCCGGCTGCTTGGTCAACTCCACCGGCCTGGTGTTGGTTGCGCCCGCTGTGGCCGGTGCCGGCTTCACGGACTGCTTGGCCGAACCCGCCACCGGCGCCGCCATCGCCTCCGCGGCCGCGATGATCCGCTTCAGCTCCTCGCCGGTCGGCATCTTGCCGTTCCGGGCGAAGTAGGCGACGATCCCCTGCCGGTAGCCGGCCTCGCGCCCGAGACGGTCCCGGTGCCCACTGCCCACCGCACGGCCGGCGGCCGCGTACAGCATGTCGACCTCCTCGGGCGTGCGGAGGTCCTTGAACAGGACATCGACCTGCATGCCCTGCAAGAGGATCGGGCCGACGGTGCGCCCATCCACGGTCATGCTCGCGTAGTACGAGTACTTCGGAAGGGTGGCGATCCTCGACGGGTCCACCTTGTCGTGCCACTCCGCGGCCACCAGCCGCACCGCGCTCGTCGATCCTGCGGTGCTGCTCAGCGCCGAGGCGTTCTGGAGGATCGACTGCCGCGTGTTCTGGCTGACCCGCTCCAGCAGCTGCGTCATCATGTGCGCGCGCAGTCCGAACTTCCCGAGCTGCTCGGTGAAGGCCGCCAGGATGCCGCCGGTGGCCTTGTCGAACGAGATCAGCTCGTCGACGAACAGGTGGAACAGTGCGCGCTCGTGCAGCGGAAGGTCCTCGCGGGAGCGGGCCGCGCGGAACAGGTCGTTGACGAGCAGCGAGGTGAGCAGCGCCGCGGTCGGCCCGGCGCCGGCCGGGCAGATCCACAGTAGTTTCGACTCGTCCATCGCGGCGCGGGCGTCGTACCCGCTGGTCGGCGACCCGAGGAAGGCCAGCGCCACCGGATCGGAGGCCAGGCGGGTGAGGGGGTTGATGATGACCGCGAAGGCCGAGGGGTCGATGGTCTTGAACGTCGTGAGCCACCACTGACGCTGACCGCCCGGCAGGCACGCCAGCACCCGAGTGCGGAAGGCCTCGTTCTCCAGCAGTGCAGGGATCTGGAACACCGTCGCCTGCGCCTCGGGCGCATGCTGGCGTACCGCGTAGCGGTTGTAGGCCACCAGCGCTTCCGCCGCCTTCATCAGGATCGTGAGGCCGCGCGGCGCGTTCGCGTTGTCCCAGTTCATCGCCACCGCCAGGCCGTCGACGACGGCGGTGACGACCTCGTGGGGTTGCTGCCCGCGTTCCATCCCCAGCGGGTTCCACGTCGGCACCAGGGCGGAGCGTCCCGTCAGGTCGACGCGCCAGACCCGGTCGCGCAGCGACTCGTGCGCGAGGTAGGGGGCCACGTGCCCCCAGGAGTCGCCGTGGGGGTCGATGAAGCCGACCCCGTAGCCGGCCATGGCCAACGCCAAGGCCTGCACCTCGGCCATCTCGGTCTTGCCGTACCGGGACTTGCCGACGCGCAGCGAGAAGAAGTAGTCCTTCACCGGCACGCCCACGTTGCGGCGGGTGCCGTCGGGCATGCGGTGGATGCCCTGCGGGACCAGGTCCTTGCCGGGCTCGTAGGTCTCCAGCTCCGAGGCGATCACCGGCAGGGTGCAGTGCATCGTCACCGGCTTGAGTAGGCCGTGCAGCTCCCCGACGTGGACGATCGACTGCTTGCGCGGTGCGACCCGGGCGTTGGCCCACCGCTCGTCGAAGCCGCGGCGCCGGTGCCAGCTGCCGGCCGTCCAGCGCCACTTCATGAACGAGCGGGCGTCCTCGACCCAGGTGTTCCCGCCGCCGAAGACGTCCAGGGCCGCCGCCAGGCGCGCCATCCGCTGCTCGGCGCGGCCCTCCTCGTCGGAGGCGCAGCGCACCATGAGCTGCACGCGCAGCAGCGCGCGGTCGCGGGAGGCGAGCCGGCCGAGGACCTTCTCGGTCTCCAGCGGCTTCGTGCGGGGCGGCAGCGCGGGAAGGCGGCGCGGCGCGGCGCCGGGCTCCAGGAGGAGCGCCAGCTGGTGCTGCCAGGAGTCCTCCAGCTCGGCGGCGTCCGCCGCGGCCTGCCGGGCCTCCTTCTTCGCCCGCGCCCGCTGCTGCTCGCGGGCCTCCTGCGTCACCTGCCACCGCTTCATCAGCAGCTGCCAGCGCGGCAGACGCTGGACGTCCAGGCACAGCTCGGCCAGGTCGCCGGCCGCGGTGCTGATGTCGGCGACCGCGTCGACGATCCCCTGCAGCGGGTCGGGGATCATCGGCACGTTCCGCAGCTGCTTGGTGTCCGACCCGGCCAGGACGAACTCGGCGCGCACGACGTGGGTGCGCTCCTTGTCCTTGACCGGTTCGGCCTTGGTGATGGTCACGCCTGGGTACTGGGAGGTGCGCAGCAGGTGCTTGGCCGCCGAGGAGGCCTCCACCGACATCTCGAGCGGCACCGAGCCGTCCGCGCGGAAGCGGATGCGGGCCGAGCGGCCGGCCCTGGGCGCCCACCACGGACCGGCGTTGGCGGCGCGCAGGATCACGGCGGCATAGCGCCACAGGTGTTCCTCGCCGGGCTCGAAGTCGGGGGAGGGGGTCAGGGTGTAGCGGGTTCGGCTGGCCAGCGCCTTCCTGGTCAGCCGCCGGTGCAGGATCCCGGCGGCGATCGCGAACGGCGCGGCGACGGCCAGCAGCAGCGGCAGGTGCGGGCCGGTCCAGTCGGCGGCGTCGCCCAGCCAGAGAACGGCCTCGTGCACGGCGTGGACCACGGCGGGGAGGGCGCCGTCGTCGTGGGCCCCGCCGGGAGTGGCCGGGGCGTGGGTGGGAGGGGGAGTGGGGCTGGTCATCGCACGGGCTCCCAGCCGGTGGCGGTGCGGGCGAGGGACAAGATGGCGGGCCGGCGGTCCTGGTAGGTGCCGGACGGGTCGGCGCCCGCCCACAGCAGCTGCACGATCAGGCGCTCTCCGGAGGTGTGGGCGGAGACGGCCTGGACGCGGACCTGTGTGTAGGCCCGCAGGGGGACCTGGGTCGGGGGGAAGTAGGCCGGCCAGTGGTCGCGGCCCTGTCCGGTGGTCTCCGCCATCCACACCTGGACGGTGAGCGCGCGGACCTGGGCGGCGTCCTGGGGGGACAGGTCGCTGGGGTGATCGGCCTGGAACTGCGCCTCGATCGCCGGGTCGGCGGCCGGTCCGTCACCTGCGGCGAACGCTCCGGACGGCATGACCTGACTTGCTGTCGGCGGGGCGGTGGGCGCCGGGGCGGAGGCCGACGGGGAGGCGGAGGTGGACGTCGTGCTGTCGGGGGGCGTCGTGCTCGGTGCCGTCAGGGACGGTGGAGGCTCTGCGGACGGCGGCGTCGCGTCCATGGTCGCGGTCGGCTGGGCACCGGCGGTGCGCGGCCGGTGGTCGGGGCGAGGGCCGAGCAGGGCCAGGGCGATGACGACGAGGAGGGCGCAGCCGAGGGCGGGCAGCATTACGCGGCGATCTGGCATGGACATGGTAATTATGTTTCCTTCAGGAGAGGACGCGGGCGCCGCCCGCGTAGTCGTAGTTCCAGACGGCCTCTTGCCGGACGACGGAGCCGGGCTTGGGCGCGGCGATCATCTGGCCTCCGCCGATGTAGAGGCCGACGTGGTAGATCGCGGGGTCGTTGGTCGGCGAAGGCCCGAAGAAGACCATGTCGCCGGGTTGGAGGGCGGCGAGTCCGGCGGAGGCGGGGATGCGCGTGCCTGCCCCGGCCTGGTCGGACGCCAGCCGCGGGAGGTTGATCCCGACCTGCGCGAAGGCATAGACCATCAGCCCCGAGCAGTCGAAGCCGACGACCGTGCGCCCGTCCTGGCCGCCCTTGGAGCAGCACACTCCGGTCGACTTGCCGTTCGCGTCACCGCCGCCCCAGCTGTAGGGGACACCGAACTGGCTCTTCGCGGCGTCGATCACCTTCTGGGCCTTCTGCGACGCAGGCACGTTCGAGCCCGAGCTGCCGAGGGCGGCGAACTGGCGGCGCCAGTCCAGGACCTCGTTCACGTACGCGGTGCTCGCGTTGTACTGGTAGATCGCGGCGAACAGCTGGCTCTGGTCGTTCAGGTCCCGCCCGTTGCCGCACTGGTAGAGCGCGGCGGCCATCGCGGCGTCGTCGATGTTGTTCGGGTTCGCCCCGCCCTCGGGCCGGATCTTCGCCGACATGCCCGTGAACGTCGAGGGGAGGAATTGCATGGGTCCGACGGCCGCGTCATAGACGCTGTTGCCGTCCCACTTCCCGCCGTCCGTGTCGAGCACCGGCGTCGTGTTGCCGCCCGCTCCACTGCCGTTGAGGACGGGCCCGATGATCGGAGGCGTGATCAGCCCGTCCGCCGCGATCTGGTGCCCCTGAGCCTGGGTGGACTCGACCTGCGCGATCGCGGCCAGCAGCGCCCAGTCCAGGCCCCGGCAGTTGGGGGAGAGGGTCGACATCGCGGTGACTGCCCGCTTGTAGGCGTCCATCATCCGCTGGGGGATGCCCGCCGCGTCGCCCACCGGCGTGGGCGCCGGCGCCGACGACTGGTCTTCGAAGATCGTCACCACGCCGATCACCGAGACGGCGAACAGCAGGAGCAGCGACAGCCCGCTGCATCCCAGCCTCCGCAGCCGCTTGGGGATCACAGCAGATCCCCCGGACCGAAGCCGTCGCCGTCACCGGGCTCCACCATGCCGTCCCACAGCATCGGCTCGAGGTGCCGGGCCTGCTCCATTCGCGCGCGCAGCGCCTGGGCAGCGAGGTCATGCTCCCCCGCGAAGGGCACCGCGTCGCGCCAGCTGTTCGCCGTCGGGCCAGGGTCGGCCGGGCCGGCGGGCACGTCACCGGGCACCTCGGGGGAGGCCAGCTCGGTGTCGGCCACCGGTGCGTCGGGGAACGCCCCCGGGCCGAGCGCGGCCGAGATGTCGCCCATGGCGCCGGCCTCGCGGCCCATCGTGCTGGCGGGCATCCCCCAGTCACCCGCATCGCCCGGATCGGCGAACAGGTCCTCGCTCGCCCGGGCCCCGCTCGCCCTCGGGGCTCCCGCAACCGTGGTACCCAGCACACCGCTCGGGTCGGCGGGAACCCGGGTGGTCGCGTAGATCGTCGCGGCGGAGGCCGCGTTGGTCGCCGCGGTCTTGCCGTGCTCCATCGCCCACCCCGCCCCGTCCGATACCGCCTTCAGGGGCCGGTCCATGGCCTCCCAGCCGGCGCGCTGGTCCGCCATGTGCTGCGCGAACTCACCGCTGTAGTGGTCGTACTGCTGGTGGACGGCTTCGGCGGCCGTGCCCGCACCGCGGCGCATCCGGGCCACCGTGGCACCCCAGCCCAGCGGCGAGATGTCGTAGCCGAGGCGGCCGACCTGTCCGGCGCGGATCGCGAGCCGGCCCGCGCGGGTCTCCAGCAGGCTGTTGTGCAGCCGGTGGCCCCACGGCGTCGGCTTCATCGGGTCGTGCAGGATCTCGCCGGTGTGCCCGTCGATCACCATGCGGCCCGATCCGTCGTTGACCGGCTTGCGGCGCTTGGCCAGCTTGTGCTCGGGCAGAGGATTGCCGACGACCGCGTGGTGCGCCATGCGCAGCGGAGTCGCGAGCTGGTGCATGCCGCGGCGGACCTCGCCGAAGGCCCCGGCGACCATGCCGGCTGCGTTCATCGGACCGAGGTCCGAGGAGGCCATGGACGCCAGGCCGGAGTTGATGCGGGCTCGGCGCAGCATCGCGGCGTGCACCGGCGACTGCGCGCCGAGCGCTCCGAGTCCGCCGATACCTCCGCCCATGGCGCCGCCTCCGCCGCCGCCACCGCCGGGGCTGAATCCCATGCCGGCCATGGCCTGGGACATGGCCAGCCCGAGCCGGGAGCTGTCCTCGCCCAATCCGGCGGACCCGCCGATCCGGGCGTACTTCATGCGCTCGGCGAACCGGTCACCGATCTTGCTCGCGCCGGCGAGCAGACGCCGGTGGAAGACGAGCAGAATGGTCGCCAGCGCGACCATCAGCAGCATCCGCTGGAGCATGACGGTGTCCTTCTGGTCCGTCATGACCGCGTTCACCGCGATGCCGAACGCCGGGAGCATGACGGAGATGGCGAAGGACACCGCGGCCGACGCCATGAACGTGCCCAGCACCTTCCACAGCGCGGCGCGGTTCGGCCCTGGCAGCTGCGCCCAGATCAGGGCGACCGGTGTCATGGTGGCCGCGCCGACGTCGGCGAACTGGGTGCCGAGGTGCACGAAGCACATCGACAGGATGACGGCGGCGATCAGAAGCGACGTCAGGAGAACCAGCATGGCGCCGAAGGTGCGGTCCCAGTTGGAGTTGACCGCGAAGTCGTACGCGGCATGGCCTTCGTCGCCGTGCTTCTTCAACTCCTCCTTGAGCTTGTCCCACGCGCTCTGCTTGCACAGGTCGCCGTCGCCGCCGGGAAGCCAGCTGATCCCGCCGCAGTCCTTCTGCTCCTTGATCTGACCGTGGATCCACCTGTTGTGGACGTCGGCGAGCGCCTGAAGGTTGGCGTTTTCGCTGTGCGGGTTGGGGATGACGCCGTACTGGAGCAGCTGGTACGGCTGGACGACGAGGGTCTTGGTGAGCATGACCCGCATCGGGCAGCTCGGGTCCTTCTGGTCGTCGGCGCTCGTGCAGCCCTCGTTGTTCCCGCCGACGGCGGAGGTCATCTGGCCGGCCTCCGTGGCGGCGGCCGACACCTGGGCGAGCGGGCCGTCGTCGCCGAGGATCGCGCGGGTCGACAGGGTCGGCAGGAACATCAGTCCGCCGATCAGCACGGTGAGCAGGATCTCGCCGGCGCCCTTGGCGACCTTCCCGCGCATGATCCACAACACGCCCAGCGCGAAGGCGCCGGTGACGAAGAGCATGCTCAGCTTCAGGTCGAAGTCGGCCCAGAGGCTGAAGTACCAGCCCACGCGGTCGGCGGTCGTGATGAGGGCATGGACGATCGGGAACTCGTAGATCCACTTGAGCGCCATGCACATCAGGCCGACGACCAGGCGGTTGAGAGCGAAGGCGCTCCCGATGCCGAGGTTGCAGATGTGGGAGCGGATGTCGGTGGTGCCGCCGCTCTCGCTCTTGAGGTCATAGTTGTCCAGCGGAACGCCCTCGCTGGACAGGACGTTCAGCGGGGCGAGGATGCCGCCGCGCTCGGACCCGTCGTCCGCCTGCGCCAGGCTGGCGCCGGCCATCAGGAACAGCACCACCATGCCGAGCGTCCACTTGACGGTCCGCCGCCCGGGCCAGTAGTCGCTCGCCCACGCCCGCACCGCGGCGAGCACACGGGCCGCCCGTCGCCGTATGCGGCGCACCGACGCGCTCACTTCGCCACCTCTTCCTTCTTGGTCTTGGTCGGGCTGGTGCGCTTGCCGCTGAGGCTTCGCCCGCCGGCGGCGGTGCGCCGGCCGGGGCCGGCCGGGGCGCGGCGGGCCGCGGGGCGCCGGCTGGGCTCGTCGGTCGGGGTCGTGCCGATGCCGGCCTGGATCCGGGCCACCGGCGGGATGACGACCTGGATGCGGCCGATCTGCCGGGCCGAGTCGCGCAGGAGCATCTCGCCCTCGCGGCCGACGACGCCCACCGGCGACAGGCCCGAGGTGACGATCCGCACCGCCTGCTCGTCGTCGGTGGACTGCCCGAGGAACGCCAGGCCCTTCTTGGCCAGCACCGGATCGGAGGTCCGCGCCAGGAAGCGGTAGGCCAGCAGGCCGCGGACCGTCTCATCGCCGAGGTCGTCTGCGTCGTGGCCGCCGAGCAGCACGCCCGCGCGGTGCTTGCGGCCGTCGTGGACGACCTCCGATACCAGGGCGTGGCCCTCGTGCGAGGAGGTGAGCCAGTAGCACTCGTCCATGACCAACGCCGCGAACCGCTTCTGGTCGGTGAACGCCACCTGGCGGGCGACGGCCGCGATCAGGTACAAGACCGCGCGGCCGATCTGCGCCTCCAGCGGCTGGGCGCGCAGGATGTCGGGGTTGCCCAGCGCCTCCTTCGGAGGCAGCGTCAGGCCGGCCGTGGTGATGACGACCAGGTCCGCGTCCAGGTCCCCGGAAAGGGACAGGGCGGGCAGTGACTCGTCGAAGACCAGCCGCGCCAGCTCGGCCTCGGAGACGATCCGCAGCATGTCCAGGACGCCGGTCGCCTCCTGGCCGCGCGGGCCGGGCTCGGCGGCCAGGATCTCCAGCTCCTCCATGACCCGGGCCATGGCCGGGCGCTCGGCCCGGGCGGCGGCCTTGACCGCCCGGTTGAGCACCGAGCCCGCCACCGTCATCGGGGCGACGTTCAGCTGCAGGGTCAGGTAGGAGAACGCGGCGTGCTCGCCCATCCCAGCGGGCAGCACCCTGAACGGGTCCAGGCTCAGCTTCGCCTCGGCGGCGTCGATGACCTGGCAGCGCCCCGGCGCCGCGTCCCGGGCGAAGCGCGCCCACTCCCGCAGCGGGGTGCGGTCCACCACGATCGCCCGGTGACCCCGGTCGACCAGACCGATCGTCAGCAGCTTGAGCAACACGCTCTTGCCGCTGCCCAGGTCCCCGATCACCCCCAGCGACGCGGACACGTTGCGCTTCACTGCGTTCGCGAGGTCGATCAGCACTGCTCGGAACGTCCCGGTGTCGCGGCTGATGCCCACCATGGGCCCCGTCGCGTCGCCGATGTCACCACCGGTCAGCGCCCCGCCCATCGCCCAGTCCTCGGTCAACTGGAACTGGGTGTACTCCCGCACCCGAGTCGCCGGCCCCGAACCGGGAAGCCCGAACTCGAACAGCCGGGCCTGGCTGCCGCGCGGCCGCACAACCCTGTAGTTCACGCCGGCCAGCTGCGCCTTGATGTCCCGGGCCCGCCGGTCGCACTCGCGAGGGTCCGCGCCCCACACGCTCAGCACGGTCACCGACTGCACCTCGCGCTCGACACTCGTCGCCGCGAGCAGCGCCTCCTCCTCGCCGAGCTCGTCCGCCGACCCGAACAAGGAATTCGGCGTGCCGTCCGGGTGCGCGGACCACTGCTCCGCCTGGTCGATCAGTTCCCGCTTCTTTTTGGCGATCTGCTGCCGGGCCTTGGCTCCGTCGATGATGTTGAGGTCGATCACCGCATCGACCGGGTAGTCGAGCTGCTCCAGCTGGGCCAGAACATCCGCCGACTTCGCGGCGACCCGCTTGGGAATCTCGGTCAGCGCCAGGTGCGCCTGGTACCCGAAGCCCTCCTCGGTCTCGACCTCCAGCCACAGCCGGTTGAACGCCGCCCCAACCACCTTCTGAACCAGCGAGCGCACACCGCGCACAACCGCAGGGCTGGTGCTCTGCCCGCCCTCCTGCAGCCGGACCTGGCCCAAGTCCGCGTACGACGGAGAGCACAGCACGTTGTTGAGCATCCGGCCGCCGCGCAGCCCCGAGGTCTCCGCCTCCATCAGCAGCGGCTCGCCCATCCCGCGCCGTACCGCGTGCTCGTGGATCCACACGATCTCCGCCGGCCGGGCCCGACGCATCGTCAGCCCGCCGCCGAAGCTCGCCTCCACTTGTGCGGCCGCGGCCCGGTAGGCGCGCACTTCCTCCAGCGACACCGGCGGAGCCGGCTCGCCCACGGACTCCCCGAGCTGCGCCCACGCGGAGTTCGCCATCGCCGCCAGCTGCGCGCCGCGATCGCCGACACGAAGCGGCAGGGCCAGCCACAGGGTGCGCCGGTGCATCTCCGCGTCGTCGAGCATCTCCAGCGTGGCGTGCGCGGTCTCGGCGGCGGCCGGGAAGCGGTGGGTGTCCACGCCGTCGGTCATCCGCAGGGCCACCTCCCCCGGGTCCACCGCCGCGCACAGCGAGTACAGGCGGGCGGTGCCCTCCAGGGACCGGACCAGGGAGGTGACGCGGGCGAGGATCTCCTCGCGCTCCAGCGCGGGCGCGTACCGCGAGCCGATCGGCTGAAGGCGCCAGAACGCCCAGACCGTGCCGGCCGTGGACCACACCAGGTGGCCGTGGATGTGCCGGATCGGAACCCTCATCGTGACTTCCCCCCTGTCGTGTCGTGCGTCGTGCTGCTGTGGCTCGCCGCCTGGGCGAGCAGGAGTTCCAGTGCGGTCGGTGCCGGCCTCATCGGCGGCGTCTCCTCCAGCTCGGCCTTGCGGCCGCGTCGCGGCTGCGGCCTTCGCGCCGTATCCGGTGCTGGCGGACGGGGCCGCGTCGCATCGGGCCGGGCCGCTCGGGCTTCCTTCGGCTTCGCGGCCGCGGACCTCGGCGGCGCGGCGACCGGAGCGGGGGCCGGCGCGACCGCGACGGGGGGCTCGTCCTCGAGCGCCTCCTCGATGCCGAAGCCGCCGCTGAGCCACTCGGCGGGCACCGGGCGCACCGCCCGGCCGCCGATCCGCCCGTGGCGCGGGGCGAGTGCCAGCGCCACGGCGTCCAGAACGGCGGGGCCCAGGGAGCGCCCGCCGACCCTCGAATGCCGCGCAGCCCAGATCGCCACCGCCCAGACGACGACCGGGAGCGGGCCCAGGCTCGGTGCCCACCAGGTCGCGGTCTTGATCAGGACGAACGCGCCGACGCTGGCGATGATCAGCTGCGGGGGCGTGTACGGCCCCATCGGCAGCCGCCAGTCGCCGAGCTTGCCCAGCACCCACGGGTGCCTTCTCGCTCGCGTATAGCTGCGCCCGATCTTGGGCTGCGCGGCGCCGCTCACAGGCGGGCCTCGAAGACCGGCGGCAGGTCACGCACACCCATGCCCTGGTTGGTGGTGGCGGCCGGTGGCGGGGCGCCCGGGTCCTTGAACTCGTCCTCGACGATGCTGCTCAGCGAGGTGCGGCCCGAGAAGATCGCCCAGCACAGGACCAAGCCGATGACCGCGCCGATACCGGCCTTGATCGACATTTTCTTGATGACCTGGACGCAACAGATCAGGACCAGGGCGATCATGAGGAACTTGGAGACCCAGTCCAGGGCAGTCACGGACCAGGTGTCGCCGATGTTCTTCAGCGCGCCGGCGAGCATGACCGGGTGGGCGGAGGCCGCGTCGGCCAGCGTCAGGGTGGAAGCCATTACCGCACCTCGGAGGGGGAAGCCGGCGCCGGGGCGACCGGGGAAGACGGAGCAGAGGGAGAAGAAGGGGAGGGGGAAGAAGAAGGGGAGGGGGCAGGGGTGGCCGGGGCGAGCGCGGCGACCTCCCAGCGGCCGGCGCGCGCCCTCAGGTGCAGCGGGTAGGCCAGCGGCCACTGCCCGGAGGCGTCGGTCGCGCGCACCTGGGCGAGGACGTCGAGCACGGCGCCGTCGGCCGGCGCGGCGGGCACCGGGGTCCGGGCGGCCAGCGAGACCAGCTCGACCTTCTGGTAGACGGCACCAGCCGGCGGGATCTTCACCCCGGGCGACAGGTAGCGCGAGGACTCGCCCACCCCGGTCAGATAGGCGGTCAGGTACTCCGACACCGCCTGCTGAAGCGGACCCGCCTGCACCTGGGTGCCGTACGGACCGGTCGTCCCGTCGCTGCCGGACAGCGCCAGCGGACCCGACACCTGAGCCGGCGCTGCGGTCACCGACAGGGAGTCAGGAGCCCCGCCGCTGCTCGGCCCGCGCACCATCGACACCGGCACCGCGTAGTAGCGCACCACCAGCGCGGTGCTCGACTGCGAACCTCCAGACACCGCCGCCGGGGTCGGCGGCGACGACTGCGACGGGGCGACCGGGCTCTGCGACGACTGCGACCCGCTCGCTGCACCGGCCGTTGCAGGCGCACTCATCGTGGCCGCGACGGTCACCAGCCAGGTGCGACCGCCCATCGGCTGCGACCGCACCGCGACTACTCTCTGTACCGAAAGAGTGCTCTTGTCGGCGGGCTGCGGAAGGTCGACCCCGGGGGCCATCGAGTGCAGCACATCGCCCCCGGTCGCAGCCTGCGAGCTGCTTCGCAGCCACAGATCCACGAACAGCTCGGCATAGCCCGTCGGCGCCGGGATCACGGTCGGCGCCGGGGGCGCAGCCAGGACCGCCGGCTTGGCGAGCGCCTTCGCCACCGGCACGACCGCGAGCAGTGCGACGGGACCGCAGGCGATGGACGCCCACAGTGCGTAGCGGGCCGCGTGGGTCAGCCGGCCACGCCGGCGCAACGCCCCGGCCGGGACCACCACGGAATCCGCCTCGTCGTCAGGCGGGTTCCGGCGGAAGGAGAACAAGGACATCGGGGCCCTCTCAAAGATCGACTCAAGCTGTCGATCACAGAGAACCCCGCGGCTCTTACCGGTTTTCTGTCCACGGAAGCCGTCTTCCGTAACGGATCCACAACGCCCTCTGGTGAGTTTCGAAAGGCCCTCTGACCTGCGGTGGAGAGTTTCGAGAAGCAAACTCACCAGCGGCCCGGACCAAACTCACCAGCGCCCTGGGGCGGCGCGGAGCAAACTCACCAGGCCCGACGGCCAAACTCACCAGCCAGCTGGCCCCGAACTCACCACGGGCACCGCCAAACTCACCAGGCGGCCCGCAGCGGGCGCCTCAAACTCACCAGCCCCCGCCGGGCGCCGAGGCGAAATTCACCAGCTGGACCGTCGGCGGACATCCACGCTGAGCAACCGCACGGACCAGTCGCACTTCCTGGTCGCACGTCCCGGAAGAGGGCCCGGCAGGGAGGCGGCGGCCCCGCGAACGGCTCGCGCTGACCGCTGCCGGTACGGCGCCAACGCTCGCCCGGGATCCTCACATGTGCCTGGCCGCAACCTCCCGGGCGCGGCTTGTCGCAGCCCTGCGGGACGTGCGACCCGGAGGCGGCAGCGTGCACCGGGCCGGTGACGAAGCCCGCGATCATCACAGTCCGTGACTGCTATGGGGATCGCAGCCGGACGTCCTGAACGGTCGCATCAGCCATGTCCGCCCCTTCCTGCGACGAGGGACCTGCAACCCCGATCGCATCGGGACGTCGCACACCCGGCCGATTGCGACACCCGGACTGCGACCGCTCGGCGCGCTGCGACCGGCCTCGCGGATCCGACATCACACGCGCCCGGACGGCCGCCGCGCCCTGCCTTGGGTCGAAGCCGGGCACGGCCGCAAATCACTCCCCGCGACCGCCACACCGGAACTCACCAGCTGCCGGGCAGCGCCGCACTGGAACTCACCACCCGCCGCCGGCCGTAGCCGAGCGGCACTGGACCATGCTCGTCGGCCGCCGCCCCGGCCATAACCGCCACCTCCGCAGCCCGGGCTCCAATGGCACGTTCGTGGCCGCGAAGCTGGACTGCCGCTGGTCGGATGGGAGTCAGCGGCGGCCGGGATGGGGAGCGGGCTGGTCGAGCACGCGCGCCAGTCCGGCCAGCAGGCGGCCGGCGGCAGCCTCGGCCGCGATCTGCTCGGCGGCAAGGTCGCGGTGCTCGGAGTGCAGCCCCTCGTCCTGGGGCTGGGCGCCGATGCTGGGCAGGGTGTCGGGCTTCACCAACGCGAACATCACCCGGCCCCGGTCGGCCGCCTGCTCCCAGTTGGGCGTGACGTCCGGCGGCGGGAACGCAAGGATGCGCGTGCGGCCGGTATGGAGCTGGGTGAGGTAGCCGTCCTCCACCGTGACCGAGCAGCTGGCGAGCGGGAGCAGCCCGCGGTTCCACTCGCGGTCCCCGGTGCGCTTCAACCCGGCCTGCTTGAGGCGGGTGGCCAGCGCGTCGTACTGGGCGTCGTCGGCGGCCTGCGCGACCACGACCGCCCACCGGTCCCCGTCGACGAGATCCACCACCGACAGACCCCACGTTGCTTGCGTCATGCCCGGCACCGTATCGGGCAAGGCGAACTCGGCGTCATCCCTCGATGGGGTGTCAAAGCCGGAGCCTGGCGATTCAACGGAGGCCGCAACCACGCGGTGACGGCCGGCTCGGCGAACTCACCAGCCGCCGGACACCGCCGCATCGGAACTCACCATCCGCCGCCGGCCGTCGCCGAGCGGCACCGGACCGTGCCCGCCGGCCGTCGACGCCGGTTAGAACCGCCACCTCCGCGTCCCGGGCTCCAGCGGCACGGGCCATCGAATCGAACACACCAGCGTCAGCGAACTCACCACTGCCCGTTATCAACCTGTGATCACGGAGGGGTTCCCGTGGACAGAAAACCGGTAAGAGCCGCGGGGTTCTCTACGGGTGACCGATGATCACCCGAGCGGGGAGCCCCAATGACCAGCACCACACCCCACGGCAACGCAGACCAGCGGCGCCCCGGTCTCCTCCGCCGGCTGCGCACCCGACTGCACAAGAAGACCTCGACACCTACGGCCGCGCCGACGCCTCCGCGTCCTCCCCGCCACGCCCCCACACCCCCGACCGCGACGACCGTCGCCCGGCTTTACATCGCCACCGCCGTCCGGACCGGCCGCCTCGCCGACGCCGCCCGCCTGTCGGCCCTGCACGTCGACGACACCGCACGCCGCTTCGGATCCGACCACCCCTACACCGCGGAGGCGCTCGAGGTCCTCGGCCAGGTCTGCGCCCTCACGGGAGACCACCAGCGCGCGCTGACCTGCCTCCTGCAGGCCGCCCACCACCGCGCCGTGAGCCCCATGCTCGCCACGCCCGACCCGATTCCGGGCCTCGCGCAGAGGGCACTGGCCTCCTTCACCGCCGGCCACGGGCCCCGCCCGCGCCACCTCGCCACGGCGACGGCCCGATGAGCCTCAAGCCCGAGGTCCGCCGCGGCGGCGGCCTCCCCTTCGGCATGGTCGCCAACCTCTGGATGTGCGACCCGCGCTACTCCAGCAACGCGCGCACCCTCTACGGCATCCTCGTCAGCTACGCCGACACCCAGGGACGCGACACCACCCTCGGCCACCCATACAGGCGAGAGCTCGCGCGCCAGCTCGGCGTCAGCCTCTCCACCCTCGACCGGACCCTGGACGAGATGGACGTGGCCGGCATGGTCACCGTCGAGGAGCGCATGGACCCGCTCAACCCGGGCAACCACGACGCGAACATCTATCACCTCCACGACGCCGGCGTGATGTGGCAAGGCACCATCACCTGGACCGACCCCCTGCCGCCCGGCGTCAAAGCGGCCGACGTCGCTAAGGCCCGCCGGGAGCAGCGCCGCGAGGCCAAGCGCAAGGCCGGGATCATGCCCCGCGGCGGCGTCCCGAAGGGCGTCAGCACCAAGGCGCTCAAGGCCGCCCGAGCCCAGGGGGGTCGCAGCACCGGTGACGCCACCCCTGGCAGCACCGGTGCTGCGACCCTGGCAGCACCGGTGACGCCCAATATCTATAGCCCTGTCGAGAACCCTTCTCCAGACGCCTTCCGGACGGCCGAAGGCCAGGTGACGGGTGGTTTCGCGCGCGCAGGCGCGCACGAGGACCCCGCCCCCGGCGGCTTCGCCGCGACCGGCACCAAGAACAGCCCGCGACCGAAGACGATCCGCACCACCACCGCCAGGCTCCTTCCGGGGGAGAGCGACGCCTACACCGTCCTGGACACCCTGAACCTGTGGGCGCCCGGCCGGACGCCGAAGATGATCCGCGACCGCGTCCGCGACCTGCTGCGCTGCGGCCGCACCGCCGATCACGTCCAGGCCCGCGTCAACGCCGGCTGGTACCGCGCCCAAGCGCCGGAGCGGATCCAGCTCGCCGAAGGACACCCGGACGCGATCAAGCGCCCGGTCGGCTACCTGGCGACCGTCCTGGAGATGGGCCACGACTGCGACCTGCCCGACTGCGAACGCGGGCTGCTCCTCACGACCGGTCAGGAGTGCACGGCCTGCGGCTTCCGCGAAGCCGAGCGGCTCGCGGCCCGGGCCGCCGCCACGCTCTCCGCCGACACCGCCGACCTGGACGAGGCCCCGCTCACCAGGCCCGCCCGGACCGAAGCCCCGGCCGCCGATCCCGTCATCCCCGACCAGGCAGTCACCTGGCGCTGCGCGATCACCTCGTGCAGGCGACCCGGACGAGGAACACCGCCCGAGCTCCCCCTCTGCACCGACTGCCTGGACACGGCGCAGAACGCCGTTCGCCCGTCCGGGCGCACCGGCAGTCCCGCCTGACCCCGGCCTCGTTGTCCACACCGCCCGCCGACCCCGCCCCACCGAGCACCTGGAGGACACCGTGCTGATCCCGGACCGACTGCCCGCCGTCGTCGCCGCCCTGGTCCTCGTGGCCGCCGCGGTCCTCGGCCGACGCCTGGCCGCCAAGGCCTCAAGCAGGCCTCCTGTTGCATCGTCGCGCAGCGAGCGCGCTGCCAACTGCGCCGTCGCGGCACCGCCGTGCTCGACCGCGCCGCCCGTCCCGCCCGTCCCCCCCGCGTGGTACAGGCTGGCGTGGACGGACACGCAGCAAGACCTCGTGGCCGGCCGTGCAGCCGCCGCCCGGCAGCGTGCGGGCCGCCTTGTCGTCGCGAGCACGCACGTCTTCGGCGCCGATCACGTCTACACGCGGTGGGCCTGGGACCAGTACACCGCGACGGCCGCGGCCCCCGCCGCCGAGCCCCCGGCGCAGTGGGTCGGCGAACCGCTGGACGAGTTCGAGACCGTTCTGATCCCCGAGGCCTTCCGGGACGGCCACCGTCGGCAGGCTCTGCCCGCAGGTCGGGCGTGAACCCGCTCCACACGGCGTCCGGCCCACCGGGTTGCGCGCGATCTGCGAACCGCCGCCGCGTGCTCCCGCGTCCTTGGCGGGCGGATTTCGGCAACCCGTAGCGGCACTGCATGAGCTGGAACCTCTGGCTGTGCCAGTTTCGTACAACCGACCACGCCGTACGCAGTGAGGAGATCCTGGCCGACGGCGTCCCGCTCCTCGCCCCACCGTGCGACCCCTTCTTCCTCGCGAGATGGAGCGTCCCGGCCTGACGGGACGGCAACCTCCCGCTCTCGCATTGGCGCGCGCTCCCGTGCGCCGTCGAAGGTCACGCCTCACGCGGCCATGCATGACTGATCGCGGGACGGTGCTCTCTTTGCTCGACGGGATTCAGCTGCAAGGGACCGTGACGGAGCCTCAGGGCGAACAACGCGCCTGGCGGTGCTGGTCCACGGGGCCTGCGTGACCCGTCACGGCAACCAAGCTACGCGAAGGCGCCCGGCACTCTTGTTGAGTGCCGGGCGCCTTCGCGTACAGCCGGGTCAGGCGGCGAGGTCGAACTCGCGGCCGTGCACCCCGGACATGAAGCAGAAGAACTCGTGCAGCGTGTAGGTGTGGACCTGGGCGTCGGGGGTGGCCGTGTCACGAACCTGGACCCCGGCGGCGGTGAAGCTGAGGGCGATGCGGTGGCCCGTGAAGACGCCGCGGCGCAGGTTCGCCAGCCAGCTGTTCCAGACCTCAGCCGGGTACACCTGGGCGGGCAGTGCGCGGTTCTTGGAGTCCCGCAGGGCCACGTGGCCCTCGGCGAACGCCGTCTCGAAGCACCCCTGGGCGCTCTCGGACGCCCGGGCCTTGAACCAGGTGGCGTGGCTGAAATCAGGAACAGTCATGTCATCTCACGTCTCGTGCCGGATGGTTCGTACGAACTCCAGCGAGGCGGCCGGGGAGAGTGCCTGGCCGCACAGCTGGTTGTAGAGCTGCCCGAACCGCCGGATGTCCTTCGGCTTCGGGAGGTAGAGGTTGCCGCCGGGCGTGTCGCAGTAGACGACCTCGGGCTCGGCAGGGTCCGGGAAGTCGATCATGGTGAAACCGCCCGTCATCGACCCGTGGGGTCCGGCCGCGAAGGGCAGGCACTGGAAGGTGATGTTCGGGACTTCCTCGCCGCACCGGATCAGGTGGTCGAGCTGGTCGCGCCAGGCATCCACGCCGCCGACCGGCCTGCGCAGCGCCGCTTCATCCAGGATGATCGCCAGTTCGACCGGGACCGGCTCCCTGGTGAGAACCTCCTGACGGGCCATGTGGGCATCGGCCAGGAGATCAAGCTCGGTGTCGCTCGCGGCCGGCAGGCCGGCCCGGAGGATGCCCCGCATTGTGGGACGGGTGCGCGTCAGGCTGTGGATCGAACCCAGGGCGAAGACCCGCAGCGTACGCGCGGCCTCCTCCAGCCCCAGGTAGGTCTCCAGGGTGGGAGGGAAGGCGGCTTCGTGCGCGGTCCACATCCCGCCCTCGGGTGCTTCGCGAGCCATGGCCAGCAGCGCGTTGCGCTCGTCCTCCGGGACGTTGTACGCGTCGAGCAGCCCCTTGAGCTCGATCATCTTGACGTCGCGCTTGCCGTTCTCGATCCGGCTCATCGTGCTGTCCGACACCCCGATGGACTGACCCGCTTGTTCGACTGTCAGCCCTGAAACTTCACGGAACTCTCTGAGGCGTCGGCCAACCTTTCGCCGGTGCTGGAGCGGCCCCATGGGTGCTGTCGCCACTGCTGACCCTCCCCTCTGCCTGCGTGCCAGAGCCGATTTTGCCCTACGGACCGCACCAGGAGTAATCGCTCCGCTCACCGACGTCCTCCGCCCCGAAGCAGATCCAAGGAAATTTCACAGGGAAGTTGCACACTGAAATTTCAGGGTACATCCTAGGTGTCACGGAGACGTGACGGTCGGTGATCGTTTTTCCTCGGCCGCGCCGGAGACGAGGGATACCCCCATGCCGCTCAGCACTTCGCCGTTCGCTCACCAGGCCCCCGGCGGGCCGACCGTGCCGCCGACCGCCCTCACCTCCGGTGCCCGCTGGCTTCTTCACGGCCAACCGGACCTCGTCTCCCGGATGGCCGCCTGGCGCGAGCTCCACGGGCTCGCCCCGATCCGGATCACGCCCGGCCTCGGCTGGGAGGGCGTCGCCGTTCACCGCGTGCTGGGGGAGCCCGCACTGCGGCGACTGGGCCGACCCGGCCCGGTGCTCTTCACCGGCGACTCGATCATCTTCTTCGTCCCGGCCCTCACCCACCCCTGGGGGTCCGTGCTCAACGGCATAGCCAGGAAGACCCCCGAGCTCTGGGACTGGGGGAAGAGCCTGACCGTCCACCTGCCGGCAGACGGAACGAACGAGATCCACTGCCCCAGGCCCGGTATCCCCCACCGCAAAGTCCCGTACTGGCTGGTCGAACCCGACGGCACAGACCGGCTGACCTTCGCCGGTGAGCTCGCCTCCGCACTCGACGCCGTCTCTGAGTCGGCGCTCGCACCCCTCCTCGCAGAGAAGGCGCCCAAGAGGGAGACGGCCCCCAGCGCCCCGCAGACCCCCACCGAACGTTCGCGCAACAACGTCGCCGCCTTCTTCGGCCGGCGGCCGTACAGCACGGAGGCGACATGACCCCGCCCGTCCAGCTCAGCACCGAGGACGCGATGCAGACCTCCTACAAGCTGAGGGAGGCCCACCTCGCCGCCGAGCACATCCCGCTGCTCCGCTCCCTCGCCGTTGCCCGGTGCCACCGCTGGCTGGCCGACCTCGGCTTCGTCCTCGACGATCCCAACCTGGACCCCGTCAGCGCTGCCGTGCAGGACGCGATGCTCGTCCTCACCGAGCTGCTCACCAACGTCCTCAAGCACGTGATCAACCACGGGACCTGCTGGCCCTCCAGCAACGTGCCCGCGACGCATCCCCACGCCCCCGAGTGGGTCGAGCTCGACCTGGTCCTGGAAGCGACCAGCGGCCTGGCCCTGCTCATCGTCGTCCGCGACGGCGACCCGAGCGGGCCCATGCTCGACACCACCGAGCCCGGCGACCTGTTCGAAGGCGGCCTTGGCCTCGGCCTGGTGCGCGACGTCAGCAAGGACGACTGGGGCTGGGAGCCCACCGGCAGCGGCAAGGCCGTCTGGGCCCGCTGCCCCCTCGTCACCCCGACGAACTGACCGATCGGAACCCCCATGACCACCCGAGCCCTGCGCCCGCGAACACCCCGCGAAACCCCGACACGAATCGGCCCCGACCGGTTCCGCCTTCCCGACGGCCGCATCCTCACCGTCCCGGTGCCCGCCGGCGGACACGAACTCCGCACTGGCTCCTGGATCAAGGTCGGCGACACGGCGCACGAGATCACCAACCTGCTCTCGCGCTGGGACGGCGGGCGCACCCTCCACCTCGACGGCGGCGCCCTCATCCTGCCGCTGCCCCGCCTCGAAACCGTCCCGAGGTTCACCGTCCTCGCCAACAGCCACCGGCCCGCCCCGTCCACCCCTGCCCGAACCGGCACACCGCCCCGCCGGCGGCCACCGCGCCCTTCCGCTCGAACGGAACCCTCCATGCGACCCGCACCCGCCCGGCCCGCCCCGCAGGTCCGGCCGCTCGACACCCGAGTGCACGTCACCGGGCAGGACCGCGCCGGGATCTACCACCTCTCCGACGGCCGGGCCCTGCTCAACCCCCTGCCCGCCGGGGCCGGTGACATCCACATCGGCAGCTGGGTGCAGCTCGACGGCAGGCCGTACGAGGTCGCGGACATGACCGGCCTGATCACCCGCCGGGTCCTTCTCCTGCACGGCACCCGCCAGGTCATCGCCCTCGGTCTGAGCGACACCGTGGAGCGCTACACCGTCCTCGAACGCCGCCGGGATGGACGGTAGACGGTGAACCCCTTGCCCAGACACCAGCCCACACCCGCCCAGGCCGCGGCCATGCCGCCCGGCATCTGGCTGCTCGGAGTCCTCGGCAGCACGCACCGAGACCGAGGCTTCATCCGCTGGCAAGCGGAGCCCGACCTCCTGATCGGCGTCCCCACCGGAAGCCGCTGGGACACGATCTCCCTCCCGGCCGCGACCGGGCTGCCGCTGCTCGCCGCAGCCCTCGCCGGCCCGTGCGCCCACCACCTCGGGCCGGTGCTGCACAACGCCGAGACCGACCTCACCTACTGGCTGATAGCCCCGGAGCCGGAACAGCCGTGGCTCGACCACCACCCGCAGGCCAACCTCCTGCCCGCCGGTGAACGCCTCAAGGTCCCCAACCCCGTGCCCGACCCGGACTTCATCGACGCGCTGACCGCCCCCGGCCCCGCAGTCGTCCGCTGGGCCTACTGGCCGCCCGTCACCGGCACCCTCACCTCCGGTCGGTGGTTGGGCCACACCCTCATCGACCCCGGGACGCCGGTGAGCGCGAGCCACCCCCGCGAGGACTAAGCCGCCCCACACCACCGCCCCGACACCCCGAGGACCCCCGTGCCCGCCGCCCGCTTCACGGCCACCTACACCAGCACCGACCTCGCCGGTGCCCGCCGCACCCTGCTGCGCCACGTCAGCCACCACCCAACCCCGGGCCAGGCCCTGCGCTGGCTGGCCCGCCTGCTGCGCGCCGGAGGCACCCCGCTCGACCGCCCCGAGCCGGGCCGCCGCCTGGAAGTCTTCACGGACAACGACGCCTTCCACCGCGCCTGCTTCCAGCTCAACAACGGCACCCCCCTGCGCGTCCAACACCGTGCCGGCCGCCGCGTCATCACCGTGGCCGTGACCACCGTCCACTTGCCGCTCCTGCCCGCCAGCCCCGAGCCGCTGCCCCGGGCCGTGCGCCGAGCAGCCCTGGTCCGAAGCCACACCGCGGCTGTCAGGAGACGGTGCCTGCGGAGGGCAGGGGACCGCGAACGGCCGGAGCACCGGCCGTGACCGGCACGACCTCCGGCGGCGAATCCCCCGTGGACACCCCCGCCGACGGCGCCCGGCGACCACGGGCACCCGCACCGCCGCCAACCCAGCCGCCCCGCAGCGGTCCCCTTGAAGCCGCAACGCCCCTCCCGTACCCGGCGCCGCGCCACCGGCGACGCCCCGACCAGGACCTGAGGACATGAGCGACTCACCCGCCCCCGACCACCAACTCCTCGCTGCCCCCGCGCCCGCGGCCAGCACGCTGCCCCCGCTCCTCACCCGGCAGGTCGCCCCCGGCGCGCGCATCCTCCAGATCGGCCCCAACAGCGACATCACCCGCGAGCTCGCCGACCTGAGCGGCGACACCCCCTTCTTCTCCATCCAGCCGGACCGCGTCGGCGTCGAAAGCGTTCGCGCCCCTCTCGGACCCCGAGGCCGCAACCTCGGCCTGGTCGATGTCCACATCGGCGCCCTCGCCCCCGGCCGACCGGACCAGGGCCCCTACGACCTGGTCGTCTCCGCCCTTCCCGTCCGGGGCATCCCCCGCGCCTGGCTCGCGCAGCTGGCCAAGGGCGGGGCCCTGGCCGTCCCCCTCGCCTTCGGCAGCCGCCACCCCTGGGTCGTCGCAGAGAACCGCTCCTCCGGCGTGCGCGCCCGGCTGCTCACCGCGGGGGAGGACCACTGGCCCGTGCCCGAGGACGGTCCGCTGTACCCCGACGGCGGCGGCACCCCCGCGACCCGCCCCCACCTGCCGGCCCCCGACCCGGGCACGCGGCGCCTGAGCGCGGTCGCCGCCCTGCGCGAAGACCAGTGGGCTGACCTGTGGGCGTATCTGGCTGTGCACCACCCCCGCCGCGTTGCTGTCGCCAGGGTGACGGGACGCATCCACTGGGGCCAGACTCTCGCGCTGGTCGACGGCGACCACGCGGTCTACATCCGGCCGGACGGGCTGTGGGCCACCAGTGACCGGCGCCCCGCCAGGGCCCTCGCGGACCAGGCCGAGCAGGCGATCCTCCACTGGGGTTGGGCGCACCGGCCCCTTCTGCCCTGGTGGGTGGCCGAACTCGGGCCCGTCACCACATCCACCGCAGTCCTCCTACGGCCGGACGGCTGGCACATCAATCGGATCCGAATCGGCTGACGGCCCGCCGAAGCGCCGAAGGGGGGCGCCCACCGGACACGGTGAGCGCCCCCCTTCGGCATGCCAGGCGAGCGAGGCCGATGCTGCGACGTACGCAGGTGACCGGCCGGAGAATCTCAGCCGATCACCACGGGGACCGTCCCGCCGACCAACTGCCCGGACTTGATCGCCCGCGCATATGCGGCCCAGGGCGGCTGATCGGCGTAGATGTCGTCCCAGTCGAGCCGACCGATGAGCAGCGCCACTGACCCGGTGCCCGAGGCCAGGGCCTGCCATACCGACGGCGCGTACATGGTGGCGTCCGACAGCAGGCTTGTCCCGCCGTGACGTACGGAAAGCCGCTCACCCGGTCCCGCCTGCACGCTCCACTGAGGACTCAGGGCCGGCAACCGTCCGAGCGAGACCAGCCGGTGCAGGCCGCTGTCCAGGAAGTGCGAGATCAGCGGGTCGAACGACGAGCCTTCGTTGTCGAAGACCGTGACCTCCTCCTCGTAGGCGAGGAGGAGCGCGGCCCGGTCACCGGACCCCGTACCGAGGCCGAGGGCCCGTGGGATGAGATCGGTCGGGCCGGCGACGGCCAGTTCCTCGTCGCCGACCTGGACGACCCGCGACGGGGAGCAACGGTGGTGGGCGAACCCGAGCTTTGACAGCAGCGGGCCGGCAGCCAGGACGACGCTGACGGGCTCCTGATCGGCACGGCCGCGGGTGCCACACTCGACGCATGTGAACGTCCGGGTCCGCTGGCGCAGTTCGTCGGCCTTGGGCTGTCCGATCCGGGCGAGGACCTCCTCGGCGACGGCGAGCTCAGGGGTGGACATGTGGATCCTCTCGATGGGGGTGGTCTACAGCTCGGTTCGTTCGCACGCCGGCCAGTCGGATCGACGAGCGGACTCCACACCCGGCCGGTGACCCGTGGCGCATCACAGCTCCGCCCACCCGCACCGCGGCCGCTGCGGATCCGCCAGCGACGCCCACACCGGTGCCGACGGGCCGTGCTCCTGGATTTCCTCCAGGCTCGCGACCCCGGCGCGCACGGTCTGGAGCGTGCGCTCGACGAGCGGGCTCGTCTGGGCGAGGGCCTGCAGGTCGCGCACCCGGTTCTGCCGTGCGGTCGGCCCGGCACTGGCCAGGACGAACAGGATCCGAGGGAAGTTCGCCGGGTAGTAGTGCTGCCACGCAGGGATCGCCGACTGGGCTTGGACGGTGCGCTGATGCCTGGCCGGAACCGGCAGCAGCTGGTGGAACCGGGCGTAGGCCAGGAGCTTGCTCGCCAGTGCCTCCGAGGACATGGTGGCGCGGTCGACCTCGATGAACGCCCGGTGCAGCGCCCGGGACGGCTTCACCACCGTGTACCGCATCAGCGCGTCGGCGATCAGCGCGTCGGCCCCCTGCTCGGCGACCCGGTGGTAGATCTCCGGCGACCAGTCCAGGTACCCGTACTCGTCGCCCCGCCGGCGCGCATCCTTCAAGAACGCCAGGTGGGTGTCCAGGACCTCAAGGCTGTGCTCGCTGCGCATCTTCGCCTCGAAGGGGTCCTCGGGCGCCGGCGGGCTGGTGCGGCCGGCCAGCTCGTCCATATTCTCGCCGATCGAGCGTCCGCGATCCGTGAGGTACCAGATGCCCTGCCTGCCCTCCTTCAGGGCGCGGTCGACGACGCCCTGCTTGCGCAGGCTGTTCAGTCGGCGCCGCGTCAGGTCGAGCGCGACGTCCGGGCTCACCAGCTGGTGGAGTTGCTCGGCGGTCGCGAGCCGGTGCAGGTACAGCGCGCACAGGAACGACCGGTCATAGATGCTGCTCATGAGTGCCTCGGGGAGTCCTTGGTGATCGTGTCGAACTGAGACAACCCCGCGGTTCTTACCGGAATCCTCCCCACGGTCCGCGGTCTGCGTAACAGATCCGCATCGAGGGCTGGTGAGTTTGCGGGTGAGTTCTCCTGGTCTCACCGCAGTGCGGGCTGCGTGCTGGTGAGTTTGCCGAGCGCGGTGGTGAGTTTGCGGTCCGCGGCACCGTTCGGCCTGGTGAGTTTCCAGCGTTTCGGCAGGTCAGGAGCTTGCTGGTCCGCTGGCGTTCCTGGTGAGTTCGTGCGGCGGCGTGATCGTGAGCGGGTGTCCGCCGCGGCGTCAGTCCTCCTGCTGGTTGCCGCCGGCGCGCTCCTCCTCGAGGAAGGCGAGGATGCGCTCGACGGTCCGCTCCGACTTCACGCCGAGCGCCAGGGCGAGCTCGGCGTTGGTGCGGTTGGGGTCGTCGGCGAGCAGCCGGCGGGTCTTCTCGACCCGCTCGATGAAGTCGCGCCGCGGCTGACGGATCCCGGGCTCCTCCGGGCCGGCGGGGCGACCCTGGCCGAGGCCCGTCGCGTGCTGGGGGATCCGCTTGGCGTTCCAGTCCATGAGGCTGCGGTACCGCCAATACCGGGCGCCGGCGATGTCGAACTCGTCGTCGGTCCCGGGTCCCGCCGTCGTGGCGCCGCCGCTGGGCGGGGCGATCAGCCGCAGCCAGGTGGACCAGGCCGGCCGGTCTTTCTCGGGGATGGCCGCGTAGGCCTCGTACCGGTCGAGCAGGTCATCGTCCTGGAGCGTGACGCCGGGCTTCAGCTGGGGCACCTCACCGGGCTTCTGCGGAAGCAGGATGTCGGGGTCGCGCGGCAGCAGGGGGATCTCCTGCTTCGCGCCCTCCTCCAGCTTCATGTTGCTGATCTGGACTGTGAGCTGCTCGAGGTCGTAGACACGGACCTTGGCGGCCGGGCTCTGCAGGTACTTGACGCTCGGGGGGAACTTCTTCCAGGGCTGGACGGTGCGGAACCGGCTCAGGCTCAGGCCGTAGAGTTCGGCGGCCTTCTTGTCGTCTGCGGGGATGCGGCCGGCGGGGATCATCACAAACTCCTTCGGGGGTAGGTCCCCAGGGCTCCGGAGACAGAAAGAAGGTACCACAATTTAAAGTCGATGTGGGACTATGGGGCGATGGTTTCTTCGGCCGGTGGCTGGCCCTCCGGCCACCTGTGGCTCATGGGTTCCCTGAGCCGCCCCGAAGGTCCGGCGCCGGGTGACTCCCCCGGCGGGAGGAGCCGGCTGGGTGAGTGCTGCGGCCTGCGACCCTCGGTTGCCGTGGCCGGGGCGTCATCCGCGCGATCCGGCTGTCGGCCCGATCTCGTCGACGACGACCTGGTCGCGGACGTCGACGGGATCGGGCCGACAGTCGGACCTGGGCGCCGGATGGTTTAAGGGCAGTTGCGGCCGGGCCGCCCGGCGGACGGCTGGGTCGTCAGCCGAGAAACGGGCCGAATCCGTCGGCGTGGAACAGGGTTGCGGAACGCGGGATGCCGTCGTCGCCCCGGTAGTAACGGACCGCCAGGCGGCCGCGCACCGCCACGCGATCGCCCGGGCGCAGGTCCTGCTGGAGTGCTCGGGCGCCGAGCTCGCCTTCGAGCCGGCAGACGAGCAAATCGGGTACGGGGGAGAGGTGCTGGCGGAACTCCTCGTCGGGTACCAGCTGGAGGCGGGCGACGATGCCTCCGTCGTTCTCGCGCTTCTGGTCCGCCGCCCGTTGCAGGGTTCCGGTGATGATCAGCGGGGCAGGGTGGGGCAGCAGGACACGTTCGCGTTTCTCAGCCTCGACAGCGGTGCCGCGGATCGCCGTCCGGGCGCGGGCGCTGTGGTCGCGGTTGGCGTCCGCCCGCAGCGTGAGCCATGCCGAGTCGACCTCGTCGGCCAGGGCCGTGGCGGACTCGACCAGCTTGAGCAGGTCGGAGGAGTTGAACCTGCGGTTCACTGCGCGCAGCCGATCGCGTTCGCCGGTGATCTCGTCCAGCGCCCCTTTCACGATGTCGCGGCAGCCGCGCCAGATCCGTTCGTGGCGGAACCCGCCGCATCCGTCCTCTCCCTCGAGCACCGACAGCGAGCAGCCCCGCCAGGCGGCGGGCTTCCGGGTGTCCAGCACGAAGTCCAGCAGGCACGTGACCTGCGCGTCGTGACGCGCGCTCTTCTCGTAGGTCCACAGGTAGGTCGGCTCGGGTGCACGGCTGAGGAGGTAGTCACGTAGGGCGGCGGCGCTCGCCTCGACCTCGCCCTGGCGCAGTCGCCCGAGGTACAGCGCGAGCGCGGCGCACTGCCACGGGGGGCTTCCCTGTGGCGCGGCCGGCATCGCCAGGGAGAGATCTTGAGTTCCGAACGGCAGCACGAACCTGGCGTTGAGCACGAGCAGGGTAGGGGCGTGCGGGTGGATCTGCACGCGGGTGCGCTTGTCGACGGCGGACTGCTCTTCGGTCGTCACGGCGGGGGGCATCGGAGCCTCCTGGTGTTGTGGGATCCGGGATCGAGAGCCGGGCGGCGGAGCCAGCGCCGCCCGGGAGTCGAACCGAACGGTTCGACAGAAATAAGAGTACCACATTTACATGCTGATCAATGGAGCATGCCGCCCGCCACCGCGTCTTGCAGCCGGCCATCGTGGAGCGCCGGGCCGGGCCGGCGCGGCTCGACAACCTGCGACGGGCAAGACCAAATTCGGCGGTGCGGCAGGAGGAGGGCGGCCCAGCCCGGCCGGTCAACCCCCAGGCCAAGGCGAGACCGGGGCGGCGCAGCGCGGGGGCCGTCAGGCCTGCGGGGCGTCGGGAGCGCGGCGGCTCCCAACGCCCTTGGGCTTATCAGCCCGGCAGCGGAACGCATCCGGTCCCGTCACCGTGCCGACACTCCTTCACTCGGATGCGGATGCGTCGCCGGTCGGCAGGTCATCGTCGTCGGGCAGAAGCAGGCTCGGATGCAGGCAGTCGGGGGCTGGCAGTGTTTTCACGACCAGTCGCATCCGGCTGGCGGCAGGGGGTAGCTAGCCGAGGGCATCGAGTGCTGCGGCGGGGTGCCCCGTCAGCCGGAGGCGCCGGTCATCCAGGGACGGCGGGCTGCCGGGGCGTCGGCGCCGTGAAGACGGCGGTGCGGCGCTGTGCGGGGTGGAAGAACTCGTAGCTGTCCTGTTCGGGCAACGGTTCGCATGTGAAGCCGGCGCTGGGGACGTAGGTGATCACCTCGGGGGAAAACTGGATCTCGTAGCCGACCCCGACTCCCCAGAACGCGGCGGTGGCGCCGACGGCGCACGCGGCGAACCTGTTGAGCGTGTCGAAGAGGTGGAGCCGCGCACCGTCGTCGCCGCCGGGGTCGCGAGCCGTCCAGGCCAGACCCGTGACGGTGCCCGGCTGGTCGCCGGGCAGCAGGCTGTACCGGGTCGCGACGCCGGTGTGCTCCTGCGCCTGACTCCATGCGGCGGTCAGGCTCTGGCCCGGGGTGAGCAGGGCCGCCTGGTCCGGCGTCGCCGTCTCCCAGGGGCCGGCGGGGAACCGGCCGGCCGGAAGCGGCTTGTCCAGCCAGGCGACGCCTTCCGAGTCGAAGTAGCCACTCATGGGGGGTTCTCCTTCTGTCGTGGCGGCGGCCCTTGCCCGGGCATGGTTGGGCGGAGGACCGGGGGTGTGGAGTTCAGGCGGCGGTGGACCGGGCGGCTTCGTCGCGAAGCCGGAGCTCGGTGAGCGTGATCCGGTGGACGACGCCCTTGCGCTGCTCCCGCAGGATCGTCACGTCCTTGCCCAGGTGCTCCCGGACCTCGTGCTCGCGCCGCTCGGCGTACGCCGTAGGCCTGCGGATCGGTGCGCAGCGTGCGGAGGAACGCGCCCTTGCCGCCCCGTACGCACATGCCTCGGCAGTTGTTGTGTCCGTGACCGTCGCGGTACAGCTGCGGGAGCTCGATCCCGAGGGCACGGGCCTCCTGGAAGAGCTCGTCCTTGCCGGCCGGCTGCTCGTCCCATTCGGCGAGGGGGAAGACCACTGGCCAGGGCGACCAGCCGCGCACGATGGCCGGCATGCGGGCCCGGTCGTGCTTGGTGCCCTCGATGCCGACGTAGAGCATGGTGTCGCCCGGGTCGCAGTTCGCCTCGATCCAGTCCCGGCACGGCTTCTGCTTGAGCCAGTAGCTGCACGGCGCGAGCCGGTTGTTGCCCAGGTATCTGACGTCAAGGAAGACGTCCCACGGGTCGCGGCCCTCGGGGTCGGCGACCACTGTCAGTGGGACCTTGAAGTGCGCGGCGACGTCGTCGGCGAACCTCCACAGGTCGGGGTGTTCGGCGTGCGCGTCGGCGATCAGCAGCGCCAGGTCCCTGGTGCCGTACCGCTCGGCGACGCGCAGAGCGGCGGCGAACGAGCCGATGCCCGCGCTGAACTGCACTACGTGCTTCATCTTGTTCTCCTTCGGCGGCCGAGGGGCCCGTGATCGAGGGGCTCCCCGGGACGATCGGCTGTTGGTATTGCGCGATTCGGTCCGGCCGGCTCCGCTCGCGGGGCAGTGGGAGCGGCCGGGGGGCCGCGGTGAGTAGCTCGCCGCGTGCGGCCGCGGGCAGGTCCCTGCGGGGGCGGGCGGACCAGGGGTGCGCTGGGACCGGCCGCGCGGGGCGCCGCGCGGCCGGTCCGGATCAGGAGCTGAGGGCGCGTCGTTCGGCGACCGGCATGGCGTGAACGGCGGTCGCGGCGGGCCAGCGTCGTCCGTCCGCGTCGCTCACCAGGAAGGTCGTCCCGCCCGTCTCCACGACTTCGGCCACGGCGACCACCTCCTTCGCCTCGCCGTCGCCGTCCGCCACGAGGACCTTGTCGCCGGGGCGGAAGAACGGTTCGTCGAGGTGCCCCCCGAAGTGGCTCAGCAAGGTGCGCACCCAGTCCGGCACCCGGTCGACGGTGAGGCCGGAGCGCGACCCGCCGACACCCGGGCCGTGCTCGTCGCGCAGTTGCCACAGCGTGCCGAACTCGTCGGTGCTGACTTCGAGGTGCATGGAGACCCCGCCGAGACAGACGGGGATCTCGACCGAGTACTCGCCGCTGCCGGTGTGCACGACGCGGGCGGGGATCTGCGAGGTGTCGAGATGGAACCAGAGAAGATCGGTGTACTCGCCGGAACTGGGCATGATGCCTCCGTTGAGGTCAGGGATCGAGCGGACGGAGGGGCGCCAACCCCTCACGACAAATAGAAGCATACCACATTGCAGTGCCGAATGGGGGTGGTGTGCTGCCTTGCTCGCAGGTCAGCCAAGCCAAGGCGCGAGATCCGGGCGTTTCGGGTAGGTCGGCAATGCGGGCACACCCAGGCGGACCGCCTCCCGCTCGCGCCTGGTGGCTCCAAGTCTGAACACGTACCGGTGCGCACCCCGGTGTCGGACCGTCCGCGCCCCCACCTCGTCCAGGGCGCGGCGCAGCCAGGCGCGCGGGTCGGTCCCGGCCCGCAAGGGCGAGGCGCCGAGACGGGCGAGCCTCTCCTGGACGTACTCACACCCCTGCTCCTGGCGGCGCACCTTCTGTGCCGACCGGTCATTCAGCACAGTGCCGTCCGGCAGCAGCTTGATCGACCGCGCAGCCGCGCGGCCCGTGTAGACGCCGTTCGTCGCCTGGTAGATCGTGCCGACATGACCCACAGCCACCAGCCGGCCAGCCGCATCGCGACGGGGAACCGGGTCCGCGAACGAGTTATGTGGGTCGTTCAATTCTGTCCGTTGTCCATGCTTCCGGCTACAAGACCCGCCATGCGCGAGAGCCCGCACCGGTCATTGGTACGGGCTCTCACAACCGCTCGCGCTACTTAGCGTGACTTGAGGCAGTAGCGCCCCCGATCTACAAGGGCAGGCCAATCAATCGAACCGTCAGTCCCGGGAGCCACTGACTCGGCAGGGCTTGATGCCGAGCCAGCAGAGCTGCCACTTGGGGTCGCGCGGTTTGTGGCTCCTGTCCTCCGGTCTGGGCGCGGACAGCATCCCAAGCACGGAGGACTTGGTCCGCGACCTGCTGCAAGCCTTGAGGCGACACGAGAAAGAGCGGCTTGTCGGCGACCCAGTCCCCGACCTTGGCGACATCGGTCTGCGATGTCGCCAAGAGAGTGATCGAGCCGTCCGGTACGGGCTGACCGGTCTGTGCTGCGGCATAGCTGAGGTGGCCGCATGCTTCCCGGATGTCCCGGACGGGGACCTGCTTGTCGGCTCCGGCTTCCGACTTGGCCTCGATGGCCACCCACCAGTGGTCACCGAACATCCATACCGAATCGGGTGGGGCTTCCTCACCCGAGCGGGGTAGCACGTCAGCGCCCAGAAGCCGCCCCAGGGCATCTAGGGCCGCCTCGAAGGGCTTGTGGTCGGTCTGCGTCAGCCCGTCACGAACGGTCTTCTCCTCTGCGGCGTAGTGCTTTGCTGACGTACGTGTCGGACTATTCGTGACCGCGTCGATGACCCAGGTGTCCAGCGGATCCTCGACCGGCTCGGTACTCGATACTGCCGAGGTGAGCAGTTGGGCTGCGTTGGTGGTGATGTCACGCAACCACTGCGTTCCTCCGGCTGCCGTACGGGCATCGGCAAAGTGCTTGTCCGCAAGGTCCTTCCAGTGCGCCTGGCCGTCACCGCGAAACGCGATCACCGCCCATGAGGCGAGCAGGTACTGCCACAGCGCCTGGTAGCGGCGGATCTCGGGGGTGCCGGGGAGCGTCTCGATGGCCTTCTTCGCCTGGTCCACTGCCCGCGGCCAGTCGCCCTGCCAGGCAGCATTGATGGCACTGACCTCGTACTGGACGGCATTGCTCAGGTGCTCGGTTCCAGGGAGTGCAACACGCGGAGTCTCGTCACGAGCTGCCCGGATCTGATGGTTCGCCCCTTGCCACTCCTCGTCCTGCTGCTGGAAGTGTTGGAGATTGTCCAGGACCTCGGCCTCGGACAAGTCCGAGTACTCCAGGCCGAAGGTGATCTCGGCACGCAGTTCCGGGAACATCGCGATGCGGTGCTCCAGGGGCATGCAGAACTCCCGAAGCTCGCGGCCGAGCATCAGCACAGCAGCATAGTCAGCACTGTTACGGGTGGCCCGGCCGGAGCCTTGGGTGATCCGGGTACGGATCCGCTCGTTGAGGACTACGTGTGCGCCGAGGCTCTGGTACAGGAATCTCTCTTGGAGGTGGGCGCCGTTCGGGCTGCCGGCGAGCACCACCAGACGGCAGGCGTGGTCTGGGAGGTCGATGCCGTCGTAGCGGTTGGCCAGGGCCAGGACCCCCGTAGGAGCCGACAGGAAGTTCTCTGCGGCGTCATCGGAGTCGTCCGCCTGCCAGCAGGTCATGTTGGCTGGCTTGACGGCCGAGACCAGACTGTCGCGGGCGCGCTTGTTCGGAGCGAGCAGTACGGCCTTGTCGAAGGCCGTGATCTGCTCCCGAACGAAGTCAGGGACCGCCTCTTGGTCGAGTCCCTTGACGAGGTCGGGGAAGACGAAGAATCGACGTCCGGTCCCTTGGTTCTCCCAGTTGGCTGGAGCCTTGATCCGAGCGATCTTCTTCCGCCCGAAGGCCCGCTCAAGCTCCCCGCCGTCTCCCAGGGTCGCCGAGAGGTACACGCGCTGCGTGACGTCCTCGAAGACCGGGTGTGAGGCGGTTGGTGCGATGAGCGGCCGAACCAGGATCTCCTCGCTGCTGGCGAAGATCAGGCAAGCGGATAGACCTTCGGAGAGCTTCGCGTAGCCGAAGTGTGCCTGCTGGGAGAGGCGCCCTTGAGCATCGGTGGCCTCCAGGACGTGCTCCAGGTCCGGGACCGCTGCCACTGTCTCTGCGACCCCCGCAAGGTAGGTGGTGCCGGCGGTGCGATGCTTCAGGCGTCTGACTACTGCCGTGCTGAGAGCTCGGTGGTCGGACAGGACCTGGAGGAGTTCGTCGTATGCGGCTTCGCTGCGATAGATCGACATGCTCCAGGTCGACGCAACGGCCCCTTCAGCAGCGTGGGCATCGTCGAGCACAAGGGCTTGCGGTCGCAGATGCGGATTGCTGTTGAACAGTGCGCTGTAGGTGGCGAAGGCGACCGCTTTTCCCTGGCTGAAGCTCCATTCGTCCGAAGGTTCCCAGTTCTTGTGCGACCCGGTGAGGTCGACAGCGGGAATCCCGTACACCCGTGCTTGCTTGGCTGCCTGCTGGGCGAGCTGGCGGGTCGGGGTCAGGTAGGCGACTCGTTCCCGCTTGCTCTGACGGCGCCACTCTGCCACCAGGCAGCCCACGAGAGTCTTCCCCGCCCCCGTAGGCAGCTCTATCGCAACATCCGGGCTGTTGATGTGCCGGTCTGCGTAAACCCGGAGCACGTCGGCCTGGCGGGACCAAAGCTCACGCGGCGCCCCCTGCAGGTGGGTCAGCGCGGGGTAGAGAGCCTCCGGGTTTGCAGGCACCGGTGCGGTGGAGCTGTTCTTATTGAATGCCACCCTAATAGGACATCACAGTACCGACCGGTAGTCCCCGGCTCCTCAACAGTGGAGCTGCCGTTCATCGTTCACAACGCGAGGGCGTGCCGGTAGACGGTCCGCAGCCTGGCGCAGAGGTTGGGCGTCGGTGATGGTCTGCAGGGCTGGCCGACCAGGTTATGTTGGTTCTTTAGATCTGTCCGTTGTCCACTACTGCCGCCCGAGCACTCCGCGCCCACGGCTGTGGCAACAAGAGCGGAGCGTCACCGTAAGGACAGACAGCAGCGTGGCCTGAGGGTGCAACCCCTCAGGCCACGCTCCTTCATATTGGACTTGCGGCCGTCAGGCCACGATCTTGAAGTGCTTCAACAGCCCCCAGGCGACGCTGGCCCCGCTGAGGCAGAGGATGAGGCGCCCCAGCCCAGCCGGACTCACGCCCCAGATGCAGGCGTAGAGCATGGTCAGACGCAGGAGCGTCGGGAGATCGGACTGCCGCACGCTCTCCCCGACCCAGGCCAGGAGGGCCCGGGGCGCGAGGGACGCCGACCCCCGCTCTTCACCACTTTCTGACTCCCGAGGGATAATCGCTGACAAGGTACCTCCGTGCGCTTGATCGCTGGTGGTGCCGGCCGCCAACCTCCCGCGCGATGCCGTAGGAAGCCACGCGGGAGGTTGGCGGAGTCTCGTTCCGTACGTGACTCTCAGCCGTCCCGTCCCGCCTCTCCGGCGGAACAGTTGTCGACCGGGCGCGTAAGCCGCTCTCCACTGACATCACGGTCATCTCGCTCGGGCCTCACGACTCACCCCCTTCGACGTCGGCTTGTCCGACTGACCATCAGATTGGGCACACGGGCCGACCGTTGCAAGCCGCTTCAACGCGACCCCCCTGAGGCTGTAGAAGGACGGGAGTGAGGTGTGGGTTGGTATCGTGACTGCCGATACCAACCCACACCTCACTCCCGTCCTTCACAGGGACGGCAGCATGCCGGTGGGGCTGTGATGCGAATCACAAAGGAACCGACTTGCGGGTCGTGGTCGCGACAAGAGGACGGTGTATTCGCCGTCCGATCCTCATTGTTGACGGCATGTCAGCTGCAAACTAACGCCCTTGGTGATCGGAGCCGAACCACCCGGTCAGGGCCGCCTTGAGGCGGATCGCATCGGCCTGGGTCAGGCCCCGGGATGCCTGCGCGTGGAGACGGTCGCGGTGCCCGGCGGCGCCGCCTGCCGAGTCCGGGCGGGGCCCTCCTGCCCGGACGCTCTTCGCGTTGGACCGTCGGCGGGTCACGAGGCGCTGTCCGTATCGGACGCCTCGTCCGTCGAGGGCGCGCGCCGCTCGCGGGCTGCGCGACCGAGGGTCTGTTCCACGTCCGCGACTTCGCCGGGGCCGTAAGCGGTGCGGATTCCGGAGACGGACATGCCGGAGGCGGCGGCCAGGTCGGAGAGCTTGTAGGGGCGCGGACGGGTGAACTCCCGGCCGTAGGCGATCAGCCGGCGGATCTCGCCCTCGGCCTGCTCCTTGCGGTAACGCGCGATGCCGATCGCGGACAGGAGCGGTTCGTTCTCCTCCCAGTCAGCGTCTGCGGCCGCCTCAAGGTTGTGGATCATCTCCTCCCGCTGAGCGTGGACGGAGTGGCACACGTCGTTGTAGATGTCCTCGGGCACGTCCCCCTGCGCGGGCATCGGGTGGCAGATCGCGGCGATGTCGGTGAATACGCTCATGCCTTGCAGTATGCGCCAGGAACTACGATGAGCGCAATGAGTTGCGATTGACGCATTCTTTGTCTCGTGCTGCGGATCGTGGGGACGGTCCGTTCACAGACTTTGGGCGAACGCTCCCACACCGGGGCGAACTCGAACTGCCGGGCGTCAAACCCTCCCTCGCTCAGGTGTCGCCACGAGTGCCGCCGTCCCTCCCACCGCTCACACCACGGCGAGGAGGTCGCAATCTCGGGCAGGTCCTCGAACGGCAACTGCTCCCGGACGGTCGCATCACCGCAGCACCCCCGGACGGCGGCGCCCATGTTGCGGAAATGCGGACCAGGGGTGCGTGGGCAGCTGTGGACGCCGCACGGCGAATCCACCGGCACAGCACCTTCCACCACGGCGCCGCGCGCCGCAGCAGACCGACGCCCGCCAGCGCCACGCCCTGGCCCCCCTGCTGGCCGCCGGCGCCCCCGTCTACGAAGACCCCGCCACCTCCACGCGGCAGCTCTCGCTCGACCGCGCCGGCTTCACCCGGCTGCTGAACGAGGCCGCCGTCGGCGACACCATCCGCATCGCCGACGCCGCCCGGCTCTTCCGCTCGGTGGCGGACATCCTCGCCCTGAGGCCAGTGCTGATCCGCCGCGGCCTGCACCTGCGGGTCGAGTCCGGGCTGCTGTCCGGCATCGACCTCGCCTCCGACGACCCCGGCACCAAGATGATGGTGAACGTGCTCGCCGCCGTGCTGGAGTTCCAGCGCGACATGATCTCGGAGAACACCCGCGAAGGCGTCGCCGCCGCCGAAGTCGCGGGCAAGGCGCTCGGCCGCCCCGCCTCGCTCGACCCGGACCAGGCGGCGAAGGTGGTCGAGGCGTTCGGCGAAGGCGCCGCCGTCAGGCCCTCGCCCGGCAGCACCAGGTCGACCCGAAGACGATCCGCCGCGTCCTGGACGCCGCCGGAGCCCGTGAACTGCCCGAGCTGCTCGACGGCCTCCCGGACCCGGTCGCCGAGCAGCAGCCGGAGCCGGACCCGGTGGTCACCCTCGATCTGCCCGGCCTGCTCGCCCACCACCTGCTCGCCGGCGGCGACGAGACCGTCCGCGCCGCGCTCGCCTCCGGCCGGACCATCCGCCGCGGCCAGGGCCACTCCCTCCGGATCACCGCACCGCTCGAACTCCACCGCACCGCGCTGCAGCAGGCCGCCGCCCTCGCCACCGACACCGCCAGCTCCGCCGAGCGCAAGGCTCACCGGGTCTACGCCACCCGCATCACGGCCGCGACCTGATCATCAGGGGCTTACCGCTAACCACGTCCTGATTGATCCCCGAAGCCGAACACCCGCTACACGGACGCCGCCCTCACCCAGCTCCGTGCCGAGGGCTTGGACGTCCGCGACGAGGACGTCGCCCGGCTCTCGCCGTTCGTGCGGCACCACGTGAACATGCTCGGCCGGTACAGCTTCCTGCTGCCCGAGATGCC